>CAMLNA010000016.1 GCA_946481025.1 uncultured Rivibacter sp.
GCGGCCCGGGGGGATGCCGGCACCCCGCTCGCCGAGTACGGCGATCGACCCTCCGCGAGGGTCGGGCCTTGCTTGGGGCGGCCCGGCGCGGCGGCCCGGGACGTACAGGTTGACACTGGATGTCTCATGTGTTCTTTCTCCCTGAGGGCGGGAGCAAAACGCAATTCTCACGCCAGTTCGGCAGGCCGCTTCTTCAGGCCGCCTGCAACTGCCCGCGGATCAGCTTCTTCAGCTCCGGCACGCAGGAGCCGCAGTTGGTGCCGCACTTGAGCTCGCCCTGCAACTGCGCCAGCTGTGCATCGGCCGGACCGCTGCAGCGTGCGAGCGTGGCCAGGATCTGGGGCTCGGCCACGTTGAAGCAGGTGCACACCTGCCGCCCCTTGGCCTGCAGGGCCACCGGCGGTTTGGCCCCGGGCACCAGCAGCAGGCGGCCATAGGCCTGGGCGGGCACCTCCTCCTGCAGCAGCGTCTTGATCCAGGCTTCGGCGCTGGTGTCGCCCGCCAGCACGAAGCCGTCGAGCCGCGCATCGCCGCCGGCCTGGCGCACCAGCCGCATCGCACGGCGCTGGCCCCGGCGCTTGTCGGCATAGCGCAGCACCTCGGCGCCGCGCAGGCCCAGCATGCCCTCGACCCGGGTGACCAGCTCCTCGGGTGCGGCCTCGTAGGCGGCCGCACGGAACAGCACACCCACCAGCCCGCGCTCGTGCGGCTCGCGGCCGAAGGGCACGCAGCTCGCGTAGGCGAACGAAGGCATCAGCGCGCGCAGCTGCTGCTGTGCGAGCAGGGCCTTGTCCTGCGGCAGCCAGGCCATGGCCAGCAGCCGCCACGGCAGCTCCGCCTTCAGCAGCTTGACGGCGCAGTGCTTGAGCTCGGGCTGCTTGGACTTGGGGCAGAAGGCCGGCGTGGTGAGCGCGTTGATGCCGGGCAGGCGCTCGCCGGTGGACGACACGCCGGAGACGAATTCCTCGCCCCAGTGCATGGCCACGAAGGCCTGCGTCAGACCCACCGACTCGTTGGCCACCACCGGCAGCACCACCGAGCCCCGGCGCGAGGTCACGTGCAGCAGCTCGCCGCTGGCCCAGCCGCGGCGCGACAGCTCCTGCGGGTGCAGTTCGATGCACGGCTCGGGCACATGGCCGAACAGGCGGCCGAGCACGCCGGTGCGGCTCATGCCGTGCCACTGGTCGCGCAGCCGCCCGGTGGTGAGCGAGAAGGGGTAGCGCGCGTCGCGCGGCTCGGCGACCGGCTTGTATTTCATCGCCACGAAACGCGCGCGCCCGTCGGGCGTGGGGAAGACGCCGTCTTCGTAGAGCCGCACCTTGCCTTGCGGCGCGCCTTCCGGCATGGGCCATTGCTGCGGGCCCGCGGACTCGAGCAGGGCGTAGCTGAGGCCGGTGATGTCGAGGTCGCGGCCGCGGGTGGACTCGCGGTGTTCGTTCCACACCGACTCGGCGGTGTCGTACGGGAAGAGGGTGGCGCGGCCGGGCGGCAGCCGCTCGGGCAGGCGCTGCTCGAGCCGGCGCGCGAAGTCGACCACCATGTCCCAGTCGTCGCGGGCCTGGCCGGGCCGTGCCACCGCGCGGCGCACGCGGCTGATGCGGCGCTCGCTGTTGGTGACCGTGCCTTCCTTTTCGCCCCAGGTGGTGGCGGGCAGCAGCAGATCGGCGTAGGCGCAGGTGGCGGTGGTGGCGAAGGCCTCCTGCACCACCACGAACTCGGCGGTCTGCAGCGCGCGGCGCACGGTGGCCTGGTCGGGCAGCGACTGGGCCGGGTTGGTGCAGGCGATCCACAGCGCCTTGATCTCGCCGCGCGCGGCGGCTTCGAACATTTCCACCGCCGTCTTGCCCGGCGTGGCCGGCACGTCGGGCACGCCCCACAGCGCGGCCACTTCGGCCCGGTGGTCGGGGTTGGCCAGGTCGCGGTGGGCCGAGAGCAGGTTGGCCAGGCCGCCCACTTCGCGCCCGCCCATCGCATTGGGCTGGCCGGTGAGCGAAAACGGCCCGGCGCCCGGCTTGCCGATCTGGCCGGTGGCCAGGTGCAGGTTGATGAGCGCGGCGTTCTTGTCGGTGCCCGACGAGCTCTGGTTCAGGCCCTGGCAGTAGAGCGACAGCGTGGCCGGCGATTCGCCGAACCACTTGGCGGCCTGCACCAGGTCGGCCTCGCCGATGCCGCACAGCTTCGCCACCTCCTTGGGCGTGAAGTCGCGCACGATGGCCTTGAGCTCGTCGAAGCCGGTGGTGTGGGCGCGGATGTAGGCGTTGTCGATGAGGCCTTCCCACATCAGCAGGTGCAGCATGCCGTGGAACAGCGCCACGTCGGTGCCGGGCTGGATGGGCAGGTACAGGTCGGCGACCTCGGCCGTCTCGGTGCGGCGCGGGTCGGCCACGATGAGCTTCATCGACGGGTTGTCGCGCCGCGCGTCTTCGATGCGGCGGAACAGGATGGGGTGGGCGTAGGCGGTGTTCGAGCCGACGATGAACAGCGTCTGCGCGAACTTCAGGTCGTCGTAGCAGGCCGGCGGCGCGTCGGCGCCCAGCGTGGCCTTGTAGCCGGCCACCGCGCTGCTCATGCACAGGCGCGAGTTGGTGTCGACGTTGTTGGTGCCGATGAGGCCCTTGGCCAGCTTGTTGAAGACGTAGTAGTCCTCGGTGAGCAGCTGGCCCGAGATGTAGAAGCCCACCGCGTCGGGGCCGTGCCTGCGGATCACGTCGGCAAAGCGGTCGGCAGCGTCGTCGAGGGCGGCGTCCCAGCCCACCACCTGCGGCGCCGCATCGCGCTGCGCACGGCGCTGCGGCTGCAGCAGGCGCGTCTGCAGGGTCACCGGCGCGCTGGCGGTGAGGTGCAAGGTGCTGCCCTTGCTGCACAGGCGGCCGAAGTTGGCGGGGTGCGACGGGTCACCGCGCACGCCGGTGATCTGGTCGCCCTCGCTCTCGATGATCACTCCGCAGCCCACCCCGCAGTAGGGGCAGGTGGAGCGCGTCTCCTTCACCTTCGCTGCCCCTGTGTTCACGCCGCGGCCTTGTCCTCGTCGAGGGCCAGCGAGTTCAGCTCGTCCACGTCGAGCGAAACCACGCCGCCTTCGACCTTGACGCTGAACTTGGTGGTGCAGCCTTCGTCGGGCGACTTGGCGCAGCCGTCGTTCAGGCCGATGGTCCAGTTGTGCAGCGGGCAGGCCACGCTCTCGCCGAACACGATGCCCTGGCTCAGCGGGCCGCCCTTGTGCGGGCAGCGGTCGAGCAGCGCGAACACCTTGTCCTCGGCATTGCGAAACACGGCCACGTCGGAGCCGGCGGGGCGGGCCACGCGGCGGGCGCCCAGCACCGGGATGTCTTCGACGCGGCAGATGGTTTTCCATTCACTCATGGGGGGCTCCGTAATCGTTCTGTCGTTTCAGGCTGCGGAAAGGCGGGCGTACAGGCCCGTGATCTGGTCCATGACCTGAAGGATGTTTTCGCTGCTGGAAAAGACCTGTGCGGCGCGCGGCGAGGACTTGCCGCCTTCGATGCCGCGCTCCAGTGCGTTCTGGAAGAACACCCACTGCTGCTGCGCCAGGTCGAGCTGCTGGTGGATGGCCGGCGTGGCTTCGGGGGCATCGCGCAGCGTCTTCAGGCCGGCCACGAATTCCTCGCGCGCCTTGTCGAGCTCCTTGCCGGCATCGGGCGCGTCGATCTTCCAGGTCTGCGCCAGGTAGAACTTCGCCATGCGCTGCGACAGCATGCGCTGGCGGCCGGCCACGTTGACGAGGCGGCCGACCGGCCGGGCCGAGTGCTTCTCGAGCTGCACCGTGCCCTGGTGGGCCAGTTGCAGCACGCGGGCGTCGAGCGATATCAGTTGCGGCGCAACCGGCTTGCCGGGCGCGCTGCCCACCAGCGCCGCCTTGTATTCGCTCCACACCGCCTCGAGCGAGGCATAGGTGGCGCGGATGTCGCCGGTCGGCGCATAGGCCTTCAGCTCGACGAACTGGCGGTCGAACAGCGCCATCGAATCGCCCAGGATGCGCTGCGCGCGTGCCACCTCGATGTCCAGCCCGATGGCCAGCCAGGCCTTGGCCATGCGCTGCGACAGCATGCGCTGGCGCCCCGCCTTGTTGATGGCGTCGTTGATGTCGCTCACCTGCGCCTGCGCGCCGCGGTGCGACACCGCCAGCGAGGCGCCGGCCAGCGCTGCGAGCACGGCGCGGCGGCGCAGCGGGGAGGTTCGTACTGCCGTGTGCATGCTGGTCAGACCGTCGCCACGGTGTCGAACTGGCGGGTGTCCACCGAGGCCTTGTCGAACTCGAACCAGGGATCGGGTTCGCCGTCGAGCGAGAACTGCAGCCGCTCCCACAGCGCCTTGCGGTTGGCGGTGTCTTCGAGCACCTTCTTCTTCACGTAGTCGAGGCCCACGCGGCTCACGTAGTGGCAGGTGCGCTCGAGGTACCAGCCCTCCTCACGGTAGAGCTGCAGGAAGGCGCCGCTGTACTCGAGCACCTCCTCGGGCGTCTTCACCTTCACGAAGAAGTGCGCCACCTCCGTCTTGATGCCGCCGTTGCCGGCCACGTAAAGCTCCCAGCCGGAGTCGACGCCGATCACGCCCACGTCCTTGATGCCCGACTCGGCGCAGTTGCGCGGGCAGCCGCTCACCGCGAGCTTGACCTTGTGCGGCGCGTACATGCGCCAGAGCGCGCGTTCGAGGTCCTTGCCCATCTGTGTGCTGTCCTGCGTGCCGAAGCGGCACCACTCGCTGCCCACGCAGGTCTTCACGGTGCGCAGCGCCTTGGCATAGGCGTGGCCCGAAGGCATGCCGATGTCCTTCCAGACGTTGACGAGGTCTTCCTTCTTCACGCCCAGCAGGTCGATGCGCTGGCCACCGGTGACCTTGACGGTGGGGATCTTGTACTTGTCCACCGCGTCGGCGATGCGGCGGAGTTCGTCGGCGGTGGTTTCGCCGCCCCACATGCGCGGGATCACCGAGTAGGTGCCGTCCTTCTGGATGTTGGCGTGGCTGCGCTCGTTGATGAAGCGCGACTGCGGATCGTCCTTCGCTTCCTTCGGCCAGGTGCTGATGAGGTAGTAGTTGACGGCCGGGCGGCACGACGAGCAGCCGTTGGGCGTGCGCCAGTTGAGGTGCTTGTAGACGCTGTCGATGGTGAGCAGCCTGGAGCCGTCGGGCAGCGGCGTGCGGATGGCCTGGCGCACTTCCTCATGGCTGTGGTCGGTGCAGCCGCACATGGCCTTCTTCTTGGGCGTGGACGAGTAGTCGCCGCCCGCGGTGAACATGAGCAGCTGCTCCACCAGGCCCGTGCACGAGCCGCAAGACGCGCTGGCCTTGGTGTGCTTGCGCACTTCTTCGAGCGTGAAGAGGCCCTTTTCCTTGATGGCCTTGCAGACCGCACCCTTGGTGACGCCGTTGCAGCCGCAGACCTCGTCGCTGTCGGCCATGGCGGCGGCCTTGTTGTGGCCTTCGTGGCCGGTGTCGCCGATGTTCGATTCGCCGAACATCAGCTTGTCGCGGATGTCTGCGACGGAGCGGCCTTCGCGCACGAGCTTGAAGTACCAGGAGCCGTCGACCGTGTCGCCGTAGAGGCAGGCGCCGACCAGCTTGTCGTCCTTGATGACGAGCTTCTTGTAGACCCCGCCGAAGGGGTCGCTCATCACGATCTCCTCGGTGCCTTCGCCGCCCATGAAGTCGCCGGCCGAGAACAGGTCGATGCCGGTGACCTTGAGTTTGGTGCTCACCTGCGAGCCGGTGTAGCGGCCGATGCCGAACTCGGCCAGGTGCGTCGCGCACACCTTGCCCTGCTCGAAGAGCGGCGCCACCAGGCCGTAGGCGATGCCCCGGTGGGCCGCGCACTCGCCGACCGAGTAGACGCGAGGGTCGGTCACGGTCTGCATCGTGTCGGTGACCACGATGCCGCGGTTGCAGTGCAGGCCGATCTTTTCGGCCAGCTCGGTGTTGGGTCGGATGCCCGCGGCCATCACCACCAGGTCGGCCGGCACCTCGGTGCCGTCCTTGAACTGCACGGCCATCACGCGGCCGTCCTTGTCGCCGATGAGGGCCTGGGTCTGCGCGCCGATCATGAACTTCAGGCCGCGGTCCTCGAGCGACTTGCGCAGGAGGCCGCCGGCCACGTCGTCGAGCTGGCGCTCCATGAGCCACGGCATGATGTGCACCACCGTGGTCTGCATGCCGCGCAGCATCAGGCCGTTGGCGGCTTCCAGGCCCAGCAGGCCGCCGCCGATGACCACCGCATGCTTGTACTTGGCGGCCGCCTCGATCATCGTGTTCGTGTCGGCGATGTCGCGGTAGGCGATCACCCCCTTCAGGTCCTTGCCGGGCACCGGCAGGATGAACGGGTTGGAGCCGGTGGCCAGCAGCAGGCGGTCGTATTCGGCCTCGGTGCCGTCCTCGGCGCGCACGATGCGGCGCTTGCGGTCCACGCTCACCACCTTCTTGCCCAGGTGCAGCGTGATGTTGTTCTCTTCGTACCAGCTCACCGGGTTGAGGATGATCTCGTCGATCGTCTGTTCGCCGGCGAGCACCGGGCTCAGCAGGATGCGGTTGTAGTTCGGGTGCGGCTCTGCGCCGAACACCGTGATGTCGTACAGATCGGGAGCGATCTTCAACAGCTCTTCGAGCGTGCGAACGCCGGCCATGCCGTTGCCCACCATCACCAACTTCATCTTCTTCATTGCTTTCGCTCCTGACCTATCACTCGTGGAACTCGTGGAGAGAACACTCCGCCTGGATAGCAAGCGGGGTGCCAAAAAAGGGGGATGCACCAGAATCGGTGCGCACCGTTTCTGGGATCGTTTCTTGCTTCTTGGTGCGCTCGCTCAGCGCAAAAGCCCCGTGTTGGGGACGAACGACAAGGAAAACATGAGCTTCGACGTCGATATCGGCTGGTTCAGTGCCCGCGGCCCGCGTGACGACAACGAGGACTTCGCCGCCGCGGTGCGCCCGGCGCCCCACGATGAGGCGCGCGGCCTGATCGCTGCCATGGCCGACGGCGTGTCGATGGGCGGCGGCGGCAAGGAAGCCGCGCAGACCACCGTGATGAGCCTGGTGCAGGACTACTTCGGCGCGCCCGAGACCTGGGACACCAGCGTGGTGCTCGATCGGCTCATCGGCGCGCAGAACGCGTGGTTGTCCGATCACAACCGGCGCCGCCAGCAGCTCGGTGCGGCGCAAGGCGGCGGCAGCGCGATGACCACGCTGACCGCCCTGGTGCTGCGCGGCCACAGCTACACGATGGCCCACGTGGGCGACACCCGTGCCTGGCTGCTGCGCGGCGACGTCCAGGCCTGCTCGCAGCTCAGCCAGGACCACAGCTTCGACCATCCCGACATGCGCAGCCGCCTCACCCGTGCCATCGGGCTCGACGACCACGTGCGGGTCGACTACCTGCAGGGCGAGCTGCATGCCGGCGACGTCTTCGTGCTCACCAGCGACGGTGTGCACGGCATGCTCAAGCGCCGCGTGCTTGCCCAGCACGCGGGGGCCGCGCGCGAAGGTTCCGCGCAGGCTGCGGCCGAGGCGCTGGTCCAGGCGGCGCTGGCCGCCGGCAGCCGCGACAACAGCAGCGCGCTCGTCATCCACGTGCGTGGCCTGGCCCCGCTGCGGCTGGGCGACGCGCTGATGCATGCGCGGCAGCTGCCGGTGCCGCAGCGCCTGAAGGTGGGCGACACGATCGACCGCTACACCGTGACCGCGCTCGTGGCCGATACCGGTGTGCACCGGCTCTACCAGGTGCGCGACCTCGAGACCCGCGAGCTGCTGGCCATGAAGACGCTGCATGAAAGCCGCGCCAGCGACCCCGAGGAACGCGCCATGCTGGCGCACGAGGCCTGGCTGGGCCTGCGGCTCACCCAACGCTACGGCGAGCACGAGGCGAGCGGTTTCGTGCGGGTGCGCGAGCCCCGGGAGCCCGGCGCCTTCTACACGCTGTTCGACTGGCATGCCGGCCACACGCTGGAGCAGCTGCTGGCCCAGGGCCACCGGTTCGAGGTGCATGAGGTCATCGCCGGCGCGCTGGCCGCGGCGCGCGCGCTGGGGCGGCTGCACCGCCAGGGCGTGATCCATCGCGACGTCAAGCCCGCCAACCTGCACCTGGGCGACGACGGCCAGTGGCGCGTGCTCGACCTGGGCGTGGCCATCTCGGGCAGCGAGCCGGCCGCGCAACGCGAGCTGCATGCCGGCACGCCCAGCTACATGAACCCCGAGCAATGGTCGGCCGAGGAGGGCGCCCGCACCGACGCCACGGCGCAGAGCGACCTGTACGCGCTGGGCGTCACGCTCTACCAGTGGCTGACCGGCAAGCTGCCCTATGGCGAGATCGAGCCCTACCAGCTGGCACGCTTTCGCCACGACCCGCGCGCGCCGTCGCGACTGCGGCCCGACGTGCCGATCTGGCTCGACAACGTGGTGCAGAAGGCCGTGGCCCGCGATCCGAAGCAGCGCTTCGAGACGGCCGAGGAGATGGTGCTCGCGCTGGAGCGCGGCGCCTCGCGCCCGCTCGCCGCGCCCGGCGCCACGCCGCTGGCCGTGCGCGACCCGCGCGTGCTGTGGCAGATCGCGCTCGCGATCTCGTTGATGTTCAACGTGCTGCTGGTCGTGTGGCTGCTGTTCCTTCCCCGGTGAGCCCACCCCCGTAGCGCCTTCGGCGCTCCCCCTCGAGGGGGCGACGCCGGCGGACCGGCGCAGCCGGATCCGCGGCGTCTGCGCGGGTCGCCGCAGGGCCGCTGCGCGACCCGCGGCTCCTGGCTGGCGGTTCTGCGGGGTCGGCTTCATTGCAGGGTCAGGCGCCGCGCTGCAGGGTGTGCGCCGCGGCGTCCTGCGGCGCGGTGGGCGGCACGTTGCGCGCCCGTCCACCCTTCTCGGCCCAGGTGCGCGTCCAGCGGATCTGCATCACCCGCATCATCAACAGCACTGCGACCGCGAGCACGGCGAAGAACACGAAGCCCCAGGCGTAGCTGCCGGTGTACTGCTTGGACAGGCCCATCGCGTTGGGCACGAGACCACCGCCGAGCGCGCCCACCTCTCCGATCATGGAGCCGGCCACCGCCGTGGTGAGCGGCCAGCGCAGCGGCACCAGCTGGAAGAGGGCGCCGTTGCCGGCGCCCAGCGCCGAGAAGCACACCATGAACAACAAGGTGGTGGCGGTGAGCGAGGCGGAGGCAAAGCCGCACAGCACCAGCGTCACGGCCACGATGAGCAGCACCGCGGTAAGGGTGTTGATGCCGCCCAGCCGGTCGGAGATCCAGCCGCCGAACACGCGCACGGCCGCGCCCATGAAGGCCGCCAGCATCGTCAGCTGGCCGGCCTGCACCTTGCTCACGCCGAACTGGTCGTAGTAGTAGGTGGGCAGGAAGGTGGTGAGGCCGATGAAGCCGCCGAAGGTCACGCCGTAGATCAGGCTGAAGGCCCAGCCGTCCTTCTCGAACAGGCAGGCGATGTGTTCGCGGAAGCTGGCATGGGCGTCGAGGTCGGGCGGCTCCTTGGCGAACACGATCATCACGAGCATCGGCAGCAGGATCGCGGCGGCGGCGAAGCCGTACACCGTCTGCCAGCCGAAGGCCTGGGCCAGCGGCGGGGCCACCAGCACCGATACCGCGGTGCCCACGTTGCCGGCCCCCACGAGGCCCATGGCCAGGCCCTTGTGGCGCGGAGGGAACCAGCCGGAACCCAGCGACAGCGCCACGCCGAAGCTCGCGCCTGCGATGCCCAGCAGCACGCCCATGGCCAGCAGGTCGTTGAAGCTCTTCACCATGAAGAAGCCGTACAGCATGGCCACCGCGATGAGGCCCATCTCGACCAGCGTGGCGTTCTTGCGGCCGATGTATTGCGCCAGCACGCCGAGCGGGAAGCGCATCAGCGCGCCGGCGATGATCGGGATCGACAGCATCAGCCCCTTCTGCGCGGGCGTGAGCTGGTAGGTCTCGGTGATGAACGGCGCCATCGCACCGTTGAGCACCCAGATGCAGCAGGAGAACGCGAAGTACAGGAACGCCGAGAACAGCGTGGGCGCGTGGCCTGAGCGGAGAAAGCTACTGAAGCCGGACATGTGTGGGCTCGCCATGGGGTTGGGCCCCGCGCCCGGAGGCTGCGGAGCTTGTCGGCACATGGCTGCGCACGGCGGTGTGCGCATGACCGGCGGTGCTGTTGCACGGTCCGGGTGCAGCGGCACACCCGAGTGGGTTGTGCGACGCAACAACCGTGCCAAGCCGGGTGGCTGCTGGCCGCCGTCTTGCTCTATGCTTGCCGCCCCCCGGCCGCGAAAGCAGGCCACTCCCTCTGTAGAAAGGCCGCAGTTCCGTGACTTCCGTTCTTGTCGCCCAGGATCCCGCGCCCGGCTCGCCCGTGCTGGCCGACGACCTCGCGGCCGCGGGATTTCACGTCCTTGGTGCCACCGCTTGCGACAACCTGGTGCGCGATACCTTGCGCAGCAACCCCGACGTGCTGGTGTGCTGGCAGCCTCGGCCGGCAGAGAACTTTTTCACGGCGCTCGCGACCTTGCAGGCCAACGCGCCGCTGCCGGTGGTGGTGTTCACCGGCGAGCCGGAGGTCGAGGCCATGGAAAAGGCGCTGGCGGCCGGCGTGCAGTGCTGGGAAGTGCAGGGCTATCTGCCGCAGCGCCTGCGTGCGGTGGTGCAGCTCGCGCAGGTTCGCTTCCGGCACGAGCGCGTGCAGCGCGAGGCCATGGCCGACCTCAGCAGCCGCTTCGAGGAGCGCAAGCTGGTCGATCGGGCCAAGGGCATCCTGATGCGCTCGCAGCAGCTGTCGGAGGAAGAGGCCTTCCGCCTGCTGCGCAATGCTTCGATGCACGGCAACCAGCGGGTCGGCCAGGTGTCGCAGCAGATCATCGACATGGCGCGCTATGCCGACGCCATCAACCGTGCCGGTCAGCTCCGCATGCTCTCGCAGCGGCTGGTGAAGCTGTACGCGCTGGGCTGCGCCGGCACCGATGCACAGGCCACGCGCGCGCTGCTGCTGCAATCGGTGGAGCGGGTGGACGCCAACCTCGCGTCGCTGGCCAAGCTGCTGTCGCGACCCACGTTCGGCGACCTGCTCGACGCGGCGCTCGAGCCCTGGGGCGAGTTGCGCACCGTGCTGGCGGCGCCGGCCGAAGCCGCCCGGCTGCAGGCGCTGGACGAACGGGCCGAGCGCCTGCTCACGCAGGCCGAACACCTGACCGGCGCGCTCGAGGCGGGCGGACTGGCCAGCACCCTGCACGTGATCAATGTCTGCGGCCGCCAGCGCATGCTGTCGCAGCGGCTGGCCAAGCAGGCGCTGCTGTCGCACCTGCTGCAGGGCGTCGCTGCGCGCGGCGCCGAAGCCGAGGCGCGGCGCATCGTCACCGAGTTCGACCAGGCCCTGCAATACCTGGGCGGCGTGCCGCTGTCCACGCGGGACATCCGCGAGGGATTGGCCACCGCCGCGCGCACCTGGGGCGCCATGCTCGCGGCGGTGCAGCGCGTGCACGAGGCCGACGGCCGGCTGGCGCTGGCCGGCAGCAGCGAAGCGCTGCTGGAGCTGTTCGACCGGCTCACCGGCCAGTACGAGCACGGCATGCAGGGGCTGATCGGCTGACGGCCCTAGGGTGAACCCGAGGCAATGCCCCATATAGCACCGGGCAATTGGACTGATGCCTCGCCGCGGGAGTAGTGTCGCTTCCGCATCCCGCGTCACGGGATGGGCTGTTCCCTGTTCCCCACGTCAGGAGATCGTTATGCAGCTCAAGGGCTCGAAGACCGAACAGAACCTGAAGGACGCATTTGCGGGTGAATCGCAGGCCAACCGGCGCTACCTCTACTTCGCCAACAAGGCCGACGTCGAAGGGCAGAACGATGTGGCGGCGTTGTTCCGCTCCACCGCCGAAGGCGAGACAGGCCATGCGCACGGCCACCTCGAATTCCTGGAGCACGGCTCGGGCGACCCGGCCACCGGCCTGCCCATCGGCGCCACGCGCGACAACCTGAAGGCCGCCGTGGCGGGCGAAACGCACGAGTACACCGACATGTACCCGGGCATGGCGAGGCAGGCCCGCGAAGAGGGCTTCGACGAGATCGCCGACTGGTTCGAGACCCTGGCCAAGGCCGAGCGCTCCCACGCCAACCGCTACCAGAAGGCGCTGGACGCGCTGGTGGATTAGCCCACCCCCCGGAGCGGCGTTGCCGCTCCCCCCTCGAGGGGGGCGACGCAGGCGGACCGGCGGAGCCGGATCCGCGGCGTCTGCTCTGATCGCCCCATGCCGCTTTGCGGCATGGGGCTCCAGTGGTGGTGGAGGTGTTGGTGAGCCATCGTGAGGGAAATCTCGAGGCGCCTACGCGGCATGCGGTGGACTGGAAGCAGGCCGACTACTACGACGAGGAGAAGTGCTTCCATGAGCTGGAGCGCATCTTCGACATCTGCCACGGCTGCCGGCGCTGCGTGAGCCTGTGCCATTCGTTCCCGACGCTGTTCGACCTGGTGGACGAGGGCCGGACCGGCGAGGTCGACGGCGTGGACCGCCAGGACTACTGGAAGGTGGTGGACCAGTGCTACCTGTGCGACCTCTGCTACATGACCAAGTGCCCCTACGTGCCGCCGCACCAGTGGAACCTGGACTTTCCGCACGCCATGCTGCGGGCCAAGGCCATCAAGTTCAGGAAGGGCGAGGTCAAGGCCGGCGAGCGCTTCCTCGCCTCGACCGACGTGCACGGGCAGTTCGCCGGCATTCCGGTGGTGGTGCAGGCGGTCAACGCCGTCAACCGGACAGGCTTCGCGCGCAAGGCGATGGAGTCGCACCTCGGGGTGGACAGCAAGGCGTGGATGCCCGAGCTGGCCGGCAAGCGTTTTCGCTGGAGCGCGAAGAAGAGCGGCAGCGAGGACGTGGTGGAGGGCGAGCGCACGCCGGGCAAGGTGGCGATCTTCTCGACCTGCTACGTCAACTACAACGAACCCGGCATCGGCCATGACCTGCTGAAGATCCTGGAGCACAACGCGATCCCCTACGTGCTCGTCGAGAAGGAAAAGTGCTGCGGCATGCCGAAGCTGGAGCTGGGCGACCTGGAGTCGGTCGAGAGGCACAAGGACGCCAACATCCCGGTGCTGGCGAAGTACGCGAGGGACGGCTTCGCCATCCTTTCGGCCGTGCCGTCCTGCACGCTGATGTTCAAGCAGGAGCTGCCGCTGCTGTTCCCGCAGGACGACGACGTGCGGCTCGTCAGGGAGGCGATGTGGGACCCGTTCGAGTACCTGGTGGCGCGCCACAAG
Organism: uncultured Rivibacter sp.; assembly: GCA_946481025.1. The sequence continues at coordinate 13,234 of CAMLNA010000016.1, forward strand.
GACGGCCTGCTGAAGACCGATTTCTCGCAAGGCCTGGGCCGGGTCAGCTACCACGTGCCGTGTCACGGCCGCGTCCAGAACATCGGCCGCAAGACCGAAGAGATGCTGAAGCTCATCGGCCAGCACGTGACGGTGTCGCTCAACACGGTGGAGCGCTGCTCCGGCCATGCCGGCACCTACGGCGTGAAGAAGCCGTACCACGACATCGCCATGAAGATCGGCAGGCCGGTGTTCAAGGCCATGGGCAAGGCCGGCCCCGAAGGTGCGGGACCGGACGTCATCAGTTCCGACTGCGCGCTGGCCGGCCACCACATCGCCCAGGGCATGGCGGAAAACGGCCTGCCGGCCGCCGCCTTGCAGCACCCGCTCACGCTGGTGCGACGCGCCTACGGATTGAGCTGAAGAGGACGGCCTCCAATGAGCATCACCCGCGACAGCCTGCTGACCCTGGAAGCCTATGCCCGCGTCCGCAAGGACATGAAGGCCCGCGTGATCCCGCACCGGCGCCTGCGCACCGTGTCGCTGGGTGAGCACATGACGGTGCAGTTCGAGGACGAGACCACCATCCGCTACCAGATCCAGGAGATGCTGCGGGTCGAGAAGATCTTCGAGGAAGAGGGCATCCAGCAGGAACTCGAGGCCTACAACCCGCTGGTGCCCGACGGCGGCAACTGGAAGGCCACGCTGCTGCTCGAGTACCCGGACATGCACGAACGCAGGCGCGAGCTGGCGAGGCTCATCGGCGTGGAAGACCGCATGTTCGTGGAGGTCGAAGGCCAGCCCAGGGTGTACGCGATCGCCGACGAAGACCTCGACCGCGAGAACGCCGAAAAGACTTCGTCGGTGCACTTCCTGAGGTTCGAGTTCCCGCCGGCGCTGGCCGCCGCGGTGAGGGCCGGTGCGGCCGCCAAGCTCGGCTGCGACCATCGCAACTACCCGGCTCACGTCAACATTGCACCGGACACGCTGGCCAGCCTGGCCGGCGATCTGCGCCAGCCGTAGCGCCGGCCGCAGCGGCTGTCGCCGGCGCACGACGTGCGGCGTGCCGGCGCCGTGAGCGGTCGCCCCATCGATCGCGGGATACACCGGTGCATGGCAGCGGCTATGATCGGCCGTTACATACCCCCGCCGAATCCAGACCCTCGCGTCTTCCGAGGCGGCAGCCGTACGACCAACCCCCCCGGGGCGAGAGCCCGAATGCCGAGGAAGCCAACGAGATGACCCAGCACGATGCCCAGGGTCTGCCCACGAGCAATGCTGCAGCGTCCGTGACGGGCGCCGTGGCACTTTCGCTGCTCGATGCGCTGGGCATCGGCGTCACGCTCAAGGATGTGGCTTCCGGCGCCTACGTTCACGTCAACCGCGTGGCCGAGGAGCTGTTCGGACGGCCGGCTGCCGAGCTGATCGGCCGTACCGATGCCGAGCTGTTCGAGGCCTCGCTGTCAGCTGCCCTGCGTGCGGCCGAGCAGCAGGCCCTCAGCCTGGATGGCACGGCCACCACGGTGCACCGCCTCGACCTCGGCGCCGGCCGGCGCGACTTGCAGGCCACCCGGCGCTACCTCTTCGCCCCCGACGGCAAGCCGGTGCAGCTGCTGTGCGGCTGGCTCGACACCACCGAGCAACATCGCCGCGAAGCCCAGCTGCATGCAGCGCTCGAGCAACTGGAGCAGCAGCAGGGTGCCAACGAGATGCTGCGCCGCGAGCTGCAGGACGAGCGTGTGCGTGACAGCACCACCGGTCTGTATCACCGCGCCCACTTCGAAGACCAGCTGCGCCGCGAGGTGGACCTGTCCTCGCGCGAGCACCGTGAGTTCGCGCTGGTGTTCGTGGCGATCGATGCGCTCGACGAAACGGCGAAGCAGCATGGGGCCGAAGGCCGCCAGCGGGTGCTCGAGGCGCTGGGCCGGCTGTTGCGCAGCAACACCCGCGCGATGGACGCGCCGTGTCGCCTCGAGAACGAGAATTTCGCAGTGCTGCTGTCGGGCGTCGGCCTGGCCACGGCGCACGCCCGCATGGAAGGCCTGCGCCGTCAGTGCGCCACGCAGATCGTCGCGCTGGCCGGCCAGGAGCTGCACTTCAGCGTGTCGATGGGCGTGGCGAGCTTCCCCCACACCGCCAGCACCCTCGAAGGGCTGATGGACGCCTCCGAGGCGGCCCTGGCCGAAGCCCGCCGCCGCGGCGGCAACCGCGTGGCGCTGGCCAGCATCCGCTTCGACCAGTAGGAACAGGTGGGGGCGGGTATGGGCGGTGGCTCGTGACCAGGGATCAGTGACTGGTCACTGCCCCAGGGCCTTGTAGAGCATGTAGGCCGCCAGGCTGTAGAGCAGGAAGGCGAACACCCGCTTGAGCTGCCGCACGTTCATGGCATGTGCTGCCCTTGCCCCGAGCGGCGCGAGCAGCACGCTGGCCGCGGCAATGACCAGCAGCCCGGCCACCCACAGGTAGCCGAAAGCGCCCGGCATCGGATTGGCGATCGACCTGCCGCCCACCACGTAGCCCACGGTATTGGCCAGCGCGATGGGGAAGCCCAGTGCGGCGCTCGTGGCCACTGCGTTGTGCATGCTGACGTTGCACCACGTCATGAAGGGCACCGAGACGAATCCGCCGCCCGCGCCCACCAGCCCCGAAACGAAGCCGATGACGCCGCCGGCCGCCAGCCGCCCCGGTGTGCCCGGCAGCTGGCGTGTCGGCCTGGGCTTCTTGTCGAGCAGCATCTGGGTGGCCGAAAAGCCCACGAACAACGCGAACACGAGCGCGAGCACCGTGCCCTTGAGCAGGGCGAACACGCCGGCGCCCGCCAGCAGGCCGCCTGCAACGATGCCGGGCGCCAGCGTGCGCACGATGTCCCAGCGCACGGCGCCCCGCTTGTGATGGGCGCGCACGCTCGAGATCGATGTGAACAGGATGGTGGCCATCGAGGTGGCGATGGCCATCTTGACGGCCAGTGCCGAATCGACGCCGCTGCGCGACAGGATGAAGGTCATGAACGGCACGAGCAGCATGCCGCCGCCGATGCCCAGAAGGCCTGCCAGGAATCCGGAGAAACAGCCGAGCAGCAGCAACTCGGCCACCAGCTGCCACTCGAGGATCAAGCGCTCTCCAGCAACTGCATCACGGCCTTCCATTCGGCAGGCGTGACCGGCGTGATCGACAGGCGGTTGCCCGGCTGCAGCGTGCGCATGGTGGCCAGCGCCGGTGCCGCGCGCATTTCCTTCAGGCTGAGCAGACGCGTCTTGCGCACGAGCTTCACGTCCACGTGCTGCCAGCGCGGCGACTCGCGGGTGGACTTCGGGTCGTGGTACTTGCTCTTCGCGTCGAACTGGGTTTCGTCCGGGTAGGCGGTGGAGGCCACCTCGGCGATGCCGGCGATGCCCGGCTCGGGACATGACGAGTGATAGAACAGCACGCCGTCGCCGACGCGCATCATGTCGCGCATGAAGTTGCGCGCCTGGTAGTTGCGCACGCCGGTCCACGGCACGGTCTGCTTGGGGGCCGCGGCGAGGTCGTCGATCGATACCTCATCGGGCTCGCTCTTCATCAACCAGTACTGGACGGCCATCGCTGTGTTGTTCTTGTGTGCTCGCGGTGCGTGCAGGGAAGGTGTCCGCCGCGAGCCGAGAGCCGCATTCCTGAACCCAGGGGATTCAGGTGGGCGAGGTCAGAAAGGCTTCGGGTTCATCTGACGCGAGACGATCGCACCTGCCAGTCGATGTTCCAGGCCCTTGCTCGAGGAGCATCGGTTCAAGGAAATATAAAACTCCCGCGAACGCGACGGACGAAACCATTCTAGAGCGTGAGCGTGACCAAGAAGACCCCTACCCGTGCGCCGAAAGGGCCAAGTTCTTCACGTTCACAACAGGCGGCCGTCTTCGTTTAGGGCGCTGTCGAGCCTGCGGATGAGCAGGTCGATGTCGGCCATGCCTTCCGGGCCGGCGCCGTTGGCCTGCACCGGCTCGTGAGTCGGGGGCGCTGCCGGCACGGGCCGCTCGGCCAGCGCATAGGCAAGATTCAATGCGGCAAGCACGGCGATGCGTTCACGCGCCTTGACTTTGCCGGCATCGCGTATCGCGCACATCTCGCGGTCCACGTTGCCCACCGCCTCGAGCAGCGACGTCTCGCCGCCTTCGGGGCAGCCGAGGATGTAGCTCTGGCCCATGATCGTCACTTCGATCTGCTTCATGGCTTCTCCGGGCTGCGGCTCAGGCACGGTCTTCGACCGGCGGGTCGGCGGGCAGGCGTTCGAGCAGTGCGTCGATGCGGGTGCGTGCGGCGCCCAGGCGCGCGCGCAGCGAATCGCGCTCGGCCTTCACCGCTTCGAGTTCCTGCTGCAGCAGCGTGTTGGTGCGCTTGAGCTCTTCGTGCCGCAACAGCAGGCGTTCCACGCGTTCGGCTAGCTCGTCCATCCTCGACATCGGTCCTCCGGCCTCGCCAACAACCTTGCGGCATTGTAGGGGGGCCTTCGGGCGGCCTTTACAATTTGCGGCGTTGGTGCTCGTGCCGGTGTTCACGCCGGCACGGTTAAACGGGAAGCAGGAAGGTCGTGCCGTCGCCACGACACCACCCAACCTGCGCTGCCCCCGCAACGGTAAGCGGACGGGATCTCAACTCCCACCCTGCGCACAAGCCACTGGAGGGCCACCCCTCTGGGAAGGTCGCATGGGTTGTTCCGCCAGCCCGGATACCGGCCAACCGGGGGTGCCGCGCGTTTCGCGCTCGGCGCCGTATCGCATGTGCCTGCGGGGAAGCTGGCGCGTGCATCGTTGTCCTTCCACCAACATGTCGATCTCTCCCGAGGTGCTGCGTGCACCGGGCGCCCTGGCGGCCTTGCCGGCGGCGCTGGCCTGCCTGTCCTTCAACCCGGCCCTTGCACAAGCCCAGCAGGACGCGCTGCAGCCCGTCGTGGTGACGGCCTCGCGTTTCGAGCAGCAGCTGTCCGATGCATTGCCTCACACCACCGTGCTGACGCGCGCCGACATCGAACGCTCGCAGGCAGTCGATCTGCCCACGCTCGTCGAACGCGAAGCAGGCTTGCAGATCACCCGCAACGGCGGTCCCGGCACGGCGACCTCGCTGTTCGTGCGAGGCGCGTCCACGTCGCAGGTGCTGCTGCTGGTCGATGGCGTGCCGCTCACCAAGCAGGACGCCAGCGGCTCTCTCAGCCTCGAGCAGCTGATGCTCGACCAGATCGAGCGCATCGAGATCGTGCGCGGCAACGTGTCGGCCATCTACGGCTCGGGCGCGATCGGCGGCGTGGTGCAGGTGTTCACGCGCCGGGGCGAGGGCGAGCCGCGCGCCAGCGTCAGCTTCGCTGGCGGCTCCCGCGGCACGGTGGAAGCCTCCGCGGGCCTGAGCGGCAAGGGGGGCGCGACGGCGTTCTCGCTGGGCATGTCGCACTACGCCACCGAAGGGTTCTCCGCGCAGAGCCCCGAGACATCCCCGACCGTCAACCCCGACGACGACGGCTACCGCAACCGCTCAGCGTCGCTTTCCGTGTCGCATGAACTCGCCGCCGGGCACGTGCTGGGCGGGCAGATGCTGGCCAGCGACGGCAGCGTCGACTTCGACAATGCCTTCGGCGTGGCGGCCGACGTGCACACCAGCCGCACCAAGCTGGCCACGGTGCGCCTGTTCAGCGACAACCGCATCACCGAGGGCTGGAACAGCCGCGTGTCGCTGTCGCGCCTGGAAGATGAAAACCGCACGCGCGACAACGGGGCCTTCGGCTATGACAGCCGATACCAGACGCGCACCGACATGCTGCAGTGGGTCAACCAGTTCGCGTTGTCGCAGGCGTGGAAGGCGACGGCCGGCGTGGAACGGCAGCAGCAGAGCATCGACACCAACGACGGCTTCGGCGGCCTCTACGAACGCGACCGTTCGCTCGACGCGGCTTTCGGCGGCATCAACGGCACGGCCGGCTCGCACAGCGTGCAGCTGAACCTGCGTTACGACCACATCGAGGACACCGGCTCCGAAACCACCGGCTACCTCGGCTACGGCTTCGAGCTCGGCGCAGGTTTCAAGCTCATCGCAAGCGCGTCCACCGCCTTCAACGCGCCGCCGCTGGGCTACCTGCATGCGCCGTTCTTCGGCAACCCGGACCTGAAGCCCGAGCTGGCACGTTCGGGGGAGCTCGGGCTGCAATACGCGGCGGGCGCGCAGGTCGTGCGCGCCACCTGGTTCCAGAGCAAGGTGCGCGACCAGCTGCAATACGACTTCGCCACCAACCGCTTCGAGAACATCGCCCGCGCGCGCAACCGCGGCGTCGAGGTGTCGGCGTCGGGCCAGTTCGGCGACACCGGCTGGCGTGCCTCGCTCACCTCGCAGGACCCGATCGACGAAGCCACCGGCGAACGCCAGCCGCGGCGCGCCAGGACCCTGGCGTCGCTGTCGGTCTCGCAGGCACTGGGCGCGTGGCGGTTGGGCGCAGGCCTGCGCTACACCGGGTCCCGTCCCGACGTGGGCAGCCGCACGCTGGACAGCTACGCCGTGCTCGACCTCACGGCCGCCTGGAAACTCACCAGTGCGCTCAGCCTCTTCGCCCGGCTGGAAAACGCGGCGGACGAGCGCTATGAAACCGCCTATGGCTACAACCAGGCGCCGCGTGGGCTGTTCATGGGCCTGCGCTGGAGCGCCGGCCTGTAGAGAGGAAGGAGTCCCGTGCTGGCACGCGCCCCGTCACCTGCCCGGCTCGCCCTGGGCCTGCTGCTGCCGGCAGGCGCGGCGGTGCTGCTCGGCCTGCTGGCAGGCTCGTCGGGGTTCGGCTGGGCCGATGCGCAGATCGTCTGGCAGATCCGCCTGCCCCGCGTGCTGGCGGGGTTCGGCGCCGGCGCTGCGCTGGCGCTCGCCGGCGCCCTGATGCAGCTGCTCACGCGCAATGCGCTGGCCGACCCTTACGTGCTCGGTGTGTCCGGCGGCGGCTCGGTCGGCGCGCTCCTGGCCATCCTGCTGGCGCCGGCCGCATGGTCGGCGTGGGCGCCTTCGCTGGGAGCCGCAGCAGGCGCCGTGGCGGCGGCGATGCTGCTGTTCGCGCTGTCGTGGCGGGTCATGGCGCGCGCCACGGCGCTCGGGCCGGTCAGCGAGGCCGGCGTCACGCTGCTGCTCATCGGCGTGATGCTCGGCTCGGCTTCGTCGGCCCTGGTGTCGCTGCTGCTCACGCTCGCGCCCGACCTGCAGCTGCGCGGCATGGTGTTCTGGCTGCTGGGCGACTTGAACGGCGCCACCGAGTGGGGGCCCGTCTGGTTGGCCGTGGCCGCGTGCCTGGCACTGGTGTGGCCCGCCGCGCACGAGCTCGACCTGCTGGCCCGGGGCGACGCGTGGGCCGTCTCGGTCGGCGTGTCGGTGGTGCGCCGCCGCCGCGTGGCGCTGCTGGCGGCGGCGCTCGCGACCGGGGCGGCGGTGGCCACGGCGGGGGCCATCGGTTTCGTCGGCCTGGTGATCCCGCATGCGCTGCGCCTGGCGGGTGTTCGTGCCGCGCGCTGGCTGCTGCCGGCCAGCGTGATCGCCGGGGGGGCGTTCCTCACCGCGGCGGACACCGTGGCGCGTACCGTGGCAGCCCCGGTCCAACTGCCGGTGGGCGTGCTGTCGGCAGGCGTGGGCGTGCCGGTGTTCCTGATGCTGCTGCTGCGCCGCGCCGGAGGCCGCCGATGAGCCGGCCGGCCCCCCTGCAGGTGCAGGTGCGCGGCTTGCAGCTGCGGGCCGGCGCCTCGAACCATGGGCGGCTGCTGTGCAGCGACCTTTCGTTCGATGTGCAGGCCGGCGAACGCTGGGTGGTGCTCGGGCCCAACGGCGCGGGCAAGTCCACGCTGATCGCCACGCTGGCCGGACTGCTGGCGCCCGCGGCAGGGCAGGTGCTGCTGCTGGGCCGGAGCCTCCCGTCGTGGCCCACCGCGGAACTCGCGCGGTGGCGCGCATGGTGTCCGCAGTTCTGGATCGACCCCTTCCCGAGCCGCGTCGACGACACGGTGCTCGCGTCGCGCCAGCCGCACTCGCGCTGGTGGGGCTGGGCCGGCGAAGCCGGGGCCGCGCCGCAGCCGGACGCCGAGCAGGTGCTGCGACAGCTCGACCTGCTGCACCTGCGCGAGGCCGACGTGCGCACGCTGTCGGGCGGCGAGCGGCAGCGCGTGGCGGTGGCCGCCTGCCTGCTGCAGGGCGCGCCCTGGCTGCTGCTGGATGAACCGGCGTCGCACCTCGACCTGGCCCACCAGCAACTGCTGGTGGACGTGCTGCGCGAGCGCGCGGCGCAAGGCAGTGCCGTGCTGGCGAGCCTGCACGACATCGACCTTGCCGCCCGGCTGGCCACGCACGTGGTGCTGCTCGACGGCCGCGGCGGCGCCGCGGTGGGTCCGCGCGACGCGGTGATGACGCCCGCGCACCTGTCCGCTGCCTTCGGCGTGGCGATCGATCGCGTCGAGGTGTGCGGCGAGCAGCGCTTCTGGGTCGGCCCGGTGCGCAACACGGAGGCCGTGCGATGAACCGATTGCACCTGGTGCTGGGCGGCGCCCGCTCGGGCAAGAGCCGATATGCGGAAACGCTGGCACGCGAGGCCGAAGCCCAGGGCCGGCAGGTGGTGCTGGTGGCCACGGCGCTCGCGGGTGATGCGGAAATGGCCCGTCGCATCGCGAAACACCAGGCCTCGCGGCCGGCGCACTGGTGCGTGCACGAAGTGGTGCCCGGCCGCGCCCACGCACTGGCGCTGCAACTGCGCGAAGTCGCCCAGCCCGGTTCGTTCGTGGTGGTCGACTGCCTCACGCTGTGGCTGTCGCAGCTGATGTGCCCGCCCCCCGGCCTGCCGGCGTTCGACCCGGCGCCTGAAGCGGCCGCCTTGCTGGAGGCCCTGAAGGCGCTCGAGGCCTTGCAGTTGCCGGTGGTGCTGGTGTCCAACGAGATCGGCCAGGGCGTGGTGCCGCCGGATCCAGGCACTCGCGCCGTGGTCGATGCCCTCGGCAGGCTGCACCAGGACATCGCCGCCGTGTCCTCGCGCGTCACCCTGATGGTGGCGGGGCTCCCCCTCGCCGTGAAAGGCTCGTCGCAATGAAACGACTGTTGGCCTGCGCTTGGCTGGCGGGGGCCTGCAGCCTCGCCTCGGCGCTCGAATTCACCGACGATGCCGGCCGGCGGCACCAGCTGCCCGGTCCCGCGCAACGGGTGATCACGCTCGCGCCCAACCTCACCGAGATGGTCTATGCGGTGGGCGGCGGCACGCAGCTCGTGGGCACGGTGGCCACCAGCGACCACCCCGAAGCCGCGCGCTCCGTACCCCGCGTGGGCGACCACCAGCGGCTCGACATCGAACGCATCGTCGCGCTCCGGCCCGACGCGGTGCTGGTCTGGCACCACGGCAACGCCGGGCGCGAACTGGCCCAGCTCGAAGCGGCCGGCCTGCGCCTGGTGTACCTGGAGCCGCAGCGGCTCGACGAGATCGCCCGCGCCATCGAGCGGGTGGGCATGCTGCTCGGCCGCGACGACGTGGCCATGCAGAAGGCGCTGGCGCTGACCACCTCGCTCGCCTCGCTGCGCGCAGCGCATGTGGCCAGCGAGCCGGTGCGGGTGTTCTACCAGGTGTGGCAGCAGCCGCTCATGACGGTCAACGACCGGCAGCTGGTGAGCGACGTGATCCGCCTGTGCGGCGGGCGCAACGTGTTCGGCCGGCTTGCGCCGCTGGTGCCGCAGCTGTCCACCGAGTCGGTGGTGGCCGAGCAGCCCGAGGTGATCATGGCCGCGCGCGAAACCGGGCCCGAAGCGTCCGCCGGTGGCGCGCGCCGCGAACCCGGCCACCCGTCGTTTGCCCTGTGGTCGGGCTTCGGCCAGATGCCGGCGGTGAAGCACCGCTGGCTCTACACCCTGCCCGGCGACGTGATCAGCCGCCAGGGCCCGCGCATCGACCAGGGCGCCCGCGCGCTGTGCGGGGCGCTCGACGAAGTACGCGCCGAACGGGCGCGGATGCGCGCACGCAACCCTTCCTAGCGACCTCCAGGAGTTCATCGACCGTCATGTTGTCCACTCCGCAATGGCTGCCCGACATCGAGCCCGTCCATGACCCCGCGCTGCACGTGAGGCTGCAGCGCCGCATCGACCGCAAGACCAAGCCGCAAGGGGCCCTCGGCCGCATCGAAAGCCTGGCCTTGCAGCTCGGACTCATCCTGCGCAGCGAAGCGCCGCAGCTGCGGGAGCCGCAGATGCTGGTGTTCGCCGCCGACCACGGGCTGGCTGCTCGCGGCGTGTCGGCCTATCCGCAGGCGGTGACCGCGCAGATGGTCGACAACATGCTGGCCGGCGGCGCCGCGGTGAGCGTGCTCGCGCGCCAGCACGGCATGGCGCTGACCGTGATCGACGCCGGCGTCGCCACCGCCACCGCGGCGCCCCAGCCCGGGTTGCTGCTGCGCAAGCTGGGCCCTGGCACGCGCGATGCGCTGCTGGAGCCGGCGATGACCGCGGAGCAGTGCGTCGGTGCCGTGGCGGCGGGACGGGCGGTCGTGCGCGGGCTGCCGGGCAACGCGGTGCTGCTGGGCGAAATGGGCATCGGCAACACGTCGAGCGCATCGCTGCTGCTGGCGCGGCTGACCGGCACGCCCATCGAGCGTTGCACCGGCCGCGGCACCGGCTTGAACGACCAGGCCTTGACTCGCAAGGTCGAGCTCCTGCGCAGCGTGCTCCAGACGCATCCCGATGCGCAGGAGCCGTTGCAGGCGCTGGCGGCCTTCGGCGGCTTCGAGATCGCCATGATGGTGGGCGCTGCGCTGCAGGCCGCCAGCGAACGGCGCGTCGTGGTGGTCGATGGGTTCATCGCCACGAGTGCGGTGCTGGTGGCGCATGCGCTGCAGCCTGCGGTGCATGGCTACTGCGTGTACGCACACCGCTCAGGTGAAGCCGGCCACGCGTTGATGCTCGAGCACCTGGGCGCAGCTCCACTGCTCGACCTCGGCTTGCGCCTCGGCGAAGGCTCCGGCGGGGCACTGGCCTGGCCGCTCATCGACTCGGCCGCGCGGCTGCTGTGCGAGATGGCCAGCTTCGAATCTGCACGCGTTTCCGACGCGCTGTGATGCGCCACGAACTGCGGCTGTTCTTCATCGCGCTGCAGTTCCTCACCCGCGTGCCGGTGCCGCGCTGGGTGGGCTGGCGCGACGAATGGCTGCACGACAGCGCCCGGCACTTTGCCGCAGTGGGGCTGGTGGTGGGGGGGCTGTGCGCAGCCGTGTACCACGCGGCCCTGTGGCTGTGGCCGCCGGCGGTGGCGGTGGGCCTGTGCATGGCCGCGGGGCTGCTGCTCACCGGCGCCTTCCACGAGGACGGCCTGGCCGACGTGTGCGACGGCCTGGGCGGCGCCGTGAGCCGGGAGCGGGCGCTGGCCATCATGAAGGACTCGCGCATCGGCGCCTATGGCGCGATCGGCATCGTGATGATGCTGGGCCTGAAGGCGGCGGCGCTCGCCAGCCTGCCCGCCGACTGGGTGGGTGCTGCCTTGCTGCTGGCGCACGCCGCGTCGCGGGCCGCGGCGGTGAGCCTCATCCGCTGGCTGCCTTATGCCGGCGACCTGGAACATGCCAAGGCCAGGCCGCTTGCGCAACGGCTGTCGGCGGCAGGCGGGTGGGTGTCATGCGGCTGGGTGCTGCTGGTCGCGGCCGCGCTGGTGGCGTGGCGGCCGGGGGCTGCGCTGGCGGTGCTCGTCGCAATGTTGCTGGTCGTGGCCTGTGCGGTGTCGTGTGCGCGCTGGTTCCGGCGGCGTCTGGGCGGCTACACCGGCGACTGCCTCGGGGCGACCCAGCAACTGGCCGAGGTGTCGGTCTACCTCGGTCTGCTGGCCATGCTGCGGCATGTCTGAACCGGGCCTGTGGCTGTGGCGGCATCCGCGGCCCGTTGGCGGGGCGGGGCGCTGCTACGGGCGTACCGACCTGCCGCTGGACCGCCGTCGCGCCAAGCGCCTGGCACACCGCATCCGGCGGGCGGCTCGGCGGCGCGCCCTGCCGCAGGTGGTGTGGACGTCGCCGCTGGCTCGCTGCCGCGACGTCGGCCGCTGGCTGCGGCGCTGGGGCTGGCGACACCATGTCGATGCGGCTTTGAGCGAACTCGACTTCGGCGCCTGGGAAGGCCGCCCGTGGAGCGAACTGCCTCGCGAAGAAATCGACGCCTGGGTGCAGGCCTTCGCCGAGCATGCGCCGGGCGGCGGCGAGGCCTTGCCGGCCTTTGCCGCGCGGGTGCAAGGGTTCATGCGCTTGCATGCGGGAGCGGCCACGCTGGTGGTCGCGCATGGCGGGTGGATGGCGATGGCGCGCCGGCTGATCGAGCGGCGCGACCGAAGCTTCACCGCGGCCGACTGGTCCGCGGCACCGCTCTTCGGCAGCCACTGGCGCCTGTGACGGGGCGGGACACCGGCGCTACTGCGGCTGCAGCAGCTTGTCTTCGTAGTGGCACCAGGGCACCACCTTGCATTCCCAGCAACGCGGCTTGCGCGCCTGGCAGACGTAGCGCCCATGCAGGATGAGCCAGTGGTGTGCGTCCCCCATGTAGGCCTCCGGCACGCGCTCCAGCAGCCCCAGCTCCACCTGCAGCGGATTCCTTCCCGGTGCGAGGCCGGTGCGGTTGCTCACGCGGAAGATGTGCGTGTCCACCGCCATCGTCGGCTCGCCGAAGGCCACGTTGAGCACCACGTTGGCCGTCTTGCGGCCCACGCCGGGCAGCGCCTCGAGCGCCTCGCGCGAGCGCGGCACCTCTGCGCCATGGCGTTCCACCAGGATGCGGCAGGTCTCGAGCAGGTGCTTGGCCTTGTTGCGGTACAGGCCGATGGTCCTGATGTGCTCGCACAGGCGCTCATAGCCGAGGTCCAGCAGCGCCTGCGGCGTGTTGGCCACCGGAAAGAGGCGCCGCGTGGCCTTGTTCACGCCCACGTCGGTGGCCTGGGCCGACAGCAGCACCGCGGCCAGCAGCTCGAACACCGAGGTGTATTCAAGCTCCGAAGCCGGCTGGGGGTTGGCCGCCTTGAGCGTGGCGAAAAGCGCTTCGATGTCAGCGGGCGTCATCAGCGTCGTCTGCGTCATGGGCGCGCAGTGTAGGGGCTGCACCCACCCACCCGTCGCGGGCGAGCAGTGCCTGCCAGTCCTCGTTCCACGGCTGTTCGGTACCCGAGGCGATGCGCAGCGTTTCGCCGGAACGGGCCGGGTGCGGCAGCTCGAGGGCCAGCGCATGCAGCCACAGCCGCTGCACGCCCAGCCGCCCGGCCCACCAGCGGTTGAGCGGCCCCTTGCCGTGCGTGGCATCGCCGATGACCGGATGGGCGATGTGCTTCAGGTGCCGGCGGATCTGGTGGCGCCGGCCCGTGTGCGGCTCGGCCTGCACCAGGGCGGCGCGGGTGGTGGGGTGGCGACCGTCGGGCTCGGGCAGCTCCAGCACGGCCAGGCGCCTGACGAAGGTCGAGGCCGGCTGGGCGGGGGCCTCGCGCGCCGTGTCTTTCTCGCGCAGCGGATGGTCCACCCGGGTCTGCCCCGCCGGGGGCCAGCCGCGCACGAAGGCGAGGTAGCGCTTGTGCACCTGCCGGCCCTCGAAGGCCGCACCGAGCTCGCGCGCCACCTCCGGCGTCAGTGCGAACAGCAGCACGCCCGAGGTGCCCTTGTCGAGCCGGTGCACCGGGTAGACGAGGCGGCCGAGCTGGTCGCGCACGATCTGCATCGCGAACCGCGTCTCGCCGGCGTCCAGGCCGGTGCGGTGCACCAGCAGTCCGGGCGGCTTGTGCACGGCCACGAGCCAGGGATCGATGTGAAGAATGGGCAGCACGGCGACGGAGTTCACACACAAACAGGACGACACGGCGATGATGCCTTGCCACAATGCGCGGGCGGTGGTGCGCCATGGGGAGACGCATGACGGTCGGGGCGAGCCTGGAGGGGATGCGGGGCGTCGCGCTCAAACGGAAATGGGCGTGGCTGCTGCTTGTGCCTGCGCTTGCGATGGTGCTCGGTGCCGCCGGCGCGCGGGCCGCCGACGACGTGCCGCCGCGGCAGCTGCCCCAGCCGGCCCAGGTGCAGGAACAGCTGACCCCCGCCTCGAAGGCCTGGCTGCAGGCGCATGCCACGCTGCGCGTGGCCACCGTGCGCGAATGGCCCCCGATCGACCAGTACGGCGCCGGCGGCCGCTACGAAGGCGTGTCCGCCGAGATGCTGCAGGCCACCGCCCGGCTGCTGGGCGTGAAGCTCGCCACCCGGCCGTTCGACAACTTCGAGCAGGTGATGACCGCGGTGCGGCTCGGGCAGGTGGATCTCGTCACCTCCGTCGCGCGCAGCTGGGAACGCGAAGGCGAGCTGCACTTCAGCATCCCCTACCTGTCGCTGCCGGTCGCCTACATCGGCCGCCGCGGCACCACCGACTTCTCCGAACGCTTCAACTTCGGCGGGCGTTCGGTGGTGGTCGAGCGCGGCTACGTGGCGCAGAACTACCTCGAGACCACCTACCCCGGCACGCGGCTGCTGAAGGTCGACAGCACGCTGCAGGCCCTGCAGGCCGTGGCCGACGGGCGCGCCGACTTCTACCTCGGCGCGCTGCCGCCCGCCCACTACCTCATCGAGTCGCACCGGCTCGCCGACCTGGAGGTGATGCGCACCACGCGGCTGTCGATGGGCAACCTGCACTTCGCCGCCACGGCGGCGCCGCTGCGTGACGCGATCGACGTGGCCCTGCGCTCCATGGGCAGCGGCGTGCTCGATGAAATCGCCGCCAGCTGGCAGCCTCGCTACCTGGCGCTGACGCCGCAGCGCCAGCCGGCCGTGGGTCCGCGCAGCGCAGCGGCCGCGGCGCTGGGTGAATTGCGGGTGGCCTTCGACGTGGGCTTCGGCCCGGTGACCTACGTGGGCGAAGACGGCGAGGCCGCCGGCTTTGCCGTGGAGATGTTCCGCCGCGTGGCCGACGCCGCCGGCCTGCGCTACCGCTTCGTGGCCATGCCTTCGTTCCAGGCGGGCATGCATGCGGTGCGCGACCGCCGGGCCGACGTGATGCTGGCGGCGGTGCGCACCTTCGACCGGCTGGAGTTCTCGTCCTTCGTGGGGCCGTACTACTCGGCGCCCTCGGTGCTGGTGAGCCGGCTCGACGGCGGCTGGCCCAGCGTGGCCTCGCTCGGCGGCCGCACGCTGGCGGTGGACGCGGCCCATTACCTCATTCCCATGATCCGCCGCGAGGCGCCGGCGGTGCGCATCCTCGAGACCGGCAGCGTCCTGCACTCGTTCGAGGCGGTGCAGCAAGGCCAGGCCGATGCAGCGGTGACCAACCTCGAGGTGGCCGTGCGGCTCATCAACTCGAGCTTCCTCGGCAAGCTGCAGGTCACCGGCACGGTCGAAGGCAAGCCCAGCGAGCTGTACTTCATGCTGCGCAACGACCAGCCGGAGCTGGCCGCGGCGCTGAAGCAGGGCTTCGACGTGACCCCGGAGAACGAGCGCCATGCACTGGCCAACACCTGGCTGCGCACCGAGTACCGCCCCGGCGTTTCGTGGTGGCGTGTCGCCGCACTGTCCGGCCCGCTGCTGGCGGCGCTCCTGGCCATGGCGTTCTACAACCGGCGGCTCAAGGCCCAGGTGCAGGCCCGCGAACGCGCGGAGGAGGCCCTGGCCGCCGAGCGCGACATCGCCCGGCAGGCGGCCCTGGCCAAGGCCGAGTTCCTGGCCGAGATGGGCCATGAGGTGCGCACGCCGCTGGGCGCCATTGCCGGTGGACTGAAGCTGCTCGAGCGCGAGCGGCTGCCCGAGTCCGCCAGCCGCACGCTCGGCTCGATCAACCGGGCGGCGCAGCACCTGGTGGAACTGCTCAACAACCTGCTCGATGCGGCCAAGCTGGAGGCACGCAAGATCGAGATGCACGTGCAGCCGCTCGACGTGGGCCGGCTCGTCGGCGAGGTGATCGAGGAGTTCGAGCCGCTGGCGCAGTCGCGCGGCGTGAAGCTTTGCACCGAACTGCCGCAGCCGCCGCTGCCGCGGGTCATGCTCGACGGCCTGCGGGCTCGCCAGGTGCTGGCCAACCTGGTGTCCAACGCCATCAAGTTCACCCCGCCGGGCGGCGAGGTTGCCACGCGCCTGCAAGGCCGGGTGGTGGCCAGCAGCCACAGCGGCGCGCCGGTCTGGGAGCTGTTCTTCGCCGTGCGCGACACCGGCGTGGGCATGTCGGCCGACGTGCGCGAGCGGGTGTTCCAGCGTTTCGTGCAGGCGCCCGGCGCCGAGCAGCGCTATGGCGGCACGGGGCTGGGCCTGTCGATCGTCCGGCAACTGATCGACCTGGTGGGCGGCACCATCGAGGTGGACAGCGAGCCCGGCAAGGGCAGCGAGTTCCGGGTGCGCGTGCCCGTCGCGCAGGCCCGTGAGGCTGCCGCCGACACTGATGGCCTGCGCTGGCACCGCGTGCTGCTGGTGGAGGACGATCTGGTGAACCAAGCGCTGTTCGGCGAGGAACTGCGTTTGCGGGGCCACGAGGTCACCGTGGTGGGCACGGCCGAGGAGGCGCTGCAGTCGCTGCGCGACCGGCCGCCGGTGGACCTGCTGATCACCGACCTCAACCTGCCGGGGCAGACCGGCCTGCAACTGGCGACCGCCGCGCGGGCGCTCGGGCCGGCCCGGGCGCCGCGGCGCGTGGTGGTGCTGTCGGGCGAGGACGCGCCGGCAGGCGGGGCGGCCGGCGTCGACCTGTGGCTGGCCAAGCCCCGCGGCACTGCCGACCGCGGCTGGCTCAGCGCATTGCGCGAGCTGTGTTGAACCGCGGACTCGGCCGCGCGAGGTAGAACCACTCGGCCCCGGCGAGTGCCGCCGGGTTGGGGAACACGATGCGCCCGTCGGTGGCGGCCGTCACGGGCGTGCCGTCGTGACGCAGGCCGATCACGTCGCCGGCGCGCACCGGATCGAAGCTGGCCCAGTTACGCACGAAGCGGTCGCCGCCGTGCGCCTTGTCCACCACCTCGAACAGGTGCAGCGCCTCCACGTCGGTGGCGGGCGCGGGCGGCGGTGCGTCGATCAGGCGCAGGTGCGCCAGCGTGTTGAGGATGGCCCGGTACGCCACCTCCGGGGCACGCGGATCCTCGTGCTGGCCGCATTCGAGCGTGAAGCCCCAGCCGCCCACGCGCCGCATGTATTCGGTGGTGCCCACGCCGTAGTCGGCGTCGAGTTCGTGTTGGGGCTGCCCGGTGGCCGCAAGCTGCGCGCGGCGGCGTTCCACGCCGGCGGCATAGGTGCCCAGCCAGCCGTCGACGATGCGGCGCACGCCCAGCCGCACGGCCAGCGCCTCTTCCTGCACGGCGTGGGCGAAGGGCTCCAGGGTGCCGCTGTTGTTCTCGGGCCCCACCATCGCAAACGGCTCGCCGGCGGTGTGGAAGGAATGCAGGTCCAGCAGCACTTCGTGCCGCGCCAGCAGCGGGCACAGCCAGTTGGCCGCGTGGTCCTCGAACTCGCGGACCTCGGAGGTGGGGGCGAGCTTGCGGTTGAGGTTGCGGTCGCCCTGGCGCTGGCGACGCTCGTAGGCCAGCGGGTTGGTCACCGGCACGAAGGTCACTTCACCGGCCACGAGCGCCAGGCGGTCCTGCGCGATGTCGTCGAGCACGCGGCGGATCGCCACCGTGCCGCAGGTTTCGTTGCCATGCACCGCGCCGGTCACGATGAGGCGCGGTCCGGGCGTGGTGCTCTTGAAGTTGATGGATTCGAAGGGGCGCATGTGGTGGGTCCGTGCGGTTCAGTCCACGCGCGTGAAGTGCTGGCGGACATGGCGGCGGTCGAGCATGTCGAAGTGCCACCACTCGTTGTCGATGCCGTTGAAGCCGCCCGCCCGCATGGCATGGCGCAGCCATTCGCGATGCCGCACCTGCACGGGGGTCAGCGCGCCGCTGGCGAGGTGCCGTGCCTCCAGCTTGGGATGCGACAGCTCGTCCATCTCGTCGAAGCCGCTCCCCATGTCGAGCTCGTTGCCCTGCGCGTCGAGCACGGTCACGTCCAGCGCCATGCCGAACGAATGGATGGAGCCGAGTGCCGGGTCGGCCACGTACTGGCGCAACCCGGTGCCGTCGAGGAAGTCCCACAGCAGCACCTGCACGCGGTGCGGCCGCAAGGCGTCGAGCACCAGGAGGCGGTGGCCCGGGGCTGCCTCGCGCAGTTGCGCGGCGGCGCGCTCCAGGCCGTCGGCGGCGAGCCGGTGCAGCCAGGTGCAGTCGAGCGAGCCGTAGAGGTTGCGGCCGGTGAAGTTGCGCTCGCTCGCGTAGCGCAGGTCCACAGCCACGCCGGGAATCGACGGCAGGTGGCGGAAGTCCGGATGGGAGGCGATGTCTTCGCAGCGCATGGAGGCACCGAGGATAGCGGAGCCCCGTGGGCGCGAGGGCGCGCAGGGCTATCGGTGCTTGCTGTCGAAGTCGCCGTCGACGTAGTACCAGCGCCCCTGCTCGCGCACGAAGCGGCTCGTCTCGTGCAGGCGGTGCGCCCGGCCGCCCAGCTTGCTGCGCGCGACGAACTCGACGACGGCGTGGGTGTCGTCGTCCTGCTGGTGGCGTCTCACTTCGAGACCGAGCCACTTGAGGCCAGGCTCATCAGGGCCCAGCCCTGCCGGCCGCGTGCTGGCGTGCCAGGTGGCCAGCAGGTAGTCGTGCCGCGAGAGCACGAAGGCGCTGTAGCGCGAGCGCATCAGCGCTTCGGCGGTGGGCGCGGCGGCGCCGTCGTGGAGGGGGCCGCAGCAGCGGTCGTAGCGGGCTTTCGAGCCGCACGGGCAGGGCTCATGGCCGGTCATAGGTCGAGTTCCCAGGTTTCACCCACCAGATCGTGCCCGAAGCTGTGATGCGGCTCCTGCTTCACCAGCCGGTAGCCGGCCTTCTGGTAGATCGCCCGCGCGGCGGTGAGCACCGAGTTGGTCCACAGCGTGATCTTGCGGTAGCCCTTGTCGCGCGCGAACCGCTCGCATTCGTCCACCAGCCGCTTGCCCAGGCCCAACCCCCGTGCGGCCGGCTCCACCAGCAGCATGCGCAGCTTCGCCACGTCGTCGCCGTATTCGGCCGCCGGTGCCTGCACGAGGAAGACGCAGCCCAGGTTCTCGCCGTCGCGCTCGGCGATCCAGCCGCGTTCGCGCCTTGGGTCGAAGTGGTCGAGGAAGTCGGCCGACACGCGGGCGGCCAGCGCCTCGAAGGCCTGGTTCCAGCCGTATTCCTGCGCGTACAGCGCCCCGTGCCGCTGCACCACCCAGCCCATGTCGCCGGGGCGGGGTTCGCGCAAGGTGACCATCGGGGGCGAAGAGGGCCCCAGCAGCAACGACTGCACCGTGCGCATGGCTGCCAGCAGGCGCGACTGCTCCGACTCGCTCAAGGCGTCGAGCCAGTGCGCCACCTGCGTGCTCGACGCGGCGTCCATGACGGCGTAGACACGCCGGCCTTCGGCGGTGAGCGACAACTGCCGGGCGCGCGCGTCGCTGGGCGAGCGGGTCACGGCGACCAGGCCGGCCTCGCGCAGGTGCCGCAGCAGCCGGCTCAGATACCCGGCGTCCAGCGCCAGATGCCCGGCGAGCCAGGTCGCCGTGGGTGCCTGGCCCGCCTCTTCGGCATGGGCCAGCTCCCACAGCAGCCGGGCTTCGCTCAGGCTGTGGCGGGTGGCCAGCAGGCTGTCGTCGAGCAGGCCCAGGTGCTGGGTATAGAAGCGGCCGAAACGCCGCACCGCGGCGACGCGCTGGTCGAGGGCGAGGGGATCGGCGGCAGCGGTCACGGGTTCTTCCGCATATAGGTGCTGAAGGCGCCTGATTGATTGCTTAAGGCAAGTATATGCCCCGCGCATGCCGGGAGCTGCGTGACGCCGCACGCTGCTACGCTGCGCGCCGGTTTACCAACTCGCTGCCTGCATGCTGTTCCTGCTGTCCCCCGCCAAGTCCCTCGACTACGAAACCCCGCCGCACGTGGCCGCCCACACGCTGCCGGTGTTTGCCGACCGTGCCGCCGAGCTGATCGGCGTGCTGCGCCAGAAATCGCGTGCCGAGGTGGCCGAGCTGATGGACCTGAGCGAGGCGCTCGCCGACCTCAACGTGGACCGCTACGCCGCCTGGCAGCGGCGCTTCACCGCGCGCAACAGCAAGCAGGCGGCGCTGGCCTTCGATGGCGACGTCTACGCAGGGCTGGAGGCCGCGAGCCTGGGCGAAGAGGACCTCGAATGGGCCCAGCAGCACGTCGCCATCCTGAGCGGCCTGTACGGCGTGCTGCGGCCGCTGGACTGGATGCAGCCCTACCGGCTGGAGATGGGCACGCGGCTGCCCAACCCGCGCGGCAAGGACCTCTACCGCTACTGGGCCGGCATCATTGCGCCCCACCTCAACGAGCGCCTGGCCGGCGAGAAGAACCCGACCGTGGTGAACCTCGCCTCGGAGGAGTACTTCAAGGCCGTGGACCTGAAGGCGCTGAAGGCTCGGGTGGTGACCTGCGTGTTCGAGGAATGGAAGGGCGGGCGCTACAAGGTGGTGAGCTTCTTCGCCAAGCGGGCGCGCGGCCTGATGGCCCGCCATGCGATCGAAAAGCGCGTGAAGACGCCCAAGGCGCTCGAGCGCTTCGACCGCGAAGGCTATGCCTTCGACGCGGCCGCCAGCGAGCCCGACCGCCTGGTGTTCCGGCGTCGAGCGGATGGCCGGTGACGGGTAGCCGTCACTAGTCACCAGTCACCCGTCACTGCCAAAATCGCCCAAATGAGCGCTCAAAGCATCACTCCCGAACTGCGTCACTGGATCGTCGAGCAGGCCAAGGCCGGCCACAAGCCGGAGGTCGTGCTCAAGTCGATGATGGACAGCGGCTGGGAAGAGGAGGTCGCCATCCGCGCCCTCGAGGAAACCCTGCAGGGTTTCCTGGACGAGCACGCCAAGGCGGCCGGCCTGCCGGCGCCCAAGCCGGTGCCCGAGCCCAGCATCGCCGAATCGCCCAGCGTCGTGCGCGCCTTCGACCGCGACGTGCGCATCGTGATGTCGATGCGCAACCCGCGCGTGGTGGTGTTCGGCGGCCTGCTGTCCGACGAGGAGTGCGACGCCATCGTCGACCTGGCCCGCCCGCGGCTGGCGCGCTCCGAAACGGTCGACAACGCCACCGGCGGCAGCGAGGTCAACGCGGCGCGCACCAGCGAGGGCATGTTCTTCCGCCGCGGCGAACACGATGTGATCACGCGCCTGGAGCAGCGCATTGCCGCGCTGGTGAATTGGCCGGTCGAGAACGGCGAAGGCCTGCAGATCCTGCATTACCGCCCGGGCGCCGAATACAAGCCGCACTACGACTACTTCGACCCGGCGCAGCCCGGCACGGCCACCATCCTGAAGCGCGGCGGCCAGCGTGTGGGCACGCTGGTGATGTATCTCAACAACCCCGAGCGCGGCGGCGGCACCACCTTCCCCGACGTGAGCCTCGAAGTCGCGCCGATGAAGGGCAACGCGGTGTTCTTCAGCTATGACCGCCCGCACCCCATGACCAAGTCGCTGCATGGCGGCGCGCCCGTGCAGGCGGGCGAGAAGTGGGTGGCGACGAAGTGGCTGCGCGAGGGCCGTTTCGAATGACCGGCGAGGAGCCTGGCAGCGCCGATCCGCTGCGTGAGGCGCTGGCCGGACTCCGCATCGTCGACCTGACCCGGCTGCTGCCGGGCCCGCTGGCGACCTTGCGGCTGGCGCAATGGGGCGCCGACGTCCTGAAGGTCGAGGACCCGGGCGAAGGCGACGGCGCCCGGGCACTGTGGCGTACCGAGCCCGAAGCCGAGGCGGGCGAGCCCGGAGCGTTCTACCGGCGGCTCAACGCCGGCAAGCGCGTGCTGCGGCTCGACCTGCGCAGTGCAGCAGGCAAGGCGGCACTGCTCGACGAGCTGCGCAGCGCCGATGCGCTGGTCGAGGGTTTCCGCCCCGGCGTGATGGCCCGGCTGGGCCTCGGTTTCGAGGCCGTGTCGGCGCTGAACCCGAAGCTGGTGATGGTGTCGATCAGCGGCTATGGCCAGCAGGGGCCGTGGGCGCAGCGCGCCGGCCACGACATCAACTACATCGCGATGGCCGGCCTGCTGGAGCAGGTGGCGAGCGCCGGCGGCGAGATCGCCTTGCCCAACTTCCAGGTCGGCGACCTGCTCGGCGGCTCGCAAGCCGCCCTGAGTGCCCTGCTGGCGGCGCTGCTGGGCGTGCAACGCACGGGCCGCGGTCGCCACCTCGACATCTCGATGACCCACGAAGTGCTGCGCCACGAAGTGGTGGTGCGCGCGGCGCTGGAAGCCCAGGGCCGCATGCCGCCGCCGGGGCGCGACCTGCTGTCGGGCGGCGCGCCCTGCTACGGCGTGTACCGCACGGCCGACGGCCGCCACCTCGCGGTGGGCGCACTGGAGCTCAAGTTCTGGCAGGCGGTGTGCGCCGCGCTGGGCCGGCCGCAATGGGAGCGGCGCCACTGGTCGCTCGGCGAGGCGCCGGGCAGCGAGGCGGCCATGGCGCTGCGCTCCGAGTTGCAGGCGCTGCTGGCCACGCAGCCGCTGGCCCACTGGGTGCAGCTGTTCGACACCGTCGATGCCTGCGTGACGCCGGTGCTGCGGCTCGACGAGGCGTTGCGGCACCCGTTGTTTGCCGGCTGAGGCTTCAGCGCCCCCCGGCTTCTTCGATGACCTGCGCCATGGCGGTGTAGCCGCGCTGCCGGGCATGCTGCAGCGGCGTCACGCCGGCCCGGTCGGCCAGGTTGGGGTCGGCGCCGCGGGCCAGCAGCAGCTTCACGATCTCGACATGGCGGGCGCCGCCGTCGCCCAGCAGCACCGCCTCCAGCAGCGCCGTACGTCCATCGCGGTTGCGGCTGTTCACGTCGGCGCCTGCGGCCAGGGCTTGTCTCACCGCCTCGGGCTGGCCGGTTTCGGCGGCCCGGTGCAGCGCGGGGCCGATGCTGCTGTCGGCCGCGACGGCACTGCGGCGGGCCGGGGCGGGCGCCTGCAGGGCCTTGGCCGCCGGCGCCTCCGAGGCGACACCGGCGCGGCGTTCGTCGACCTCGCCCTCGACCTGGCCGGCCGGTGCGGCAGGCGGGGCCATCGCGGCCGGAGCCGGCGCTCTTTCGGGCAGGGCCAGCGGCGCCGCGGCCTGCGCGGCGGGCGCGGGTGCGCCCGCCTGGTCGGCCGCCACCGGGGCCGCGGGTGCGGCGCGCCTTGCCGATTCGCGACGACGCAGCTCCTGCCGGGTTTCGGCGGCCTTCTGCTGCGCCGCCGGAGCCTCGGCAGCGGCCGGCGCTGGCGACGTTGGCGGCACGGCCGCAGGCGCCGGACGGGTGGCCTCCGGCGCTTCGCGCACGAACGCCTCCGGGGGGCTTTCCATCTGCACCCGCAAGGCCACCAGCGTGGCCAATGACACGGTGCACACCGAGGCGGCAATGGCCGCCCAGCGCCAGCGTGGTGCGTTGGCGGCAGGCGCGGCGCGCTGCGGCACCGGGCCGACGGCGGGTGCCGCTGCCTGTGGCGGCTTCGGCGCAGCCGCCAGCACGCGGTCGCGCACGGCCTCGCCCGGCTGCGGCGATTCCAGGCCCAGCAGGCGATCGGCGTCCGCATAGGCCTGCAGCAGCGGGTCGTTCGTCGTGTCGGTGGGCGGGCGAGGGGTGTTCATGGTGTCGTCAATTCCACGCGGCCAGCGCTTCGCGAAGCTTGGCTCGTGCATAGCGCAGCCGGCTCTTGGCGGTTTCGGAGCCCACGTGGGTGGCCGCGGCGATCTCCTCCACGCTCAGCCCCGCCTCGGCCTGCAGCAGGAAAGCCTCACGCTGCACCAGCGGCAGTGCTTCGAGCGCATTGAAAAAAGCCAGCGCCTGTTCGCGACGCTCGAGCCGCTGCAGCGGTTCGTGCCGCTCGTCGGCGGCCAGGCAATCGGCCAGCGCGGGCGCGTCGCCGTCCGTTTCGCCGGTTTCCGCATCGAGCGAGAACTCATGGCCGCGCCCGTGGCGGCGCAGGTGGTCGATGACGCGGCTGCGGGCCAGGGTGAACAGCCAGGTCGAGAAGCGTGCCGTCGGCAGGTAGCGCGGTGCCTGGCGCGCCACGGTGATCCAGGTCTCCTGCAGCACGTCGTCGGCCGCGCCGGCATGGCGGGTGCCCAGGCTGCGCGCGATGAAGCGAAACACCCGCCTGGCGTGCCGGTCGTACAGGCGCGTGAAGGCTGCCGCGTCGCCGGCCGCAAAGGCCAGCATCAGCGACTCGTCCTCGGCCAGCGTGTCGTCGGGCACGGCCCGTGTGGCGACGGTCTCCTCCATCGGCCGCGATGCTACGCGCTGCCGGGCCGCGCCGGCCGGCGGCGAGCTCACCAGCCTTGAGACCAGCGGCGGGGCGGGTCAGGCACATAGCCGGCCGACGGCGCCTCGGGGAAAGGCCGCGGGTGTCCGTGCGGTTCGGGTTGGCGGCGCGGCACCACGCCGGCCGCGACGAGGTTCTCGAAACTGTCATAGCGCAGGGCCACCACTTCGTCGGGCGTGCTGCGTGCGCGCTCGAAGCGGGTGTGGCGCACCCAGGAGGTTTCGCGGTCGCCATGGCCGGTGCCCAGCCGTTCGCCGGGCGCGGGCGCGGTGGCCGCGGCGGACTCGCGCGACAGGTCGGCCGCGCCGGCGCTCTTTTCGGCGCTGCGCTGCTCGGCCAGCGGCCGTGGGGCGGACTGCGACTGCGACAGCTCCGGTTCCTCGCGCCATGCCGGACGCCTTTCGCGGAAGGCGGCAGCGCCCACCACGCCCACGTCGAAGGGCCGGCCGGTGCGTGCGGCATAGGAGTCGCGCAGCTCGGTGAATTCGAAGGCCGCGACCTCGCTGCGGCTCTTGCGCCAGCCGGTGATCTCGTAGCTCTGGTAGGGGTCGAGCACGTAGCCGCTCTGGTTCCAGTGGGCCGTCTGGCCGGTGACCACGTTGACGCCGTCGACCGACAGCACCACCAGCAGCCGCTCACCGGTGAGGTTGCGCAGTGCGATGGCATAGCGTGATCCGGGCCGGCCCGGCGTATGGCCCTGGCCATGGTGCCGGTACACCGGCAGGGGCTGGCTGCTGTCGCGGTCGATCAGGCGCACGTCGACCCAACGGCCGGTCGCCGACGCAGTGGCGGGCTGGCCGGCGAGGCACACGCCGGCCAGCGCCAGCACACCGGCGAGGCCGCGGCCCCGAAGAAGAAGCGTGAGAACAGCGCCCATGGAACGGCTCCGTGAAGGACATGAGCCTTCAACGCAGCCGCCGGGCCGGCGGGGTTGACTGGCAGGCCCCAGGGGCGGCGAGGGCTACAGGTCGCTGCGGGCGCTGGAATGGGCGTGTTCGCGCGGGGGCCAGCTCGACGGGCCGAAGGGGCGCTCGTTCTCGATGCGCTGCCAGCGGCGCTGGTCCCAGGTCTGGGGGCCCTCGATGCGCCACCGCTCGATCAGCGGGGCGAGTTCTGCATGGGGCAGGCGCACGAACTGCGGCGTGCGGTGCAGGAAGCCGCGCCGGCAGCTGGGCGGCAGGGGCGCGTGGCGGTGCTCGGCCCAGTAGATGCAGTCCTTGGCTGCCCAGAACGCCTGGCGCTCGAAGTTCACCAGCCCGGCGAACCCGGTGTCGGCGGGCAGCACCACATGCTCGGTGTCGAACTCGACCACCGCAAAGGCCAGGTCGCCGGCCGAAAAGCCGGGGCCGTCCTGGACGAAGATGACGCGCCGGATGTCGCTGGCGCGCAGGCGGTCGACCTCGGTGTCGTCGCGATAGACCACGATGTCCTGGCCATGCCAGGCGGTGTGCCAATGGTGTTTCATGGTGACTGCCCTCTGGAATATTCCTTGCCCCTCGCGGGGCGGGTACCGGCGATGCCCCGCCCGGAGCTTCCTGGAGCGTTGGAGCGTAGGCGGCGGCTGCTTGTTTCACTGTTGCGTAACGCGACCAAATGCAAGGCCCGCCTCCCTATGTTTCCGGTTGGCAACAGGCGTGCCGGGCGCTACAACTCGGGGCCACGCCACCCGCCGAAGGGAGCCCAGCTTGCCGACGCCGACGCCGCCCGGGACCCCGCCCGCCGATCGCGCGCCGCACCGCCTGCCGCTGGTGGGAGAGGCCACGCAGGCGAGCGAAGGTCGCGTCACCGCCCCGGGCGGACTCGACGACCGAACCCCCGCGCCGCCACAGCGCGCGCCGATCGTGGTGCTGCACGGCGTGGGCGACTTCGCCCCGGGCGACGTGATCGGCTCGGTGGCCGGCCAGGCCGCTTTTTCGAGGCGCGAAGACCTGCAGCGCGACACCGTGTTCGCCCAGGCCCGCCGCTACACGCTGCTGCGCGCCGGCCGCCCGGGCGAGGGCGGCGGCGCGCCGGTGCGGCTGGTGGAGGTGAACTGGTCGGAAGTGCGCCGCGCCATGCCCGATGCGCTGGGCCTGGCGCGCCATTTCGTGACGGTGCTGCTGGCGCTCACGCGCATCGGCGTGTATGGCGCCTGGCGCTCGCGCACGCTGGCCAACCGGCTGTGGAGCGGCACGCCGACGCTCTTTTTCATCGAGACGGTGCTGGTGTGGGCGTCGCTCGCCCCCATGCTGTCGGCGTTGCTGTGGCAGCTCGACCCCGGCCAGCGCATGGCCAGCGGCGTGATGGTGGCGGTGGGGGCGCTCTACGTGGCCACGCTGGTCAAGCCGCTCACCTGGACGCTGGCCGCCGGCGGCGTGTGGTTCGCAGCCTTTGCCGCATGGGCCGGCTGGTGGACCTGCTTCGGCAACGACGGACATCGCGGCTTCGCCCAGGTGTCGGGTGCATTGCACAGCTGGGCCACGCTGGCCGCGGCCGCCGCGGTGGTCGTCACCTCGCTCGAGATTGCACTGCGCGACCGAGGCCGCGGCCTGCACCGGCTGTCGCGCATCGCCTGCCTGTGGCTGCCGGTGGTGCTGATGGTGGTCGTGCAGCCGCTCACGGTGTCGGTGACGCTGCTGCCCATGAACGACAGCACCCGCAGCAACTGGGGCCGGGCCTTCGCGCTGGCCATGCCGTTTTCGCCGGTGGACGGCCAGCAGGCTGCCAGCCTGATGGCGCTGGCGCTGGCCGCTGCGCTCCTGCTGGGCGCCTGGCAGTTCAAGGCGGTGCAGCGTTTCGGCCGCAACGTGGCGGTCGTGGTGGGGTGGGGCGCGGGGCTGGGCCTGCTGCTGGTGGCCCGGGTGATGGAACGCGGCCTGTTCGAAGACTGCAAGCTGTGCCAGCAGTGCCTGCGGACCGACTGGGTGGCGATGGTGGGCCTGCTGCTCGTCATCGGCGCCAGCGTCACCTGGGTGCTGTTCGCGCGCACCGAGGTGTCGAAGGACCGCCGCGGCCGGCCCTGGTATCCGGCCGGAGCGTTTGCCCGCTTCTGGGCCAGCGTGCTGCTGGTGCTCATGCCGGTGGTGCTGCTGGCGAGCCTGGGTTTCGTGCTGTGGCGCATGCGCGGCTACCAACCGCAGCAGCTCGGGTTGGCCATGGCTCCCGATGCGGCGGCGGTGTTCCTCGAATCGACCAAGTACGCGCTGCTGCTGGTGCCGTTGGCGACGCGTCCGTTCGCTGCCTTTCTCGACGCCCTGGGCGACGTGTTCTTCTTCGTCGTGCGCCGCCGCGGCCTGCACACGCGCCGCGACACGCTCACGCGCTTCTGGCAGGCCCTGCGCCTGCTCGACGAGCCGTGCAACGGCCGGCACGTGATCGTGTTCGCCCACAGCCAGGGCACGGTGATCGCCGCGACCATGCTCTCGCGCATGGCGCGCGTGCTGCTGCGTTCACCGATGCGACTCACGCTGGTGACGGTGGGCTCGCCGCTGTCGACCCTGTACCGCAACTTCCTCGACGTGGTGCTGGGCCAGGGCTTCGCCAGGCTGTGCAAGCAGCAGCCCGAGCGCTTCCGCTGGATCAACCTGTGCAGGCCGTCCGACTACATCGGCGGCGCGGTCGAGCTCGAAGGCGTGCACAACCGCGAGCTCCTCACACGCGGCGATCACATCGGCTACTGGGCCGACGCGGACCTGCTGGCCTGGCTGAAGGCGTTGTCAGAGGGGCGGGTTTGACGGGGCGGCCCGGGCCGCCTGCGACCAGCGCTGCGGGTAGAGCTTCAGCACCGCCCGCACGAAACCGTGGTCCGAGCGGGTGCGGTCACGACCTTCATGCAGGTGGTCGTTGAAATGCTCCACGCGCAGCACCTCGCCCAGGCTGAAGCGGCTGCTCGCGAGCAGTTCTTCTGACACCCAGATCTGGTCGAGGATGTCGGGGGTGCCCTGGTAGATGTGCGAGTAACCCACGTCGCGCCGCAGCGGCTCGGTCTGTACCTCGTGTGCGTGGAACAGCGCGGTGTCGCGTGCCTGCCGGTCGTAGGCGACCTGCTGCGTGGCCGCGATCATCTGCGTGGTGACCGAATGCGGACCGTCGTTCAGGTCGCCCAGCAGCACCAGCGGGTCGCGCGTCTGGGACAGCAGCTGCACCACGTAGGACCGCAAGGCCGCGGCCTCGGCCGCACGCATCAGCAGCGCGCGCAGCTGGGCACGCGCCTGGATGCGCGGGTCGTCGCGGTCTTCGACCGGCTCGCCCGCGGCATCGAGCAGGAACTTCGGGCGCTTGGACTTCAGGTGCAGCACCAGCACGTGCAGCAGCGGCCCGCCGGCCGGCAGCCGCACGAGCGCATGCAGCACCGGCCGCTCGAAGCGCGCGTAGTCGCCCAGCTCGGGCACGGCCACCGCGCACCCCGCCGGGAAGTCGGTGATCAGCGCGGACGATTCGAGCACCCAGCGGGTGGCCAGGCCCACCCGCGGCGTGCCCACCGCGCCGGCTTCGCTGCCGGGCGCGATGACGTGGGCGTAGCGCAGCTGCGAATGGTGCACCGCGCTGCGCAGCGCGGCTTCGTCCCAGACCTCCTGGAACGCCAGCAGGTCTGCGTTGAGCCGGCGGATCTGGTGGCCCAGCCAGGCGAACTTGCGCTGCGCGTCCGCCTCCGTGTAGGGCTCCTGGTTTTCGTAGAACACGCGGCCGGGGAGGGCCAGGTTCAGCGTGTTGGCGGTGGCCAGGGTGAGCGTGAGGGGCGAGGCGATCGCCGGGTGGTTGACGAGGCTCATGGCGAAGGGCTTGTTCCCGGGGTCAAGGCGAGGCGGGCAGCGGCAGCAGCAGCTCGATCACGGTTTCTCCCGGTCGCGACGTCACGCTCAGCGTGCCGCCGAGCTTCGACGCCCGCCTGCGCATGTTGGCCAGGCCGTGCCCGTGCAGCGGGTCGATCGCCGACGGGGCGAAGCCGCGGCCATCGTCGATGACCCGCAGCACCACGGCCTGGCGCACGCCATCCACCGCGGTGCACACACGGATGCAGCTGGCCTGCGAGTGCTTGAGGATGTTGTTGATGCACTCCTGCACGATGCGCATGGCATGCAATGCGCCGTCGTGCCCGAGCGCCGGCAGCGGCGGCGTGTCGCCCACCTCCCAGCGCAGGTCGAGCCCGGCCCAGCGCAGGCGGTCGCCCAGTCGGTAGCGCACCATGCCCAGCAGCGCCGCGAGGTCGTTGCCGTGGTCGTCCATCGAGTCGATGGTCAGGCGCAGTTCCTCGAGGCACATGCGCAGCACCTCGGCGGCCTGCAGCGGGTCGAGCTTGCCCGACTCGAGAGAGCGCATGGACACCATGAGGTGCGTGCCGATGCCGTCGTGCATCTCGCTCATCAGGCGCGCGCGCTCTTCCATCGCGTGCCGCTCACGCTCGGCCACGGCCAGGGCCTCTAGGGAAACGCGGATCTCCTGCGTGCGCTCGGCGATGCGGCCCTCCAGGTCGCGGTTGAGCGCCTCGACCTCGCCGATGGAGTCGATGAAGCGCCGCACCAGCCGCGCGGAGAACACCGCCACCACCACGCCGTAGGCGTAGGGCAGCAGCGACACCGACTCGCCCACCTGCAGATCGGGTGTCAGCGGCGAAAGGTCCCACCACGAGGCCCAGATCATCGTGACCGTGGCCGCGGCCATCAGCCCGTCGATGGCGCTGCGCGTGCGCCAGGCGTGCTGCACCAGCAGCAGCATGTACAGCGCGGAGATGACGAAGGGCGTGAATTCCCAGGGTTGCGAATACCAGGCCCACCACCAGCGCGCATCGCTCAGGCCGTTGATGAGCGTGAGGGCGGCCGAGATGGCGACGTACACGCCGAGCGTCACCACGTGCCAGCGCCGCAGCCGCCCGATGTAGCGCAGCACGAACAGGCACATCAGCGATTCGGTGAGGTAGTCGCCAATGGCGATGCTGATGCCCCAGGCCGGCTCCGGCCAGGGCGGCTGGGTGGCGTAGTAGTTGTGCGTCTGGTGCGCCCAGCCCACGCAGACCAGCGCGAACAGCAGGTACAGCACTTCGGCGCGCCGTGCCCACCAGATGGACCCGAGCACGATGGCCAGCAGCAGCGCCGTCACGACGATCATCTGCCGCAGCGTCTCCTTGAAGAACATGAAGGTCTGGTGCTCGGCCCGGATGTCGGCCACCGGGCCGAGGTGGAAGCTGCCCACGTAGGCGGCCCGGTCGGGCAGCGCCGACAGGCGAAGCAGCAGCTCGTTGTCGCCCTCGCGCAGCGCGTCCTGCGGAATCGGCACGAACACCGCCTCGGCGGAGCCCGATCGGCTCAGCGCGTCGGGCGTGACCGACAGCACCCGTCCGTTGACGGCGTACAGCGCGCCGGGCGCCAGCACGCGGATGTGCAGGGCGTGGTCCTGCAGCGGTGCCCGGGCGGTGAACACCACCCGGTACCAGCCGGCACCAGCCTTCGCGTGCTGCTCGTCGTCGGGCCAGAGGTCGGGCAGCTTGACGCTGCGCCATTCGGCGGTGTCTGCGGACCGCAGCGCGGCCGGCGTGGCGGCCGAGGAGGCGATGCGCTGCGCCTGCAGGAAGTGCTGGATGGCATCGTTGCCGGCCGGCAGCACCGCGGGCGCGTGGCTGGCCGGCGCCGCCTGCGTCCACTGGACGAGCACCGCAAGGCCGAGCAGCACCGCCGCCAGCCACCACCACCTCGACGACATCAGCCTGTTGCGCATCGGGGCGGCAGCGTGTTGCACGGGGAGCCCGCTCAGCGCAGCGCCGAAGCGCATTCGCGCACCAGCACCGGGCCCTGGTAGATGAGCCCGGTGTAGATCTGCACGAGGTCGGCCCCGGCGGCCACCTTGGCCCGCGCGTCATCGGCGCCCAGCACGCCGCCCACGCCGACGATCGGGAAGGCCGGCCCGAGCGCCGAACGCAGCAGGCGGATCACGCGGTTGCTCGCCTCGAAGACCGGCCGCCCGGACAGGCCGCCGGCTTCGTCGGCATGCCGCAGGCCCTTCACAGCGTCGCGCGCGATCGTGGTGTTGGTGGCGATCACGCCGTCGATGGCGTTCTTCTTCAGCGTCTGCGCGATCACCTCGACCTGGGCTTCGTCGAGGTCGGGCGCGATCTTCACGAACATCGGCACGCTGCGGCGATGCTCGGCGATGAGCTGCTGGCGTCGTTCCTGGAGCGTGCCGAGCAGCGCATCGAGCGCCTCGTCGCTTTGCAGCGCGCGCAGGTTCTTGGTGTTGGGCGACGAGATGTTGACGGTCACGTAGTCGGCGAACGGGTACACGCCGGCCAGCCCGATCAGGTAGTCGTCGGCTGCGCGCTCGATGGGCGTGGCCGCGTTCTTGCCGATGTTGAGCCCGAGCACGCCGCCCGACCTGCGGAAGCCGGCACGCTGCACGTTGGCCACGAAGGCCTCGAGGCCGTCGTTGTTGAAGCCCAGCCGGTTGATCAGCGCCTGGGCTTCGGGCAGGCGGAACATGCGCGGCTTGGGGTTGCCGGGCTGGGCCTTGGGCGTGACCGTGCCCACCTCGATGAAGCCGAAGCCCATGGCGCCCAGCGCGTCGATGCAGCGCCCGTTCTTGTCGAGGCCGGCCGCCAGCCCCACCCGGTTGGGAAAGCGCAGGCCTGCCACCGTGACCGGCGACTCCACGCGCGCCTGAGACCACAGGCATTGCATCGGGGTGTTCTGCAGCCGGGCCATCGTGCCAAGCGTGACCTCGTGCGCATGCTCGGGGTCCAGGCCGAAGAGGAAGGGGCGGGTCAGCGCGTAGGGAACGAGAGGCATGCGAGGCGGTCCTGGATAATCCGCGGATTGTCGCAAACACTTCCGTGAACCCAGCATGACGCAAGACGAATTGAAGGCCCTGGTCGGGCGCGCCGCGGTGGACTACGTGGTGCCGGGCAGCGTGGTGGGCGTGGGCACGGGCTCCACGGTCAACTGCTTCATCGATGCGTTGAGCCAGATCAAGGACCGCATCCGGGGGGCCGTGTCGAGCTCGGTGAAGAGCACCGAGCGCCTGCAGGCCCTGGGCATTCGCGTCTTCGATGCCAACGAGGTCGAGTCGCTGCCCGTCTACATCGACGGGGCCGACGAGATCGACCACGGCGGCCACATGATCAAGGGCGGCGGAGCGGCCCTCACCCGCGAGAAGATCGTGGCCGACATGGCCGAGCGCTTCATCTGCATTGCCGACGAATCCAAGCTGGTCGACGTGCTGGGGCGCTTTCCGCTGCCGGTGGAGGTGATTCCCATGGCGCGCGAGCTGGCAGCGCGCCGGCTGCGCGCGCTGGGCGGCGAACCCCGGCTGCGCACGGGCGTCACCACCGACAACGGCAATGTGATCCTCGACGTGTCGGGCCTGCGCATCACCGACCCCGTGGCCATGGAGGCGGAGATCACTCAGTGGCCCGGCGTGGTGACCGTCGGCATCTTCGCGCGCAACCGTGCACGCGTGTGCCTGCTGGGCACGGCACAGGGCGTGAAGACGCTGGAGTTCTGAGCGGCGCCTTGGCGGGCGCCCTAGAACTTGATGCCGGGCGCGGGAGCAGCCGGCGTGGGCTGCGCGGCCGGTGCCGGGGCCGCCGCCTGGGCGGGTGCGGCCGCCGGCTGCGTGGGCGCCGCCTCGCGCGCGACCATGGGCTGCGCGGGCTGGAAGCGATAGCTCGCCGGCAGGCGCGACTGCCTGGGGTAGCCCGCCGCGTCGAGGTAGCTGCCCCATTCGGCGTCTGAGTAGCCCTTGATCTGCTGGCCCCCGATGCGCAGCACCGGGAACTCGGTGCTGCCTTCGACCCGTTGCATGGCGTCGAGGTCGGCCTGCGTGGACACCGTGCGCTCGACGTAGGGAATGCCGCGCTGGCGGAGGAAATTGCGGCCGCTGTCGCACGGCGTGCATTTGTCGGAGGCGTACAGCGTCACCGGGTAGCGGCTCACGATCTGGCGCAGCTCGAAGGGCAGGGCGTCATCGGCCACCGGCACGCCCGAGGACGACAGCGGCTGCACCTTGCCGGTGGTGGCCTGCGTGGCAGGCGGCCGGTCGGTGTAGGTGACCTTGCCGTCGGGCCCCACCACCTTGTAGAGCGCAAGGCTCGGCAGTGCGGTCAGCAGCGCGGCCACGGGCACAACGAAACGCATCATGGATGGATCTCCGTACAGCGGTGGCAGATGCTAGCTCAGGCCATGCCCTGGTGGCGCAACAAGGCGTCAATGCGTGGCTCTCTGCCACGGAAGGCCTTGAAACTTTCGATCGCGGGGCGGCTGCCGCCCGCCTCGAGGATGGCTTCGCGGTAGCGCCGGCCGGTGGCGGGGTCGAACACGCCCGCTTCCTCGAACGCGCTGTAGGCGTCGGCCGAAAGCACTTCGGCCCACTTGTAGCTGTAGTAGCCCGCTGCATAGCCGCCGGCGAAGATGTGCGAGAAGGCATGCGCGAAGCGGTTGAATGCCGGCGGCTGAACCACGGCCACTTCCTCCCGCACCTGCTGCAGCACCGTCATCACCTCGCTGCCCGGCTCGGCGTGCAGCCGCATGTCGAACAGCGAGAACTCCACCTGGCGCAGCATCTGCAGGCCGCTCTGGAAGTTCTTGGCGGCCAGCATCTTGTCGAACAGCTCGCGCGGCAGCGGCGCGCCGGTGTCCACGTGGGACGTCATGTGCTTCACCACGTCCCATTCCCAGCAGAAGTTCTCCATGAACTGGCTGGGCAGTTCGACCGCGTCCCACTCGACCCCGGAGATGCCGGCCACGCCGATGTCCTCGACCCGCGTGAGCATGTGGTGCAGGCCGTGGCCGAACTCGTGGAACAGGGTGGTGACCTCGTCATGCGTGAGCAGCGCGGGCTTGCCGTTGACCGGCGCGGCGAAGTTGCACACGAGGTGCGCCACCGGCGTCTGCAGCCTGCCCTCGGGGCGCTTCCAGCGGCCGCGCACGTCATCCATCCAGGCGCCGGGGCGCTTGCCGTTGCGGGCATACGGGTCGAGATAGAACTGGCCGACGAGCTCGCCGCCTCGTTCGATGCGGAAGAACCTCACCGCCGGGTGCCAGGTGGGCGCGCTGTCGGGGCGGATCGCCACGTCGAACAGCGTCTCGATGATCTTGAACAGGCCCGCCAGCACCTTGTCTTCGGTGAAGAACATCTTCACCTCCTGGTCGCTGAAGGCATAACGCGCTTCCTTCAGCCGCTCGGAAGCGAAGGCCATGTCCCAGGCCTGCAGCTCGGCGATGCCCAGCTCCCTGGCGGCGAATTCGCGCAGCTCGGCCAGGTCCTTCTCGGCGTGCGGCCGGCCGCGCCGGGCGAGGTCTCGCAGGAACTCGCCCACCTGCTGCGGCGTGTCGGCCATCTTGGGCACCAGCGACAGCTCGGCGAAGCTGCCGTAGCCCAGCAGTTGCGCCTCTTCCTGACGCAAGGCCAGGATTTCCCGCATCACCGCCGAGTTGTCGCGCGCCGGCTCGCCGAGTTCGGACGCCCGCGTGATGTAGGCGGTGTAGAGCCTTTCGCGCAGCGTGCGGTGGGTGGCGTACTGCATCACCGGCAGGTAGCTCGGCATGTGCAGCGTGAGCTTGTGGCCGTCCTTGCCTTCGGCCTGAGCGGCCGTGCGGGAAGCCTGCTTCACGTCGTCGGGCACGCCGTCGAGTTCGCTTTCGGTGGCGTAGTAGCTGAAGGCGTCGGTGGCGTCGAGCACGTGCTCGGAATAGGTCTGCGACAGCTCGGCCAGGCGGGCCTGGATGGCGGCAAACCGCTCCTTGGCCGCACCCTGCAGCTCGGCCCCCGAAAGCACGAAATCGCGCATGGCGTTGGACAGGGCCTTCCTGCGCGCGGGCGACAGGGCGGCGGCCGCGGGGCTCTGATGGAGCGCCTTGTACTTGGCATACAGCCGCTCGTCGGCGCCCAGACGGGTGTAGAACTCGGTGACCTTGGGCAGGTTCTCGTTGTAGGCCGCGCGCAGCTCCGGCGTGTCGGCCACGGCATTCAGGTGGCTCACGGCGCCCCAGGCACGGCCGAGCTTCTCGGTGGCCACGTCGAGGACGGCGGACAGCGCGTCGTAGTCGGCGGGCACCTCGGGCCCGACGGCGCGCTCGAGCGCGGCGGAAGCGTCGGCCAGCAGCGTGTCGACGGCAGGCGAGACGTGCTCGGGGCGGATCGCGTCGAACAGCGGCAGGCCGGTGGTTTCGAGCAGCGGATTGGGAACAGCGGACATCGTTTGCCTCCTGAATGTTGTAGTGGGGGCGACCCGGAAGAGGTCAAGCCATCCTACTCAGCCTGCCGCGCGCTCCGCCGACTCGATGGTGTTGACCAGCAGCATGGTGATGGTCAT
>CAMLNA010000017.1 GCA_946481025.1 uncultured Rivibacter sp.
TGACGACCATCCGCTCGCTGCGCGTCGCGGCCAGGACCGCAAGTTGCCTGTCCGGAATGCCATTGCAGGAGCCGAGAACATGCAGCCCACGACCACCGGAACGAACGCCGCTTCCTCCGCGAGCCCCCCGGCCTCGGGTATCACCGGCCACTGCTTGTGCGGCGCCGTGACCATCAGGGTGGCAGGTGGGCACGATCCGCGCGTAGGGGCCTGCCACTGCCGCATGTGCCAGCGATGGACCGGCGGGCTTTTCCTGTGCTTCACGGCCGAGGCCTCCGCCGTCACCGTCACCGGC
The DNA here is from genome assembly GCA_946481025.1 of uncultured Rivibacter sp. The sequence goes on from CAMLNA010000017.1 coordinate 296, forward strand.
GAGGTCTCGCGCTACCGGTCCTCCTCGTTCGCAGAGCGCGCCTTCTGCCCCCGCTGCGGCTCGCACCTGTGGTTCAACGATGTCGAAGAGGGCGGCGAACCCAAGGCGTATGAGCTGATGCCCGGCCTCTTCGACGCGGCCCGCGGCTGGCCGCTTCGATCGGAGATCTACGTGGACCGGGCCATGGCCTCGATCCATCTCGCCGGCGATCACCGCCGCAAGAGCCGGGCCGAATACGAGGCCGGGAATCCGTTCGTTCCGGGCGACATGGAGCCCGGCCGGACCCCCGGAGCGTAGTCCGGTTGGCGCGAGCGGCCCGAGGCGGGTCGCTCAGTCCGGCTCCCTTGAGCGCGCAACGGCCTCCCGGCCTGCGGTGAGCCGCGCCTCGGGTGCGACACCTTGGGTTCTGCCGGCCAGGCGGCCAGGCGTCTGACCCAGGAGGCGCTTGAGCGAATGGGTGAGGTGGGCCTGGTCGGTGAAGCCGAGCGCGGCGGCCACCTGGGACGGGCTTTGCCCCGCGCGCAGCAGTCGGGCCGCCTCGTGGGCGCGCTCGATCTGCCGGAACGCCTTGAGGCCGAGGCCGGTCACTTCGGCGAAGTGGCGCTGCACGCTGCGCTCGTCGAGCCGCTGGCGCGCGCCGCGCAGCGCGAGCGCCACCACCGGGTCGCGCTCGAGCAGCCCCTTGCGCGCCAGGTCGGCCACCAGCTGCTCGGCATTCTCGAAGTCGGGGATCTCGAAGCGCTCGCCCTCGACCCAGAACTGCCGGTCGCGCTCGACCGGCCGCAGCACGCCCCGGTTCAGCGTCAGCCGCCCCGGCAGGCGCGGCATGTAGACCTCGGGTCGCAAGGCGATGGTGAGCATCTCGTCGCCGGCGTCGCTGTTCACCTCCACCGGCGCGGCGATCTGCCCGGTCTGGATGACCGTCCAAGGCCCCCCGGCCTTGCGCACGAACAGGAGGTCCCAGGAGCCGTCGGGCAGCGCCGTTTCGCGCACGGCGCCCAGGTAGCGCGCATGGCGGATGCGGGCCGCCAGCGGCGAATCCGCCGCGCGCTCCTGCTCGTCAACGATCGGTGGGGTGTCGGGCCGGTTGCTCTGCTCCATCGCTTCCCTGCAGGCCGCCGAAGAAGCGGCGCAGGTCGTCGATCACCAGGCCGGGCTCCGTTTCGTTGGCGAAGTGGCCGCCACGCGGCATTTCGGTCCACTGTACCAATCGATGGTTGGAGCGGGCCGCGAACTTGCGGACCGAACGGAAGTCGTCGGGGAAGCTCGCCACCGCGGTGGGCGTGTGGTTGGGCAGGTCGCGGTAGCCGGCGCCGGTGCGTGCGTTCTCCAGGTACGACTCGGCCGCCTGGCCGCCGGTGGCGGTGAACCAGTACAGCGAGACGTGCGTCAGGAAGCGGTCGCGGTCCACGCGGGCGGCGTACTGGCCCTCGAAGCCATAGAACAGCTCCGCGTTCCAGGCCAGCAGGGCGGCCGGCGAGTCCACCAGGCCGTAGGCCAGCGTGCCCGGGCGCTTGGACTGGATGTCCACGTAGCCTGCGTACTTCTGGAAGGAGCCCAGGGTGCCCATGCCTTCGAGCTCGAAGGGCGACAGGCCTTCCATTTCCCCCGGCGCGCCGCTGGGGAAGGCGAAGATCTGCTGCAGGTGGATGCCGGCCAGGCCCTGTGGGCCCAGGATGCCGAGCTCGCGCGTCACCAGCGCGCCCACGTCGCCTCCCTGCGCCCCGTAGCGTGTGTAGCCCAGGCGCTTCATCAGGGTGTCCCAGGCTGCGGCGGTGCGCGCCGCGTCCCAGCCGGGCGCGGCCAGCGGCGACGACAGGCCCATGCCCGGCAGCGACGGGATCACCACGTCGAAGGCCACCGAGGGGTCCAGGCCGTGCGCGCGCGGATCGGTCAGCGGACCGATGAGGTCGAGGTACTCGGCCGGCGAGCTGGGCCAGCCATGCGTGAGGATCAGCGCAAAGGCTGCCGGCTCCTTCGAGCGCACGTGCATGAAGTGGATCGGCTGGCCGTCGATCTCCGTCATGAACTGCGGGATGCGGTTGAGCTGCGCCTCGCGCTCGCGCCAGTCGAAGCCTTCGATCCAGTATCCGGCCAGCTCGCGCACCAGCGACACCGGCTGGCCACGGCTGAAGTCGTGCGCCGTGGAATGCGGCCAGCGGGTCTGTCGCAGGCGGCGCTGCAGGTCGTCGATGCGGTCTTGCGGGATCTCGATCCGGTACGGGCGGATGGTGGAAATGAAGGCTCCTCGGAAGGGCGGGTTGCGTATGACCAGACTGTCGCTCGCCGGCCCTTTGGGGTCTTGTAGAAAACCGACGAGACCTGCGGCAAGGGCCGCCGCCTGCTGCGGGCAACCATCGAGCCTGGCAGGGGAGCGCCGCTGGAAGCACTCATGCCCCGCCCAGCGCCTTGAACAGCGTCAGCCGGTTCGTCTGCTCGGCAAGCTGCAGCGTGATGAGCGACTGCTGTGCGTCCCACAGCGAGCGCTGTGCGTCCAGCACTGCGATGGCACTCTCGGCTCCGGCGCGCTGGCGTTCGGTCGTGAGGCGCAGCGTCGTCTCGTACGCCGTCACCTGCGCCTGCTGCGCGGCCAGCCGCTCCGCCAGGCTTGCGCGCATCGCCAACGCGTCGGCCACTTCCCGGAAGGCGGTCTGGATGGTTTTTTCGTAGGCGGCAAGCTGGGCGCCATGGGTTGCACGGGCCTGTTCCCAGGCAGCGCGGCTCGCGCCGCCGTCGAAGATCGGCAGGCTGATCGACGGGCCGAAACTCCAGGTGCCGTTGCCGGCGGTGAACAGGGTCGAAAGGCTGCGGCTGGCCGTGCCGGCCGATGCGGTGAGCGAGATCGTCGGGAACATCGCGGCCCGCGCTGCAGACACGTCGGCCCGCGCGGCCTCGAGCGTCAGCTCGGCGCCGCGCACGTCGGGCCTCTGGAGCAGCACGGTCGAGGGCAGGTCCGCAGGCACCGCGACCAGCGCGGCCGCATCGCCGCCTTCGCGGGCGGCCGGCAGCAGGTGCACCGGCGGCTCGGTGCCCACCAGCAGGCGCACGAGGTTCAGGTCTTCGCTGACCGCGAGCCGGGCACTCGCAAGGTCGCCACGCGCCGTTTCGGCTGCGGCCTCTGCAGTCGCCAGGTCGAGTGCAGTCGCGGCGCCGAGCGCCTTTCGCCTGCCCATGAGGTCTAGGCCGGTGCGTCGGCTGGCGAGCGTTTCCTCGGTGAGGGCCACCCGCCCGCGGTCTGCCGCGAGGGTGAGCCAGGCCTGCGCCAGCTCTGCCACCAGGCTGGCCTGCACGCTGCGCCGTGCCTGCTCGTTGGCGAGGTAGTTGGCCAGCGCCGATTGCTTCAGGCGCTCGAGCCGGCCCCACAGGTCGAGTTCCCACGCCGTGACGCCGAGCGACACGCTGTACTGGTGGTTCGTCACTGCGCGGCCGGTGCTGCCGAGGTCGGCAGCGCTGCGGGCGGCGGAGGCTTCTGCGCCAGCCTTCACCGTGGGGCCCCGGGCGGCGTCGCGGATGCGGAATTGAGCGCGTGCCGCCTCGATGTTCCGGGCCGCGATCTGCAGATCGCGGTTGTTCTCGAGCGCGAGCTCGACCAGCGAGCGCAGCCGTGCGTCGGCGATCACGTCGCGCCAGCCCGGCACGGCGGTGTCGCTGGCGGCGGCGCTGCCGGCCACGCCGACGGCGGGCAGCGTCGGCGGCACCGGCAGCGTGCGGTCGTGCGAAGCCATGGAGTCGTCGACCAGGCTGGCGCAGCCGGTGATGAGCAATGCCAGCAGGCCCGGCAGGAAGAAGGTCATCGGCTTCATCGGGATGGCTCCAGCATGAGCTCGGATGGCGACGGTGCCGGCGGCTGCGGCTCGGGCGTGAACAGGCGCCGCACGATCACGTAGAAGGCCGGGACGAACACCAGGCCAAGCACGGTGGCTGCCGCCATGCCGCCCAGCACGCCGGTGCCGATCGCTCGGCGGCTGGCCGAGCCGGCCCCGCTGGCCAGGGCCAGCGGCAGCACGCCGAACATGAAGGCGAGCGAGGTCATCAGGATGGGCCGCAGCCGCAGCTTCACCGCCTGCAGGGTCGCCTCCACGAGCGGGCGGCCTTGCGCATGCAGGGTCTGCGCGAATTCGACGATCAGGATCGCGTTCTTCGCCGCAAGGCCCACCGTGGTCAACAGGCCGATCTGGAAGTAGACGTCGTTCTGCAGGCCGGCGAGCCAGGTCGCCACCACCGCGCCGATCACCCCCAGCGGCACCACCAGCAGCACCGAGAACGGCACCGACCAGCTCTCGTAGAGCGCCGCCAGGCACAGGAAGACGAACAGCACCGAGATGGCATAGAGCGCAGGCGCCTGCGCGCCCGAGAGCCGCTCCTGATAGCTCTGCCCGGCCCATTCGTAGCTGATGCCCCTGGGCAGCTCCTTGACCAGGTTCTCGATCGCCGCCATCGCGGTGCCCGAGCTGACGCCGTCGGCCGCCGAGCCGACGATCTCGAACGAAGACAGGCCGTTGTAGCGCTCCAGCTTGGCGGCGCCCCGCTGCCAGCCCACGGTGGCGAAGGCCTCGAACGGCACCATCTCGCCGGAGGCATTGCGCACCTTCCACTGCAGCACGTCCTGCGGCTGCATGCGGAACGGCGCGTCGCCCTGCAGGTACACCTTCTTGACGCGCGAGCTGTCGAGGTAGTCGTTGACGTAGCTGCCGCCCATCGCGGCCGACAGCGTGGCGTTGACGTCGGCCACCGAAAGGCCGAGCGCGGCCGCCTTGCGGTCGTCGATGGCCACCTGCAGCTGCGCCGTGTCGGCCAGGCCGCTGGCGCGTACGCCGGCAAGGCGCGGATCCTTCGACGCCAGCTCGATGAACCGGTCGCGCGCCGCCGCCAGCGCCTCGTGGCCGAGGCCGCCCAGGTCCTGCAGCTCCAGCGTCCAGCCGGCATTGCTGCCCAGTCCTCGCACGGCCGGCGGCAGCACGACGAAGATCCGCGCATCGCGCACCGACTGCAGCTCGCGCGTGAAGCGCCCGGCCAGCGCCTGCGCGTTCTGACCGTCGCCCCTGCGCTCGCTCCAATCCTTCAGGCGGACGTAGAGGTTGCCGGTGGCCTGGTCGCCCGAAAAACCGCGCAATGCGATCGTGCCGGCCACCTCGGGCTGCTTCGCCAGGTAGTCCTCGACCTGGCGCAGCGCCTCGCGGGTGCGCTCGTTGCTGGCGCCCGAGGGCAGCTGCACGGTGGCCATCAGGAGGCCCTGGTCTTCGTCGGGCAGGAAGGCCGTGGGCAGGCGCAGGAAGCTGAACCCCAGCGCGCCCAGCAGAAGGGCATAGAGCGCGAGCATGCGGGTGCCGCGTCCCAGCGCGCGCCGCGCCAGGCCCTGGCAGGCGTGGCTGCTGCGGTCGAAGCCTCGGTTGAAGGCGCCGAAGAAGCGGCCCAGGGCCCCCTGTCCGGGCGCGTGCGACGGCTTGAGCAGCGAGGCGGTGAGCGCCGGTGTCAGCGTCAGCGCGACCAGCACGCTCAAGGCCATGGCCGAGACGATGGTGATGCTGAACTGGCGGTAGATCACGCCGGTGGAGCCGCCGAAGAAGGCCATCGGCACGAACACCGCCGACAGCACCAGCGAGATCCCCACCAGCGCGCCGGTGATCTCGCCCATGCTCTTCCTGGTGGCCTCGCGCGGGCTCAGGCCTTCGTCGCGCATCAGCCGCTCGACGTTTTCGACGACCACGATCGCGTCATCGACCAGGAGACCGATGGCGAGCACCATGCCGAACAGCGTGAGCGTGTTGATCGAGTAGCCGGCGAGCGCGAGCACGCCGAAGGTGCCCAGCAGCACAACCGGTACCGCGATCGCCGGGATCAGCGTCGCACGCAGGTTCTGCATGAACAGCGCCATGATGATCGTCACCAGCACCATCGCCTCGGCCAGCGTGATCACCACTTCCTGCACCGACACCTTGACGAAGGGGGTGGTGTCGTAGCCGATGTCGGCCTGGATGCCTTTCGGGAAGTACGGCTCGAGCTGGTCGAGCCTGGCCTTGACCGCGCTGGCCACCGCCAGCGCGTTGGAGCCGGTGGCCAGGCGTACGCCGATGGCGGCCGAAGGCTTGCCGTTGTAGCGGGTCTGGATCTGGTAGCTGTCGCTGCCGCGCTCCACCCGGGACACGTCGGCCAGCCGCACGACGGCGCCGTCGCTGCCCGACTTGACGATCACGTTCTCGAACTCGGTCACCGTGCGCAGCTTGCTGCGCGCATTCACGGTGGCATTGATCTGCTGCCCTGCAGCCGCCGGCAGCCCGCCGATCTGGCCGGCCGAGACCTGGGTGTTCTGTGCGGCCAGCGCACTCGTCACGTCGGAAGGCATCAAGGCGTAGCGCGCCAGCTTCACCGGATCGAGCCAGATGCGCATGGCATAGCCGGACCCGAGCATCACCGCCTCGCCGACGCCGTCGATGCGGCTGATCGTGTCGACCAGGCTGCTGGCGACGTAGTCGCCGATATCGGTCGAGGTGACGGAGGGATCGGTGGAGGTGAGGGTGGCGATCAGCAGGAAGTCGGTGCCGCTCTTGGTGACCGTGACGCCCTGGTTCTGCACGGCCTGGGGCAGCTGGCTCAGCGCCTGCTGCACCTTGTTCTGCACCTGCATCTGCGCCACGTCGGCGTTGGTGCCGGCCGCAAAGCTGAGCGAGACGGTCGCACTGCCGGCCGAACTGCTCGAGGACGACATGCTCTGCAGCCCGTCAAGGCCCTTCATCTTCTGCTCGATGACCTGGGTGACCGAGTCTTCCACCGTCTGCGCCGACGCGCCGGTGTAGCTGGCGTTGACGCTGACGCGCACCGGCGCGATGTCCGGGTATTGCTCGAGCGGCAGCGTGTGGATCGCAAGCGCTCCGCCGAGCATGATCACGATCGCGATCACCCAGGCGAAGATCGGTCGGTCGATGAAAAAGCGTGCCATCGTCCGCTCCGTCAACGTGTGGCCACGGCCGTGGGCGCAGAAGCACCTGCCGAGACGGCCTGCACGATCTGGCCGGGCCGCACCTTGCCGGCGCCCTCGACCACGATGCGCTCGCCGGCTTTCAGGCCCTGGGTGATGCGCCACTGGCCGTTCACCGCTTCGGCCACGGTGACCGGGCGCTGCTCGACCTTGCCGTCGGGATCGACCACCCAGGCCGAAGCGGCGCCGTTCGGGTCGCGTTGCACCGCCTGCTGCGGCACCAGCAGCGCCGCCGGGTCTTCGGCTTGATCCAGCACCGCGCGCACGTACATGCCCGGCAGCAGCACCCCGTCCGGGTTGGGCACGCTGGCACGCACCGTGACCGCACCGGTGCCGGTGTTGACGCTGGCGCCGTTCACCTGCAGCTTGCCGGCGTGGGCGTAGGTGCTGCCGTCTTCCAGGACGATGCGGACCGACAGCGTGCCGCTCTTGAGCGCCCCGCGCTCCAGCTGGCTGCGCAGCTTCAGCAGCTCGACGCTGCTCTGCGGAATGTCGACCCACATCGGGTCGGTCTGCAGCACCGTCGTGAGCGGCGTGGTCTGGTTCGCCGTGACCAGCGCCCCGGCGGTGACGGCCGAGGTGTCGGCGCGGCCCGCGATCGGCGAGGTGATCACCGTGCGTGCGAGATCGATGCGCGCGCCGGCCAAGGCGGCCTCGGCGGTCTTGAGGTCTGCGCGCGCCTGCAGCGCAGCGGCCTGCGCGTCCTCGGCATCCTGTTTCGTGACGGCGTCGATGGCCAGCAGATCCTGCTGGCGCTGCGCCTTCAGTTCGGCCGCCTGCAGCGTGGCCTGGGCGCGTGCCAGGGCCGCCTGCGCGCTGTCGACTGCGACCTGGTAGCTCCCCGCGTCGAGCCGGTAGAGCGGCTGGCCGGCCTTGACGCCGGCGCCTTCGGTGAAGAGGCGCGCCGTGACGATACCGTTCACCTGCGGGCGGATCTCGGCCGATTGCGCGGCCACGGTACGGCCTGCGAGTTCGCTCCTGAGAACGAGGCGCTGCGGCTGCAGCGTGATCACGCCCACCTGGGTGGGCGTGGGGGCGATCGTGTTCCTGGCGCCGCCCTGGCCGCAGCCGGCGAGCACGGCCGCCGCGGCGAGCATGGCGAGCAGGTGAGGTATGGGCTTCATGCGCTTCTCTCCGGTTCCTTCCTGGCGATGAGGGCATGCTCGCGGGCGAATGTGCAGGGAAATTGAAGACCTCGCAGCTCGTCGAAGCGCGCTTGCGCCGCCGGCAGGTTCGATGTCCCAATGCGGGGCTCATGAAGATCGGCCTCTCGACCAAACTTTTCGCCGCGGTGCTGATTCCCTCGGTGCTCGTCGTTGCCGTCGTCAGCGGTGCCACGCGCTGGAACTTCGAGCGCGGCTTCATCGGCTACCTGAACGGGCTGGCGGCCGAGCGCATGGACTTCGTGGTGCCGCGGCTGGCGGCTGCCTATGCGCAGCACGGCAATTGGGACTTCCTGCGCGACGACCGGCGCGCCTGGTTCGACCTGCTGCGTCCCGTGGCCGGGCAGGAACTGCCGGTCGGCCAGCCCGCGACCCACCCGCCGACGCCGCTGCCTTCGGATCTGACCGGCGCCGCGCTGCGGCTGGGCCTCCTGGACGAAGAGGAGCAGTGGGTCACCGGCATCCGCGAGGTGAGCCCGCTGGCACCACGGCGGCCGGTGCGGGTGCAGGGGCACACCGTCGGCTGGCTGGTGCTGCTGCCGTTCCAGACCGTCGCCGACGGCGGCGACCAGCGCTTCCAGCAAGGCCAGGCCGAGGCGGCGCTGGGTGTTGCGCTGCTGGCCGTGCTGCTGGCCACCGGCGTGGCCTTGTGGGTCTCGCGGCGGCTGGCGGCGCCGCTGCGTCGGCTGGCGGCGGCGACGCACCAGCTGGCGGCGAGCCGCTACGAGACCCGCGTGAGCATCGACGGCGACGACGAGGTCGGCCAGCTCGCGCGTGACTTCAACCATCTTGCGCTCGCGCTGGAGCGCAGCAGCGCATTGCGACGCGAATTCATCGCCGACATCTCGCACGAGCTGCGTACGCCGCTTTCTGTGCTGCGCGGCGAGATCGAGGCGATGCAGGACGGCGTGCGCCAGCTCGACCGCGCGGGCCTCGATTCGCTGCAGGCCGAAACGACCCAGCTCGGCAAGCTGGTCGATGACCTCTACGAGCTGGCGCTCTCCGACGCTGGCGCGCTGGCCTACCGCATGGAAGTCCTGGACCTGCGCCCGCTCGTCGAGCGTGTGGCCGAGCGCCAGCGTCGTGCGATGGAAGCGGGCGGACTGGCGCTGGAGGTGAACCTGCCGCTCGAGCCCTTGCCTTTGGACGCCGACGCGACACGCCTGCAGCAACTGCTGGCGAACCTGCTGCACAACAGCCGCCGCTACACCGACGCGCCGGGTCGCGTGCGCCTGACTGCGCGCCGCGAGGAGCGGTACGTGCGCATCGACCTGGAGGACAGCGCCCCGGGCGTGCCGCCGGAAATGCTGCCGCGGCTCTTCGAGCGCTTCTTCCGCGTCGAAGCCTCGCGCAACCGCGCGACCGGCGGCGTCGGGTTGGGACTTGCGATCTGCCGCAACATCGTGCAGGCGCACGGGGGCGAGATCGAGGCGACGGCATCGTCGCTCGGCGGGGTCTGCATCACGGTGCGGCTGCCGTTGGCATAGGCGCGGACAGCCGCCAGAATCCGGTGATGCCTGGCCCAGTGCTCATCGTGGAAGACGAACCCAAGCTGGCCGCGCTGCTGGCCGACTACCTGCGCGCGGCGGGCCTTTCGAGCGTGGGCGTGGACAACGGGCTCGAAGCGGTGGACGCGGTGCGCCGGCACGTCCCGGCGGTCGTGCTTCTCGACCTGATGCTGCCGGGCCGCGACGGCATCGAGGTCTGCCGCGAGCTTCGCACCTTCAGCCGCGTGCCGGTGATCATGATGACGGCGCGGGTCGAAGAGGTGGACCGGCTGCTCGGCCTTGGGGTCGGTGCAGACGACTACGTCTGCAAACCCTACAGCCCCCGCGAGGTGGTGGCGCGTGTGCAGGCCCAGCTGAGACGTCAAGGGTGGGCGGCTGCCTCGCCGGGTGCCGCGCCCCCCGGCCTGCAAGTCGACGATGCGTCGCTGCGTGCCACGCTCAACGGTCGCCTGCTAGACCTCACGCCGGCCGAGTTTCGCCTGCTGCGCGCATTGGCACGGCAGCCCGGGCGGGTGTTCTCGCGCGACCAACTGCTCGACCACCTGCACGACGACGTGCGCGTGGTGACCGACCGTGCCGTCGACAGCCACGTGCGCAACCTGCGCCGCAAGCTCGAAGCCGCCGCCGACGGCGCCGATCCGATCCGCTCCGTCTACGGCGTCGGTTATGCGTGGGAATGGCCCTAGCTGGCGCCTTGCGCTGAGCTTTGCTTGCGCCGGCGCCCCGCAGATGGTCCCCGTGGCACTCCGCTTGCCGGCGTGATTCGTCGACACGGAAGCAACAGCGATGCATGAGGACACCGTTCGCAGATCGAAGGGCCCCTGGGTGATGAGCTTCCTGCTGGCGGCCCAGGGCGCAGCCCTGGGCGCCGGCGGCGTGTGGCTCGTGGCCCACGGCGACACCTGGTACTACCTGCTGGCAGGGTTGGGCTCGCTGCTCACGGCCGTGCTGCTGGCGCGGCGCAGGGCTTCGGCGCTTTGGGCCTATGCGATCCTGCTGGCCGCAACGCTGGGATGGGCCTTGTGGGAGGCAGGGCTGGACTGGTGGCCGCTGGCGGCCCGGCTCGACGTCTGGTTCGTCCTCGGGCTGATGCTCATGCTGGCGTGGGTGCGCAAGGCGCTGCACGTCGGCGAGCAAACGCGGGGCGGCACCGCGCTGGCCGTCGTGCTGGTGGCGTGCCTGCTGACGGCGGCAGCCTCCTGGCTGCACGACCCGCGCGCCATCGAGGGTCGCCTGCCCGCGGCGCCGCAGGCGGCCGGGCCGGCCGATCCGGTGCCCGAGGGCCAGTGGCACGCATATGGCCGCGGCGCGCACGGCCAGCGCTACTCGCCGCTGGCGCAGATCACGCCGCAGAACGTGCGCGACCTCGAGGTCGCCTGGCACTACCGCACCGGCGACGTTCGTGGCCGCCCGGGCGACCCGAAGGAAACCACCTTCGAAGTGACGCCGTTGAAAGTGGGGGAGCGGCTCTTCCTGTGCACGCCCCATCAATCGGTGATTGCGCTGGACGCGACCACCGGCAGGGAGCTGTGGCGCCGGGACCTGGCCCTGCCGCAGCCCCTGGCGCTGCAGCACCTCACCTGCCGCGGCCTGGCATACCAGCCGGCGCGGGGCGGCGCCGGCGGCGTGAACGACGGCTGCACGGCCAGCCTCTTCATGCCGACTGCCGATGGCCGCCTGGTGGCGCTGAACCCGGAGACCGGGGCCGACTGCAGCAGCTTCGGCAGGGGCCGGGGGGCGATCGACCTGTGGGCCCACATGCCCAACCGCCGCCCCGGCGCCTACTACGCCACGTCGCCGCCGGTGGTGACGAGCCGGCTGCTGATCGTGGGCGGCACGGTGCTCGACAACGTGTCGGTGAACGAGCAGTCCGGCGTGATCCGCGCGTTCGACATCGACACCGGCGAGCTGGTCTGGAACTGGGACTCCGGCAACCCCGAGGCCACGGCGCCCATCGCGCCGGGCCGGCAGTACCTGGCCAACTCACCGAACAGCTGGTCGGTTTCCAGCGTGGACGAGGCGCTCGGCATGGTCTACGTGCCGATGGGCAACCAGCCTCCCGACCAATGGGGCGGCCGCCGCAGCGAAGCGGTGGAACGGTATTCGTCATCCGTCGTCGCGCTCGACCTCGACACGGGCCGCGTGCGCTGGGTGTTCCAGACGGTGCACCACGACCTGTGGGACTACGACGTGCCGTCGCAACCGAGCCTGCTGGACCTGCGCGTCGGCGAACGCACCGTGCCGGCCCTGGTGCAGCCCACCAAGCAGGGCGAGCTCTTCGTGCTCGATCGCCGCGACGGCCGGCCCTTGCTGCCCGTGCGCGAGGTGCCTGCGCCGCAGGGTGCGGCGCTGGGCGACCGCACCCATCCGACGCAGCCCCAATCGGCGCTGTCGTTCAGCCCCGCGCCGCTGCGCGGGCGCGACATGTGGGGCGCCACGCCGTTCGACCAGCTCGCCTGCCGCATCGCGTTCCACCGGCTGCGGTACGAGGGGCGTTTCACGCCGCCGTCCACGCAGGGCACGCTGGTCCATCCGGGCAACTTCGGTGTCTTCAACTGGGGCAGCATCGCGGTCGATCCGCGCCGGGGCATCGCGTTCACCACGCCCACCTACCTGGCCTTCGTGTCGGAGCTCGTGCCCCGGCCGGACGACAGGACGCTGCTCGTGCAGGAACGCGGCGAGCGGCCGCCCGGCAGCCTGCCTGCCCTCAACGAAAACTTCGGCGCGCCGTTCGCTTCGAAGATGGAACCCTTCCTGTCGCCGCTGGGCATTCCGTGCCAGGAGCCGCCGTGGGGCTACGTGGCGGGCGTCGACCTGGCGAAGGGCCACGTCGTCTGGATGCACCGCAACGGCACGGTGCGCGATCTTGCGCCGGCACCGGTGCCGCTGCGCATGGGCGTGCCGAATCTCGGGGGGCCCGTCGTCACCGCCGGCGGGGTGGCTTTCCTGTCGGGCACGATGGACTACTACGTGCGTGCCTACGACGTGACCGACGGGCGCGAACTGTGGAAGCACCGCCTGCCCGCCGGTGGCCAGGCGACGCCCATGACCTACACCGGGGCCGACGGCCGGCAGTACCTGCTGGTGGCCGCAGGCGGCCACGGGTCGACCGAGACCAAGGCGGGTGATTCGGTCATCGCCTACGCCTTGCCGCGCCGCTGAGCGCCACGGCAAGGCGCTCAGACACGCACCGTCTTCCACCTGCCGCGGGTGAACAGCCACAGCGTGAACAGCCCCACCGAGGTTTCCGAGGCGAACACGGCCCAGAAGACGCCGGTGGCCTGCAGGTCCAGCTGCAGCGCCAGCAGCCACGCCAGCGGGATCTGGATCAGCCAGAAGAACACGAGGTTGATCTTCGTCGGCGTCACGGTGTCGCCCGCGCCGTTGAAGGCCTGCACCGAGACCATCCACCAGCCGTAGACGAAGTAGGAGTACGACAGGATGCGCAGCCATTCGGCGCCGATGTCCACCACGGTGCTTTCAGCGGTGAACAGGCCGATCAGCTCGCGCGGGAAGAGGAAGAAGACGATCGACACCGCCACGGTGAACGCCATGTTGTACCAGCCGATGCGCCACACCGACGCTTCGGCCCGGCCCGGCTCGCCGGCGCCGAGGTTCTGTCCCACCAGCGTGGCTGCGGCGTTGGACATGCCCCAGGCCGGCATCAGCGTGAACATCATGAGGCGGATGGCGATCGTCGCGCCGGCCACCGCATCGCTGCCGATGGCGGCAAGGATGCGCATGAGGAAGATCCACGCCGTCATGGCGACGATCATCTGGCCGATGCCGCCGAGCGAGGTGCGCACGATGTGCCACATCGTGCCGGCCTCGACTGCCAGCTGGGCCATGCGGATGCGGATGCGCCGGCTTCCGCGCAGCAGGATCCACAGCTGCATCGCCACGCCGGTGCCGCGGCCGATGACCGTGGCGATGGCCGCGCCCTCGACGCCCAGCGCCGGGATCGGCCCGAGCCCGAAGATCAGGATCGGGTCGAGCACGAGGTTCAGGCCGTTGGCGACCCACAGCACCCGCATGGCCACCGCCGCGTCGCCGGCGCCGCGGAAGATCGCGTTGCAGACGAACAGCAGCATGATGACGACGTTGCTGCCCAGCATCCACTGCAGGTAGCGCACGCCGTGGGTGAGCGTCCATGCATCGGCGCCCATCAGCTCCAGCAGCTCGCGTGCGAAGAGGATGCCGCCCGCCGCGAACGGCAGCGAAGCCAGCACGGCGATCCAGATCGCCTGCATGGCGCTGACTGCGGCCGCTTCGGGGTCGCCTTCGCCGGTGCGCCGGGCGACGACCGCCGTCACCGCCATCGCGAGGCCGATGCCGACGGCATACAGCAGGAACAGGAAAGTCTCGGTCAGCCCGACCGTCGCCACTGCGGAAGCGCCGAGCTTGGCGACGAACCAGATGTCCACGACGGCGAAGGTCGACTCGAGCACCAGTTCGAGCACCATCGGCACGGCCAGCAGGAACACCGCGCGCCGCAGCGGGATCTTGGTGTAGTCGGCGCCGGTGCCGCGGATCGCGTCGCCGAGTTCGCGCCACAGGGATCGGGGCTGCTCAGGGGAAGAGGTTGTTTCCATCGGGTTCATCGGGACTCCGTTGAGGGGATGCGGCTGCGCCGCGCTCGGCTTGCCTTGTGCTGCACGACGAACGAGCCTGGCCGGAATCGACATCGGTGAGCGTCCGCACGCGGCCGAGCTTAAGGCAGTGGCCTTCATCGGTTCATGCAGCGCGCGGTTGCATTCGTTACGAGTTCGCCGCACTTTGAGATCGTGAAGAAATTGACACGTCGCGACGGTGAGACAGGCCCGCAACCGCGGGGCTGCTTTGCCGTTCGGCGGGGTCATACTCCGTCGCCGAAACCAGATTCAGGCGGCCTGCCCGACAGGCCGCGCCAACTCCCGCCGTCGTTGCATGAACATCCAGTACTTCAAGGTCGGTGATCCCGTATTGATGCGCGCCTCGACCTCCTCCGGCCGACAGAAGCTCGTCGGCGCGCGCGTGGAGGCGGTCATCCCGCCCGGCGTGCGTCCCGGCCTGCTCGGCTTCGAGTTCAAGGATCAACAGCCTCGAGAAACGCTGAGCTACGTGGTGCAGGCCAATGGGCGCCTGTTCTGGCCGACGGCGCAGTCGCTTTCGGAGTGGTGCTAGACACTGAGTCGGTGAAATGGCCCCGAATGGGCAGCATGAAGCCGGCTGCGGGGCCGTCGTTCAAGGCGTTTCTTCGAGGCCGGTGGCAAGGGTGCGCGCAGCAGCGGCTTCGACCGCCGGTGCCAGCGCGGCCAGCACGCGCTGCAGGTGTGCCTGGACCTCCGGCATGGGTGCGCCCTGCGCACAGGCCGACTCCAGTTCGGCGGCCAAGGTGCCCAACGGTCGGGCCCCCAGCAGCGTGGCCTCCGACTTGAGGTCGTGGGCCAGGCGCGTGGCCGTCACGCGATCGTCCGCCGCGGCCCGGAACCGCTCTTCGAACTGGGCCCCGCGCTCGGCAAACAGGGCGAGCAGCCGGTGGTGGAAGGGGCTGCCGGGCTGCACGCCGCTGTCGCGCAGCGCGTTGTCGTCGAAAGGGCCCGCCGCGCGGGCAGCAAGGGGCGGGCGCATCCAGCGGGCCAGCGCGGCGAACAGCTGGCCCAGCTTGATGGGCTTGGCCACGTGGTCGTTCATGCCCGCCGCGAGGGCTTCCTCGCGGTCGGCCAGCATGGCGTTGGCCGTCATCGCGATCACCGGCAGCTGCGCCCAGCGCGGATCCCGACGCAGGCGGCGCGTGGTCTCGTAGCCGTCGAGCACGGGCATCTGGCAGTCCATCAGCACGCCGTCGAAGGCCTGCTGCTCCAGCAGCTCCAGCGCGCGCAGGCCGTTGTCTGCCACCACCACGTCGACCTGTGCACGGCGCAGGACTTCGCAGGCCAGTTCCTGGTTCACCGGGTTGTCCTCGACCAGCAGGAGGCGCAGGCCTGCAAGTGCCTGCCGCTGCCGCTCGAGCATGCGGTGGTCGCGCTCGGCCGTCGAGGTTTCGGCACGCGCGGGCAGCAGGACCTCCAGGCACGCGTCCAGCAGGGTCGAAGGCGTGACGGGCTTGGCCAGCATCGCGGCCACCGGCGCCCCGGCCGCGCTGGCCCGCCGCCGGGCCTCGTCGCGGCTGAATGCGGTGACCATGAGGACCGACGGCGGCTGGTGGCGCAGGCTCATTCCCGCCAGCTGGCGGGCGACCTCCACGCCGTCCATGCCGGGCATCTTCCAGTCCAGCAGCACGAGGTTGAACGACCGGTCGGCGCGGTCGGCCTCGGCGATGGCCGCAAGGGCGTGCGCGCCGTCGGCCGCGGTCGCGGCATCGAGCGCCATGGCGCGGGCCATGTGGGCCATCTGCTCCCGGGCGCACTCGTTGTCGTCGACGACCAGGACGCGCAGCCCCTGCAACTGCTCGAATCCGCGCTGCGGGGCGGCGGCCGCTTCCGGCAGGCCGAAGCGAGCCGTGAAGCGAAACCGGCTGCCTCGCCCGGGTTGGCTGTCGACGGTGATCTCGCCCCCCATCAGCTGCACCAGGCGGCGGCAGATGACGAGGCCCAGGCCCGTGCCGCCGAAGCGACGGGTGGTCGAGCTGTCGGCCTGGGTGAAAGGCTGGAACAGGCGGGCGATTTCCTCGGGCTTCAGCCCGATGCCCGTGTCGCTGACCTCGAAGACGAGTTGAATGGCGCCGTCCTCGCGCACGCCCTGCGCCACCGACAGCAGCACCTCGCCCCGCTCGGTGAACTTCACCGCGTTGCTGGCCAGGTTCAGCAGCACCTGACCCAGGCGCGTCGGATCGCCCAGCAGCCTGCGCGGCAGGCGCGGCGGCATCGCATACACCAGTTCGACACCCTTTTCCTCGGCCTTCAGCCCGATGATGGACGCGAGGCGGTCCAGCACCTCGTCGATGTCGAACTCGACGCGCTCCATCTCCAGGTGGCCGGCCTCGATCTTCGACAGGTCCAGGATGTCGTTGAGGATCGACAGCAGCGACTCCGCGGCGCGCTGCACGTGGTGCACGTAGCGGGCCTGCGTCTCGTTCAGGCCGCTTTGCAGGGCCAGCTGCGACATACCGAGGATGGCGTTCATCGGCGTGCGGATCTCGTGGCTCATGTTGGCCAGGAAGATGGACTTGGCCTGGTTGGCCGCCTCGGCCTGCAGCCGCGCCTGGCGTTCGGCGTCGGCACGGCGCCGCTCGCTCAGGTCGAGCACGAAGCCCACCGTCTGCGGCGGGGGCCCTTCGACGAGGATGCCTCCCACCAGCACCGGCACGCGCGTGCCGTCCTTGCGCACGTATTCCTTCTCGAAGGGCTGGTAGCGGCCGCCGCCCAGCAGTTCCTGCGCGGCGCGTTCGTCCGCGTCGCGGTATTCCGGCGGCGTGACGAGCTCGGTCGTGAGCAGGCCCGAGCGCATGTCCTCGCGGGTGTAGCCGACGATGGCCAGGTAGGCATCGTTGGCATCCAGGATGCGCCCGTCCAGGTCGGTGATGCGCACGGCGATCAGGTTCGAGTCCACCAGCCGCGAGATGCGCGCCTGCCATTGCTGCGACGCGGCCTCGGCGCGCCGGCGCTGGTCGTTCTCTTCCTTCAGCGCGGCGTACAGGCGGGCGGTCTCCAGCGAGATCGCCGCCTGGGCGGCCAGCATGCCCAGGGCCGTGACCTGGGTGGCGGTGAACGCATGCGTGCCGAGCCGGTGCTCCAGGTACAGCGCTCCAATGGCCTGCGAGCGCCGCAGCAGCGGCACGCACAGCACCGAGCGCGGACCGCGCCGGCGCAGGCAGGCGTCGCCGGCAAAGGCGTGCGGCTGCGTCGCGTCGCCGATCAGCACCGGTTCACGGCTGCGCTTCAGGTAGTTCAGCAGGCTCGTCGGGTGTCGTTCGTCGCCGTCCTCCACCGGCACGCCGGGCCGGTGGAGCCGCACCACCAGCGCCTCGCCGCGCACCTCGGCGTCGGCCGCGAGTTCGAAGCGGTCGGCGGCGGCCACGTACAGGCTCCCGGCCTGCGCGCCGGCCTGTTCGAGGGCGATGCGCATCAGCGTCTCGAGCAGCGCGTCCGGGTCGATCTGGCTCGACACCGCCTGCGCTGCCTTCATCAATGCCAGCGTATCGATCGGCACCGCAGCGGCGGCGCCCGCGCGCAAGGCCGGATGGGCGGCCTCCAGCTGGCGCAGCTTCGCGGTGGCGCCCCAGCGCGCATAGGCGGCATGGGCATCCGCCAGGTAGGCATCGGCGATGCGGGCCATGCCGCGCGACCGGTGGAAGGCCGCGGCCCGTTCGCTGGCGAGCGCTTCCTGGTGCGCCAGCATGCCGGCCCGCGCCGCGGTGATCGCTTCTTCGTACAGGTGCTCGGCCTGCAGCTGCCGCCCCTGCAGGCGGGCCAGTTCAGCGGCCACCAGCGCATGGCGGGTCGCGTAGTTCTCGGGGCATTGCGCGGCCCACGCCGACAGGTCGGCCACCGCCTGCTCCAGCGTGCCCAGCGCGGCGGCCTGCCCGGGCGGCGCGAGATCGCCGAAGGCGGCGGCCAGCGCGAGCGCCCGGTAGAAGACGAAGGTCGGCCGCACGGCCATCGCGAACACCGCGGGCAGCACGGCTTCGGTCCGGCTTGCAGCCTGCAGCGCCGCCTGCGGCTCGCCGACGATGAAGGCCGCGACCTGCTCCAGCGCGTGGACGATGCCGAGCCCGGCGAGGCTCTTCTGCGCGGCCATGCGCGCCACGGTGGCGGCATGGTCATGGCCGTCGCCGTCGAACGAAGCGGGGGCCTGCGTGCGCCCCTGCAGGCAGCGCGCGAACCGGGCGAAGCACTGCACCACCTCCAGCGTGCCGCCGCTGTGCGTCGCGTGCAGGAACTCGAGGCTGCGCTCGGCCTGTGCCGACAGCTCGTCGAGCCGCTCACCGGCTTCGACCATGTAGAGGCAGGTGTTGACGGCGATCAGCGCCGCGTGAACGAAGTTGCCGACTTCGAGGCAGGCGGTGAATCCGCGATCCAGGATGGGCCGTCCGCTGGCGAACGGGCGGCGCCAGAAGTGGATGAAGCCGGCGTGCGAGAACAGCAGCATGCCGCGCCGCTTGTGGTCGTCCAGCCGCTCGTTCAGCCGCACCGCCAGCTGCGAATACTCGAACGCCGCGTCGATGTCGCCGCCCGCCAGCAGCACGCGGGCGTAGTAGGTGTAGACGACCGCGCTTTCCTCGCAGTTGCCGTGCCGCAGCACCAGTTGCGTCGCATGCAGCACCAGCAGCGGAAAGACGTCCGGGCGGGCGATGTAGATGCCGGTGAACGAATCGACGACGAGACCGAGCACCGTGCGGACTTCGGGGTCGTGCAGCGGCGGCCCGTTCAGCAGTGCGTCGATGTCCCGCCCGGTCAGGTCGCGTCTCACCGCCTCGTGCGCCTGCGCCAGCAGCGCTTGCGGGTCGCCTTCGGGAAAGTCGATGCCGAACAGCCGCAGCGCGTCCAGCGCGGCCTGTGCCGCGGCACCGAACTGGCCCGGCACGAGGCGCAGGCGGATGCGCAGGGCGCACACGTGCGCGCGCTCCGAAGCGGTGGATGCCCGCGCCAGCAGCGCCTGCAGGCGGTCGTCGGCGTCCTGGAAGCGGGCGATCAGGAGGTCGCATTCGGCGAGGTCCAGCTCGAGGGCGAAGGTCTCGGCGCGGCAGGTGTCCCAGCCGTCGCCCGGCCACGCCGCCACCGCCCTGGCCAGGTGCTCCTGTGCCAGCGCGAAGGCCAGGCGGGCCTTGGCCTGGCGGCCGGCCTGCGCGTTCAGGCGCGCCAGCCGCAGCGCCAGGCCGTCGTCGCCGATCAGCGTTGCGCCGAGGTTGAGCTGGTGCACGACTTCGAAAAGATGTTCGTCCAGCGCGGCCGGGTCCAGTCCATCGAGCAGCCTGCGGCCGATGAGCAGGTGCCTGGCCGCACGCTCGGCCGGCGGCACCAGGGCCTGCGCGGCCTCATGCACCCGGTCATGAGGAAACCGGTAGCGGTGGCCCACGCAGACGACGAGGCCGGCGCGCTTCGCCTCGGCCAGTGCGTCGAGCGTGTCGGCGGGCCGCATGTCCAGCGCCAGGGCCAGCAGGTCGATGGACCCGTGGCCGCCCAGCAGGGCGGCATGCTCGAGTGCGTGCCGGGCCGCGGCAGGCAGGCGACGCAGGCGGCGCTCGACCAGCTCGACCACGTCGTCCGACAGCTGGCGCGCGCGGATGGCATCGACGTTCCAGCCCCAGGCACGGCGCCGGACGTCGTAATGCAACAGGCCTTCGGCGCGCAGTTCGGACAGGCGCTGCAGCACGAAGAACGGGTTGCCGCGGGTGTGCCGCGACACCAGCGCGGCCAGCGCCTCGGCATCGGCGAACGAGCTGTGCAGGGCCTCGGCGACGAGCGCGGCCATGGCCTGGGCACCGAGCGGTGCCAGCGCGATGCGTGTCGCCTCGACGCCGCCGGCGGCGAGGCGCTCGAGCATCGCCGAAAACGGGTGCGACGCGTCGAACGCCTGGTCGCGGCACGCCCCCACCACCAGCAGCGCGCCGGCCGTGCTGCCCAGCAGCAGATCACGCAGCAGGCCCAGGCTGGCCGCGTCGGCCCATTGCAGGTCGTCGAAAAAGATCACCAGCGGGTGCTCGGCCTGCGCGAAGACACCCACGAAGCGCGCCAGCACCCAGCGCAGCCGGTTCTGGGCTTCGGCCGGGCCCAGCTCGACCGGCGTGGGCTGCGGGCCGATCAGCAGCGCGAGCGTCGGCACCAGATCGACCATCACCTGGGCGTTCGTCCCCAGTGAGTCGGCCAGCGCGGCACGCCAGGCGGTGATGCGCGTTTCAGGCTGGGCCAGCAACTGCCGGACCAGTTCGTCCAGCGCCTGCGCGAGGGCGGCGTACGGGACGTCGCGCCGCTGGGAGTCGAACTTGGCGGCGACGAACAGGTCATGGCTGCCGGCGCCGGACTCGTGCCAGGACTTCACCAGCGTGGTCTTGCCGATGCCCGCCGGACCGAGCAGCAGGACCAGCTGCGGGCGACCGAGGGCCAGCACACGCTCGCGTGCCGCCGTCAGCGCCGCCTGCTCCGCCTCGCGGCCGTGCAGGCGCTGCGGCGGCTCGATCTCGTCGGGCGGGTCGTGGGTGCCCAGCGCGAACGGGGCCACCGCGCCGGCGGCCTCCCATTCGGCCAGGCAGCGCTGCAGGTCCTTGAGCAAACCGTCGGCACGGCCGTAGCGCTGCTCCGCCGTCTTCGCCAGCAGTTTCAGCACCAGGTCCGACACGATCGCCGGCACGCCAGGCGACACGCCGGACAACGGTGCCGGCTCGCGTGCCGTGTGGCCATGCGCCCATTCGAGCGGGTCGGCCGCTTCGTAGGGCGCCCGGCCGGCCAGCGCCCGGTACAGCAGCAGCCCCAGCTGGTAGAAGTCGGCGCGGTGGTCGGCCGGCCGGTCCATGCGCCCGGTCTGCTCGGGCGCAGCCCATGCCCAGTCGTCGACCGGCACCGATTCGCGATCACCGCCGCGGCGCCGTTCGACCGCAGCGCTGAGGTCGGCGATCCAGGTCTCGCCGGTGCTGCGATCCAGCAGGATGTTGGCGGGCCGGAGATCGCCGTGCGCGAGGTGGGCCGCGTGCAATCCGGCCAGGGTCCGGGCCAGCGCGCAGGCCATGCGCAGGGCGGCCGCCGTCTCCCACGGGTGTCCATCCATCGCATCGGAGAGCGACACCACGTCCCGATCGGCCAGCAGCATCGATGGAAGCGCCCCCTGCGTCGTGAGCTCCGCGGGGCGGAGCAGGCCGGGGATGTCGAGGCTCTGGAGCAGCGCGAACTCTTCGCGAAAGGTCGTCGCGTCTGCGGTAGCGACCTTCAGCAAGGCGGTCGAGCCATCGGCGGCGTCGCGCGCACGGCCGATGCGCGAAGCGCGGGTGGCCGCCACCCACGCGATCTGGCTCCAGGACTTCGGATTCATCCTGGGCAACCGCCGGTTCGCGATCTTTCGCGGGCCTTCGAATTCGCCCCAGTCGGCTTCAACACCATGCCGTCCCCCGCGCTTTGGGCGCCGTTGCGGCGCGGGCCTAGCCTATCAGACCAGGCTAGGGCAGGTTGTCCCGCAGGAAGATGTCGAGGCGGATGCGTTCCTGGTCCGGCAGGACACGCTCACCCGACAGCGTGGCGAGTGCCAGGCGGCAGGCGGAGCGGACTTCATGGCCGGCGTCCTGGTTGATCACCGCGTCGGCCACGCCGGACAACAGCGCCTGGCGCGCCTGGGGCGTGAGTTCGTGGCAGACCCAGACGATCCGGGCCGCCCGGCCGCTGCGTTCGAGTGCGGCCTGGATGCCCCGGTTGCCGGCACCGATGCTGTAGAGCCCGACCAGCCCCGTCTCGCGCTGCAGCAGCTTGGCCACTGCGGGTTCGGTCCGCGCCGAGAGGTCCTGGCCTTCGATGGGGGGAAGGAGCGTCAGGTGCCGGTACTCGGTGGTCATCACCTGCTCGAACCCGAACAGCCGCTCGGCATGATCGCGCAGGGCCCTGCTGCCCATCACGATGCCCACGCTGCCCGTGCGCGAGCCGACGAAGCGCCCCAGCAGCGAGGCTGCGGTGCGGCCTGCCGTCACGTTGTCGATGCCGACGAAGCGGGCGCGTCTGGAAGACGGGACATCGGACACCAGCGTGACCACGACGACGTCGTGGGCCACGAGTTCGTCGATCGCGGCGCGCACGAGCGGATGGTCCTGCCCCATCACCACGACGGCATCGCAGCGGCCCCGCAGGCCGATGAGGTGACGCGCCAGCGCGCCGGGAGAGAACACGTCGACGCGCTGCACCACGGCGGTGGCGCGTTGCTCGGCCAGCCAGGGCAGCACGGCGTGCACCTGCTTGTCGAGCATGTCGACGAAGGTGTTGGTGCCCGAAGGCAGCACGAACACGACACGGGTGCGGCTCTTGCGCGCGAGCCGGGCTGCGGCCGGATCGGGCCGGTAACCCAGGCGTTCGACGACGGCCCGTACGTGTTCGACGGTGCGCTCCCGCACGCCGGCGCGGCCATGGAGCACGCGATCCACCGTTGCAAGGCTGACCCCTGCAGCTCGGGCCACGTCGTGCAGGCTGGTGCGAGGCGGGTCGGACATGGGGACTATCATACTGACGCTCAGGATGAGGTGCGCCACTCAACCTGGCATGTGCAGCACTGTGCGGCACCGGCGCGACATCGGGGGAACCGCCATGAAGCGAGTTGCATGGGGCGTGCTGAGCACCGCCCGGATCGGCACCGATCACGTCGTGCCGGCGATGCTGGCCAGTCCGCTGGTCGAGCTGCGGGCGATCGCGTCACGCTCCCTCGAGGCGGCGCAGGCGGCTGCGGGATCGCTGGGCATTCCCCAGGCCTTCGGCTCCTACGAGGAACTCATCGCCGACCCGCATGTCGAGGCGATCTACAACCCGCTGCCCAACCACCTGCACGTGCCACTCACGCTGCAGGCGGCCGCGGCCGGAAAGCACGTCCTGTGCGAAAAGCCGATCGCGCTCGACGCGGCAGAGGCGATGGCGCTGCGCGAGGCGTCCGGGCGGGTGCTGATCGAGGAGGCGTTCATGGTGCGCCACCATCCGCAGTGGCAGCGCACGCGCGAGCTGGTCCGTTCGGGCCGCATCGGCGAGCTGCGCGCGATGCAGGTGTTCTTCTCGTATTTCAACGACGACCCCGCGAACATCCGCAACCAGCCGGCCACCGGGGGCGGGGCGCTGTACGACATCGGCTGCTACGCCATCCTCGCCGGGCGCTATCTGTTCGAGTCCGAGCCGCGCCGCTGCGTTGCGCTGGTCGATCGCGACCCGGGCCTGGGTACCGACCGCACGACCAGTGCACTGCTGGACTTCGGCGCGGGCCGCCAGCTCGCCTTCACCGTCTCGACCCAGAGCTGCCGCTACCAGCGCGTACAGGTGGTGGGCACCAAGGCTCGCGTCGAGGTGCAGATTCCGTTCAATGCGCCGCGCGGCGGCGCCATGCGGATCGTGGTCGACGACGGCGGCGCCGTCGACGGCAGCGGCGTCACCACCGAAACGCTGCCGGCGGCGGACCAGTACCAGCTGCAGATCGAGGCGTTCTCGCGCCGCGTTCGCGGCGAGCAGGCCCCGGGTTGGGGCGTGGACGATGCCGTCGCCCAGATGAAGGTCATCGACGCGCTGTGGCGCTCCGAGCGCAGCGCGCGTTGGGAAGACATCGGTCGCGAGGGCTGAGACGCGCCCCGCGGCGAGCCAAGGGAAACTCCTAGCCCCGGAATGAGGTGCGCACCTCAGAATCGACCCGAATCGACCGCCCTCGGCGGTCCGTGCAATGCAGTTCAGAAGTCGGCGGTCCCTGAATCGGCTGCGCAAGCGCGGCCAGCGAAAGGAGCAGCGAATGAACAAGGCAATGCTGAAGGTCGTGGCCGTTGCGCTGGCGGCGGCGCTGGCAACCGCGTCGGCGTGGGCCCAGAAGAAGACCCTCGCAGTGGTGGTCAAGGGCCTGGACAACCCGTTCTTCACGGTGCTGGGCGACGGCTGCGCGCTGTGGAACAAGGAGAACCCGAACTCGGAGTACACCTGCCTGTACACCGGTCCGGCCTCCAGCGCCGACGAGGCCGGCGAGGTGCAGATCGTCGAGGACCTGATCAACAAGGGCGTGGCCGGCATCGCGATATCGCCGTCCAACGCCCCGGCGATGGCGAACATGCTGAAGGCCAGGCGCCCGAAGATGCCGATCATGACGATCGACGCCGACCTGGCCGCCACCGACCGCGCACTTCGCAGGACCTACCTCGGCACCAACAACTACGACATGGGCGTGCTGATGGCCAGGCACCTGGGGCAGCTCAAGCCAAAGGGCGGCACGGTGTGCCTGCAACTCGGCAACGTCGCGGCGGACAACATCAATGCGCGGGCGGCGGGCTTCCGCGACACGATCAGCGGCAAGAAGGGCATCGACCGACTCAAGGGCGAGGGCGGCTGGACCGAAATCGCCGGCTGCCCGGTGTTCACCAATGACCAGATCGACCTCGCGAATCAGCAGATGGCCGACGTGTTCACCAAGAACCCGAAGCTGGACGCGTTCATCCTGATCGGCGGCTGGGCCCAGTTCGGTCCGCAGGCCTATGCGCAGGTCACGGACCAGGTGATGCCGAGGCTCAAGGCCAAGGAGCTGATCATCATTGCAGGCGACACGCTGCCGCCCCAGCTCGACGCGCTCAAGGCCGGCCGCAGCCATGCGCAGATCGGTCAGCGCCCGTTCGAGATGGGCCGTCGCGCGCCGGCGGTGCTGATCGACCTCATCAACGGCAAGCAGGTGGCCGATCCGCTCTACACGGGGCTGGACGAATGCACCCAGGCCAACCTGGGCAAGTGCCCGGCCAAGTGACCATCGGCTGCTGAAGCGGACGAGGGGAGGAACGCACCGAGGTGCCACCGGCGTCCCGATGCGCAACGCGACGACGAGCCCGGCAGCATGTCGATCCTGGAACTCTCGAACGTCTCCAAGCACTTCGGCGCGATCCATGCGCTGGCCAACGTGTCGCTGACCCTGCGCGGCGGCGAGGTGGTCGGCCTCATGGGCGACAACGGCGCGGGCAAGTCGACGCTGGTCAAGATCATTGCCGGCAACTTTCCGCCCAGCACGGGCACGATCACCATGCTCGGGCGCCCTGTCCAGTTCAGCAAGCCGTCGCAGGCCCGCGGCCAGGGCATCGAGGTCGTCTACCAGGATCTCGCGCTGTGCGACAACCTCAGCGCTGCGGAAAACGTGTTCCTGGGGCGCGAGCTCATGCGAGGCTTCGGGCCGTTGCGCTGGATCGACTACCGGGCGATGTTCCGGCGGGCCGGCGAGCTGTTCATCGAGCTCAAGTCCGAGACGCGCCCGCAGGACCTGGTGCGCCGCATGTCGGGCGGGCAGCGCCAGGCCGTGGCCATCGCTCGCACGCGGCTGTCGGATCCGAAGATCGTGCTGATGGACGAACCCACCGCCGCGATCAGCGTGCGCCAGGTCGCCGAGGTGCTCGAGCTGATCCGCCGCCTGCGCGGCCACCAGATCGCGGTGGTGCTGATCAGCCACCGCATGCCCGACGTGTTCGCGGTGGCCGACCGCGTGGTCGTCCTGCGGCGCGGCCAGAAGGTGGCCGACAAGCCGGTGGCCCAGACCTCGCCGGAGGAGGTCACCGGCCTCATCACCGGCGCGATCGCCGCTGCCTGAAGCCACCCGGTTCACGCGATGAACAAGGCTGTTTCCATCGATGCCAGCCTGCAGGAGGCGGCCGGCGGGCAGGCGCGCCGCCGCGGCTGGTCCTGGCTGATCGGCCAGCAGACCTTCTGGGTCACGGTGGCGGCCGTGCTGGCCTTCGTGTCGCTCACGCTGGCCAGCGACGTGTTCGCGACGCAGCAGAACCTGTTCAACGTGGGCCGCAACTTCGCGTTCGTCGCGATCATCGCCATCGGCATGACGGCGGTCATCGTCACCGGCGGCATCGACCTCTCGGTCGGCGCGACCCTCGTGCTGTCCGGCATGGTGATCGGCATGGCGATGCATGCGGGCATGTCGATCTGGCTGGCCGTGCCGCTGGCGCTGGCCGTCTCGCTCGCGGTGGGCGCCGTCAACGGGGTGCTGGTTGCCTATGTGGGCGTGCCGCCCTTCGTGGTGACGCTGGGCATGCTGTCGATCGCGCGCAGCCTCGCGATGGTGCTGTCGGACAACCGCATGGTCTATTCGTTCGGGCCCGACCAGCCGGCGCTGCTGGCGCTGGGCGGGGGCTTCGTCGAGCTGTCCTTCCCGTTCGTCGATCCGGTGCGCATCCCGAACCCGCTGGTGTTCATGGCGGTGCTCGCGGTCCTCGCGAGCCTCGCGTTCCGGTGGACCCGCTGGGGACGCCATCTCTTCGCCATCGGCGGCAACGAGCGAGCGGCAGTGCTCAACGGCGTGCCGGTCAAGGCGGTCAAGGTCAGCGTGTACATGTTCTGCGCGCTGTGCGCCGGCATCGCGGGCATCCTGGAAGTGGGCTGGCTCGGCACGATCACCACGGGCCTGGGCCAGGGGATGGAGCTGACGGTCATCGCCGCGGCCGTGATCGGCGGTGCCAACCTCTCGGGCGGCATCGGCACCGCCTTCGGCGCGGTGGTCGGCGCCGCGCTGATCGAAGTGATCCGCAACAGCCTGACGCTGCTGGGCATCAGCACCTTCTGGCAGGGCACCTTCGTCGGCAGCTTCATCGTCATCGCGGTGCTGTTCGACCGGCTTCGCTCACGAAGCGCGAGCGACTGACCGCCTTCATCGACTCTGAAACGCAAGGAGACCCCATGGCGAAGAACCTCAAAGGCCCCGGCATCTACCTCGCCCAGTTCGCGGGCGACGCGGCGCCGTTCGATTCATGGGAGGCAATCACCGCCTGGGCCGGGCGGCATGGCTTCAAGGGTGTGCAGATCCCGTCGTGGGACGGCCGCCTGTTCGACCTGCAGCGTGCCGCCGAGTCGCGCGGCTACTGCGACGAGATCGTGGGCATCGCCCGGGCCAACGGCGTCGAGGTCACCGAACTGGGCACGCACCTGCAAGGCCAGCTGGTGGCGGTGCACCCGGCCTATGACGACGCCTTCGACGCCTTCGCGCCGGCCGCAGTGCATGGCAAGCCGTCGGAGCGCCAGCGCTGGGCGGTGCAGCAGATGCTGCTGTCTGCCAAGGCCAGCCGCAACCTCGGCCTCACGAGCAACGTGAGTTTCCCCGGGGCGCTGGCCTGGCCTTACCTGTATCCATGGCCGCCGCGGCCCGCCGGCCTGGTCGAGGCGGCCTTCGACGAGCTGGCCAGGCGCTGGCGGCCGATCTTCGACGCATTCGACGAGGCCGGCTGCCACGTCTGCTTCGAGCTGCACCCCGGCGAGGACCTGTTCGACGGCACGAGCTTCGAGATGTTCCTGGAGCGTGTGCAGGGCCACCCGCGCTGCTGCCTGAACTACGACCCTTCGCACTTCGTGCTGCAGCAGCTCGACTACCTCGAGTTCATCGACGTCTACCACGATCGCATCAAGGCCTTCCATGTGAAGGATGCCGAGTTCCGGCCGACCGGGCGGCAGGGCGTCTACGGCGGCTACCAGTCGTGGGTGAACCGCGCCGGGCGCTTCCGCTCGCTCGGTGACGGGCAGGTCGACTTCGGCGCGATCTTCTCGAAGATGGCGCAGTACGACTACGGCGGCTGGGCCGTGCTGGAATGGGAATGCGCGCTGAAGCATCCCGAGGCCGGCGCAGCCGAGGGCGCGGAGTTCATCAGGCGCCACATGATCCGGGTCACCGAGAAGTCCTTCGACGACTTTGCCGGCGGCACCACCGACCGGGCGCAGATCGAGCGCATGCTCGGCCTCGCCAGCCGCTGAGGAGGGCGACGCCATGGCCATCGAGTCTTCACGTGCTGCCCCGGCTGCCGGACGCCGCATACGGCTGGGGATGGTGGGCGGCGGCGAGGGTGCCTTCATCGGCGCGGTGCACCGTATTGCCGCCCGGCTGGACGACCAGTACGAGCTCGTGGCCGGTGCGCTGTCTTCGGAGCCCGGCAGGGCGCTGCGCTCGGCCGAGGCGATCGGCCTGCCGCGGGGCTATCCGGACTACCTCACGATGGCGCGAGAAGAGGCCGAGCGGGCCGACGGCATCGAGGCGGTTGCGATCGTCACGCCGAACGACCAGCACGCGCCGGCGGCCGAGGCCTTCCTGAAGGCCGGCGTGCATGTCATCTGCGACAAGCCGGTGACCACGACGCTGGCCGAAGCGCAGCGCTTGAAGGCGCTCGCGCAGCAGGCGAAGCGGATCTTCGCGGTGACGCACAACTACACCGGCTATCCGATGGTGCGGCATGCGCGCCAGCTGGTGCGCGAAGGCGCGCTCGGCGAGATCCGCGTCGTGCAGGTGGAATATGCGCAGGACTGGCTGACCGAGCGGCTCGAGAGCACCGGCCAGAAGCAGGCCGCCTGGCGCACCGATCCGAAGCGTTCGGGTGCGGGCGGCTGCATCGGCGACATCGGCACGCATGCCTTCAACCTGCTGCACTACGTGACCGGCCTGAAGACGAGCGAGCTGGCGGCCGAGCTGAGCACCTTCGTCGAGGGCCGTGCGCTCGACGACAACGTGCAGGTCATGCTGCGCCTGGCCAACGGCGCGCGCGGCTGCCTGTGGGCGAGCCAGGTGGCGCCCGGCAACGAGAACGGGCTGCGGCTGCGGGTGTACGGCAGCCGGGGCGGCGTCGAATGGGCCCAGGAACAACCGAACCAGCTGCGTCACGCGCCCTTCGGCGAGCCGGTGCGCACGGTGTCCCGCGGCACCGGTGCGGTGCTGGCCGACGGGCAGCGCGTCACGCGGCTGCCGTCTGGCCACCCGGAGGGGTACCTGGAGGCCTTTGCCACGGTGTATGCAGAGATCGCCGGGGCGATCCGCGCGGCACGCGACGGTGCGGTCCTGCCGGCCGAGGTGCACTTCCCGACGATCGACGACGGCATCGAAGGCGTGGCGTTCATCGAGGCGGCCGTGCGGTCGTCGGCCGAGAACGGCCGCTGGGTGCGGCTGTAGGCGTGGGCGGCATGGCGCTCCAGGTGAGCTTCCGGGAGGTGGTCAAGGCGTTCGGTCCGGTGCGCGTGTTGCACGGTGTCAGCTTCGAGCTCGCCGGCGGGCGCGTGATCGGCCTGCTCGGCGAGAACGGTGCCGGCAAGTCGACGCTGATGAAGATCCTCGCCGGCTACGAGGCGCTCGACGACGGCGAACTGCACGTCGACGGCCGCGCCTGCCGCTTCGCCGATTCGCGCGCGGCCGAGGCCGCCGGCATCGTGATGATCCACCAGGAGTTCAACCTCGCAGACGACCTGACGGTGGCGCAGAACATCTTCCTCGGCCACGAGCGCGTGAAGGGCTGGCGGCTCGACAACGCCAGGATGCGGCGCGAAGCCATGCAGGCGCTGCGGCAGGTGGGGCTGGACATCGACCCCGACACGCGCACGCGCGACCTCATCGTGGCCGAGAAGCAGCTGGTCGAGATCGCCAAGGCGCTGTCGCGGCGAGCGCGCCTGCTGGTCATGGACGAGCCGACCGCGACGCTCACGCCCGCCGAGATCGAACGCCTGTTCGCGCTGATCCGGCGCCTGCGCGACCAGGGCGTGTGCGTCGTCTACATCTCGCACAAGCTCGATGAGGTGGAGCGCATCACCGACGACGTCATCGTCATGCGCGACGGCCGCTTCGTCTCGCGGGCGCCGACCGTCAGCCTGACGCGCCAGCAGATGGCCAACCTGATGGTGGGGCGCGAGCTGTCGGACATGTTCCCGCCCAGGACGGACGCGCCCGCC
The DNA here is from genome assembly GCA_946481025.1 of uncultured Rivibacter sp. The sequence goes on from CAMLNA010000017.1 coordinate 30,249, forward strand.
GGTCCGCCGCTGCTCGAGGTGAAAGACCTGTCCGTGCCGGGCTGGGCGCAGGACGTGAGCTTCGACCTGCGCGCCGGAGAGATCCTCGGGTTCGCGGGACTGGTGGGCTCCGGCCGCACGGAGCTGTTCGAAGGCCTGCTCGGGCTGCGGCCCAGCCGCGGTGGCGAGGTGCGCCTGGATGGCGCGGCGGTACGCTTCGCGTCGCCCCGGGAGGCGGCGCGGCAAGGAATCACCTACCTCAGCGAGGACCGGAAAGGCCGTGGCCTGCATGTGCGGCTGCCGCTGGCGGACAACCTCACGCTGATGGACCTGGACCGCCACGCCCGCCCTTGGCTGGATCACCGCAGCGAGTACCGCGCGCTGGTGCGGGTGGTCGAGGAATTCGGCATCCGCTGCAACGACCTCGGCGCGCCGGCCTCGTCGCTGTCGGGCGGCAACCAGCAGAAGCTTGCCATTGCCAAGGTGCTGCAGCCCCGGCCGCGTGTCGTGGTGCTCGACGAGCCGACCCGCGGCGTCGACGTCGGCGCCAGGCGCGACATCTATTTCCTGATCCGCCGCCTCGCCGACGAAGGGCGCGGCATCGTCGTCGTCTCGTCCGAGCTGGTGGAGCTGATCGGTCTGTGCCACCGCGTCGTCGTGATGCGTGCCGGGCGCGTGCAGGCCGCGCTCGGCGCGGAACAGCTGACCGAAGAGGAGCTCATCGCCCATGTCACCGGGACCCACTGACAGCCTCGCCGCGCCGCTGGACGGCGAGGCGGCGCCCGGCGCGCAGGCGGAAGGCCGGCGCAGACTCGGCCGCAGGCTCGCCGGCGCGCGCCCGCTGATCGGGCTCGTGCTCGTGTGCATCGCCGGGCAGCTGCTCAACAGCGACTTCGGCACCTGGGACAACATGATGAACGTGCTGACGCGCACCGCGTTCATCGGGATCATCGCGGTCGGCATGTGCTTCGTGATCATCGGCGGCGGCATCGACCTCTCCGTCGGCTCGATGGCAGCGCTGATCGCCGGCGCCGAGATCCTGCTGATGAACGCGCTCGCGCCGCACGCAGGCTCCTCGCCGATGGTGGTCGCGACAGGCATGGCCTCGGCCATCGCGATGGGCGCGGCTTTCGGCCTCGCGCACGGGCTGCTCATCACCAAGGGCAGCATCGAACCGTTCATCGTCACCCTCGGCACGCTGGGCATCTTCCGGGCCGTGCTGACCTGGCTCGCCGACGGTGGCGCGATCACGCTCGACGGCACGCTCTCCGAAGCCTACGCGCCGGTCTACTACGGCAGCCTCCTCGGCATCCCGGTCCCGATCTGGGTCTTCGCAGCCGTCGCGGCGGCGGGCGCCTTCCTGCTCAACGGCACCCGCTTCGGCCGCTACGTGCAGGCGATCGGCAGCAACGAGCAGGTCGCGCGTTACGCGGCGGTCGCGGTCGACCGCGTGAAGGTCGTCTCGTACGTGCTGCTGGGCGCCTGCGTCGGCGTCGCGACCGTGCTCTACGTGCCGCGGCTCGGATCGGCCTCGCCGACGACCGGGCTGTTGTGGGAACTGGAGGCGATCGCCGCGGTGATCGTGGGCGGCACGGCGCTGAAGGGCGGCAGCGGCAGTGTGTTCGGCACCGTCGTGGGCGCGGTGCTGCTGTCGGTCATCAGCAACATCCTGAACCTGACCAGCATCATCAGCGTGTACCTCAACGCGGCGGTGCAGGGCGTGGTGATCATCATCGTGGCCTTCCTGCAGCGGGGACGGCGGTGATGTGAGTTCGTGGGCAACGCAACCAAAGCAACTGGAGACAAAGCATGAACCGCAGATTCCTCGCGCGCACCGCGCTGGCGCTCGCCGCCGCCGCTGCGCTGACCGGCGCCCCGTCCGCCTGGGCGCAGAAGAAGGTCGTGATGGGTGTTTCGATCCCGGCCGCCACGCATGGCTGGACCGGGGGCGTCGTCTACTGGGCGAACCGCACGAAGAAGGAGCTCGAGAAGGAGATCCCGGGCTTGAGCGTGGTGGTCAGGACGGCCGGTTCCGCGGCCGAGCAGGCCAACCAGGTGCAGGACCTGGCGACCGTCAACAAGATCGACACGCTGGTCATCCTGCCGTTCGAATCGGCACCGCTCACGCAGCCCGTCGCGCAGGTGAAGGGCAAGGGCGTGTTCGTCACCGTCGTCGACCGCGGGTTGAACGATCCGAATGCGCAGAACGCCTACGTCGCGGGGGACAACCCCGGCTTCGGCAAGGTGGCCGGCGAGTACATGGCGAAGGCGCTGAACGGCAAAGGCAACGTCGTCGTGCTGCGCGGCATCCCGACCGTGATCGACAACGAACGGGTGGACGCGTTCAACGCGGTGATGAAGAACCACCCCGACATCAAGGTGCTCGACGCGAAACACGGCAACTGGAACCGCGACGACGCGTTCAAGGTGATGCAGGACTTCCTCACGCGCTTCAAGCAGATCGACGCGGTGTGGGCGTCCGACGACGACATGGCCGTCGGCGTGCAGAAGGCGATCGCGCAGGCGAAGCGCAGCGACATCAAGCTCGTGCTCGGCGGCGCCGGCTCGAAGGACTACATCAAGAAGGTGATGGATGGCGACAAGCTCGTCACCGCCGACGTGACCTACTCGCCGAGCATGATTGCCGACGCGATGAAGCTCACCGCCCGCGCACGCGCCAAGGGTGAGCCGCTGCCCGAGAAGACCATCATCCCGTCGGTGCTCATCACGAAGGACAACGCGAAGCAGTACTACTTCCCGGATTCGCCCTTCTGAAAGGGCCTGAACGGGCGGGTGGGCGTGTCTCAGCCCGGGTACCAGACGCGCCGCGGGTCATCCGCCGCGCGCTGGTAGTCCCAGGCCGAGTCGGCCAGGCGTGCCAGGTCGTACCTCGGACGCCAGCCGAGCAGGAAGCGCGCCTTGGCGTTGTCCAGCCAGGTGGAGTGGTGGTGCGTGCGGACCGGCACCAGCGGGCAGCCCCGCGTGCGGGCCAGGTGGTCGCCCAGGCGCACGTAGTCCACCGGCTCGTCCATGCACACGTTCATCAGCTGCTGGCGGGCACGCGGCTCGTCGATCGCTGCGACGATGGCGCCGACCAGGTCGTCGACATGCACGAAGTTGCGCAGCAGGCCGCTGCCCTGCGCATCGAGCGGCACGGGGACGGCCCCCCGCCGCACGTGCTCGGCAGCGGCCTCGGCGCCGACGAGGTCGCACCATCGGGGAGCCCCGAACACGTCGGCCGCGAAGCTGAGGTGATGGCGCAGGTCGTCCTTTTCCATGATCCAGGGCGCGCGCAGGCAGCAGCCGTTGAGGTCGTACTGCAGGTAGTACTGCTGCAGCATCGTTTCCTCGAGCACCTTGGACAGCGCATAGCAGCCGGGATAGGGGCTGTAAGGCTGCGTTTCGGTGACCGGCGCGGGGTGCGGGTAGTGAAAGTGCCCGACGGCCGCATCGCCCCCGATGAGGATGAACTGGCGAAACGTGGGGCTCGCACGGCAGCCTTCGAGCAACCAGAACAGGCCTTTCACCGCCACGTCCATCACGTCGTCGGGGGTCTCCTTGCTGGTGGCGAGGTGGAGCACGTGGGTGACGCCGTCGAGGGCGCGCAGGACGTCCGCACGGTCCTGGATGGCGCCGAACAGCGATTCGACGCGCGCCTGGGCCGGCAGCGCCCGCCGATGACAAAGGGCCCGCACCCGCCAGTCGGTGAACGCCGGGGCGGCGAGCAGATGGTCGATGAAGGTGCGACCCACCTTGCCCGTTGCGCCGGTGACGAGGATGAGGGGCGAGGAGGCCGATGCCATGGCGGGCTTGCGCAGCGGGTCGGGTCGGGGTCGCGGTGCAGGAGGATTTGAGTCCACGACCGAGCGGTTCTGCACTGGTGGAATCCATGAGGTGCGCACCTCGTCTTGCGGCTCGTCCCGCATGGATGGGACTGTAGGCATGCGCCGTCACGCCGGCTGCGCCCTGTCTGCTACCCCTGGCGGCGATGTCGGCGCGAGACTGGGTCATCCATCGGACCGACTCGGAGGTACACCATGGACGACAAGAGCAGAGCGCACGGCCAGGACCGCAACCGCATCAACGTCAACCAGGACTACGAGGTCCGCGACTGGGCCCGGCGGTTCGACGCCTCGCCGCAGCAGATACGCGATGCAGTGAAGGCCGTCGGCGACCGGGCCGACGAGGTGGAGATGCACCTGAAGGGTTCTCGCGCGTCGAGCAATGCCAGCAGCGAGCAGGCGGCGGAAGGCCGCGGCTGAGGCGGCCCCCGCGAAGCCCGGGGGGGCGCCCCGCGGGGGAGGCGGCGCCCCTTTGGAGCGCTACAACGCCAAGCGCGACTTCACGCGGACTTCGGAGCCGGTCGGCCGGCCGGCGCGGCGTCGCTCCCAGGGCCTTTGTTTCGTCATCCAGAAGCACTGGGCTTCACGGCTGCATTACGACTTCCGGCTCGAGCTCGACGGCGTGATGCTCAGCTGGGCCGTTCCCAAGGGGCCTTCATACGATCCGGCGGTGAAGTCCATGGCCATCCAGGTGGAGGACCATCCCCTCGGCTACAACAGCTTCGAGGGCACGATCCCCAAGGGCCAGTACGGAGCCGGCGCCGTCATCGTGTGGGACCGGGGGACCTGGGAGCCCGTCGGCGACCCGCGCGAGGGCCTGGGCAAAGGCAAGCTCGCCTTCCGGCTGCACGGCGAGAAGCTCGCGGGACTGTGGGAGCTGGTGCGCATCTCGAAGCCCGGAGAATCCGCGCAGCCGCGCTGGCTGCTGCTCAAGAAGCGCGGTGACGAATGGGCCAGGCCCGTCTCCGAATACGACGTCATCACCGCGCTGCCGGACAGCGTGGTCCAGCATCCCCTGGGGCCGGTCGAAGAGCGCGAGCCGCGCGGCCGGACTGCCGCACCGCCGGCCGGAGTCGACCTGTCCCGGGCCGTGCCGGCCGCGCTGCCTGCCCGGTTGTCACCACAGCTGGCCACGCTGGTCGATGCGGCGCCGCCGTCCGGCCGGTGGGTGCTCGAGTCGAAACTGGACGGCTACCGCCTCCTGGCCCGCTGCGATGCCGGGGGCGTTCGCCTGTTCACCCGCAACGGCAACGACTGGACGCAGAGGCTGCGCGGCCTCGAGAAGGACGTTGCCGCCCTCGGCGTCACCGAAGGGTGGCTGGACGGCGAGATCGTGGTGCTCAACGGGCAGGGCGCCCCCGACTTCAACCGGCTGCAGAACGCGATGGACAACAGCCGCACGAAAGAGGTCGTGTACTTCCTGTTCGACGTGCCCTTCGTGGGCGGCATGGACTTGCGGGAGGTGCCGCTCAGCTCGCGGCGGGAGGTCTTGCGCGAGCTGCTCTCCGGTCAGCGGCACAACGAGCGCGTGCGTTTCAGCGAAGCGTTCGAAGCCTCGCCGCAGGAGCTGCTGGAGGCCGCCTGCCGCATGGGCATCGAGGGGGTCATGCTCAAGCGCGCCGACGCACCCTATGTCTGCGCCCGCACCGACACCTGGCTCAAGCTGAAGTGCCAGCGACGCCAGGAGTTCGTGGTGCACGGCTTCACCGACAGGACCGGCGCCGACAACGAGGTGGGCAGCCTCCTGCTCGGTTACCACGAGGACCGCCGGCTGCGCCACGCCGGATCGGTGGGCACCGGCTGGGACCATGCGACCGGACGCGAGCTCCACCGGGTGTTGTCACGCCTGGAGGTCGCGCAGCCGGCGGTGGACGAGCGCACCGTGAAGGCCGGGCGATGGTCTCGGCGGGGCGCCGGTGCACTGCGCTGGGTGCAGCCCTCCACCGTGGTCGAGGTGGCGTTCGGCGAGTGGACCCCCGACGGCCACGTGCGCCATGCCTCGTTCCGAGGCGTGCGCACCGACAAGCCGGCCTCGAACATCGTGCGCGAACGGCCGCGTGGAATCGTGCCGCAGGCAGCCGCGCCCGCCGAGCCGGTGAAGGGCAGTGTCAGGGTCACCCACCCCGAACGCATCATCGACCCGTCGACCGGCTTCAGGAAGGTGGAGCTGGTGCGCTACTACGAAGGCATTGCCGAGCGAATGCTGCCGCACCTGAAGGACCGCCCGGTCTCGCTGGTGCGTGCGCCCGAAGGCATCGCGGGGCAGCTGTTCTTCCAGAAGCACCCCGAGACCCGCATGCCGGGTCTCACCGAACTCGACCCCGGGCTGTGGCCCGGCCATGACGCGCTGCTGGCGGTGGACAGCGTGCAGGCGCTGGCCTTCGCGGCCCAGATGAACGTGGTGGAGTTCCACACCTGGAACTCGACGGCCCGGCGCATCGACCAGCCCGACCGCGTGGTGTTCGACCTCGACCCCGGCGAAGGCGTCTCATGGAGCCAGCTGCAGGAGGCGGCCATGCTCACCCGGGCCATGCTCGACGAACTGGGCCTCCTGTCATGGCTGAAGACTTCGGGCGGCAAGGGCTTGCACGTGGTCGTGCCGCTCACGCCGCGTCTCGACGACGAGACCGTCAAGGGGTTCTCCCAGGCGGTCGTGGTGCACATGGCCAAGGCCATCCCGCAGCGTTTTGTCGCCAAGGCGGGGGCGTCCAACCGGGTCGGCAAGGTCTTCATCGACTACCTGCGCAACGGCCACGGCCAGACCACCGTGGCCGCCTTCTCGGCGCGGGCCCGCCGCGGACTCGGCGTCTCGATGCCGGTGGCCTGGGAGCAACTTCACGAACTCAAGAGCGCTGCCCAGTGGAGCATCGCGACGGCCCGCGAATACCTGTCGTTCCAGCAGGACGATCCGTGGCAGGACTACTGGCAGGCCCGCCAGACGCTCACCCGGCCCATGAAGGTGCTCGGATTCCAGCCCAAGCGCCGGGCGTGACGGGACGTCGCCCCCCAAACCTGTCATCGGGCTGCCACAAATTCGGGCGACCGAACGGGATTCCATGGCCGGCGCGGCCTCCCGCACACCATGCACGGGCACTTCACAGGTTTGTCCACAGCTTGTGTGGACAGTGTGGCCGCGCAGCCCACGCGGAGCCCGGTTCCGGTGGCGCATACCGGACGACGGATGGCACAGTCCATCCCCATGCAGATCCAGACCCGAATCGATGACTTGTCCTCGCCCGAGGTGCAGGCGCTCGTTGCGGAGCACCTCGCCGGCATGCACGGCAACTCTCCGCCGGGGCAGGTCCATGCGCTCGCGCTGGACGCCTTGAGAGGCGCCGACGTCACGTTCTGGTCCGCCTGGCGCGGCCCGCAGCTCTGCGGATGCGGTGCGCTGAAGTCGCTGGACGCCTCCAGCGGCGAAGTGAAGTCCATGAGAACGCGCGCCGCCTTCCTCCGCCAGGGGGTCGGCCAGGCCGTTCTCGACGCGATCATCCGGACGGCCCGCGAGCGAGGGTACAGGCGGCTGTACCTTGAAACCGGAACCGGTGCGGCGTTCGCGGCAGCGCATGCCCTGTACCTGCGCAACGGCTTCGAATGGGGCAGTCGCTTCGGCAGCTATGCCGCCACCGACTTCAATGCCTTCATGGAGAAGACGCTCTGAGCAGGCCTGAGCTTTGCCGGTCCTACACTTCCCGCATGAAGCTCAACATCGTCGTGTACTCCAAGTCCCACTGCCCGCAATGCGACACGGCCAAGATGCTGCTCAAGTCGCGCACGCTCGACTTCGAAGAAGTCCGCATCGACGACGAGGCCGAGCGGCAGGCGTTTTTCGCGAAGTGCGGCCCTGCCGTGCGGCAGATGCCGCAGGTCTTCATCAACGATCAGCGGGTGGGTGGCGTGGCCGGGCTGCAGGCGGCTCTGGCGCAGCTGGGGCGATAGAGCCTCGCGGGAGGGGGCAGGGGGCATACAATCCGCGACTTCCGCCGCGCATTGCTCACTGGCGCGGCGAAGTCGCCTGACACGGCGCCGGCCCCGTTCAATGCCGCACGCCACACCGACCGCTCCCGGTCTCCTGGTGGTCAGCCTCACCCAGCGGCGAGCCTCATCTCCGGTCTGCTCTCCTCGTCGAGACCGGAACCCATACCGGCCGCGGCAATGCTCGCCCCGGGTCCAGGACCTGCAGGCCACTGTGCCGGCAAGTCCGACAACTCCTCGACGCCGCCTTCGAACATGACCACCAAACGCCAGAAGCCGATCACCGTCCAGCCTGGGAAGCCCATGGTTGCCCCCCCTGCGCAGGCGCTGCCCGGCGACATGGCGCCCACCGAAAGGGTGAAGCCATTGCGAGTGAAGGTGCCGCGCTCCAAGGTGCGTGCGCTGAACCGGGAGTTTGGCCTGGACGTGACCCGCCTGACCAGCGATGAGGCAGCCAGGCGCCGCAGCGACCTGAAGGCCTTGCTCAAGATGGGCAAGGCCCGGGGCTACCTGACGCAGCAGGAAGTCAACGACCATCTGCCGGAGAACCTGGTCGATGCCGAAGGGCTCGAAGCGATCGGGAAGATGCTCGCCGACATGGGCGTCGCGGTGTATGAAAAGGCGCCCGATGCGGCCGCGCTGCTCGTTGCGGGCGGCGCCGGCACCGCGGCGACCGAGGAGGATGCCGAAGAAGCCGCGGAGGTGGCGCTGTCGGCGGCCGACTCCGAGTTCGGTCGCACCACCGACCCCGTTCGCCTGTACATGCGTGAAATGGGCGCCTTCGAGCTGCTGACGCGCGAAGGCGAGATCGAGATCTGCAAGCGCATCGAAGGCGGCCAGCAAGCCATGATGCACGCCATCTCCGGCGCCCCGGCGGTCATGGCCGAGATCCTGGCGCTCGGTGACAGGATCGCCGCCGGCGACGTCGGCATCTCGGAGGTCGTCGATCGCATCGTCGTGGCCGGCGAGGCCGATGACTACGTCGCCGAAGAGGACGTGGACTCGTTCGACGACGGCGACGACGAAGACGATGGCGAAGGCAGCGGTGCGAGCAAGGCCATGACCCGGCGGCTCGAAGAACTCAGGATCACCGCGCTCGAGGCCTTTGCATCCCTGCGCGTCGGCTTCGACCAGCTGAGGCGCGCATTCGAGAAGGGCGGCTGCGGCTGTGCCGCGTACCGCAAGGCGCAGCAGGCGCTCAGCGACCAGCTGATGGGCATCCGCTTCACCGTCAAGACGATCGATCGCCTGTGCGGCCTGCTGCGTTTTCAGGTCGAGAGCGTGCGCCGGTGCGAGCGCGACATCCGCAAGATCGCGGTGGACAAGTGCGGCATGCCTCAAGAGCGCTTCATCGAACGGTTCCCGCCGAATGCGCTGAACCTGGCCTGGGTGGACCACGAGGCTGCCGCGGGCAGCCCGTATGGCGCCATGCTGAGGCGCAACGCGCCGGCCATCCATGAACTGCAGGCGCGACTGGTCGACCTGCAGTTCAAGGCCGTGGTGCCGTTCGAAGAGCTGAAGGCGATCCACCTGAAGATGGAGGAAGGGGAGCGGTCGTCGCTCGCCGCCAAGGCAGAACTGGTCGAGGCCAACCTGCGCCTCGTGATTTCCATCGCCAAGAAGTACACCAACCGCGGCATGCTGTTCCTCGACCTGATCCAGGAGGGCAACTTCGGGCTGATGAAGGCGGTGGAGAAGTTCGAGTACCGCCGGGGCTTCAAGTTTTCGACCTACGCCACCTGGTGGATCCGCCAGGCAGTCACCCGAGCGATCGCCGACCAGGCCCGGATCATCCGGGTCCCGGTGCACATGATCGAGTCGGTCAACAAGCTGAATCGCGTCACCCGTGCGCACCTGCATGAATTCGGTGTCGAGCCCGACGTCGCCACCATCGCGCAGCTGCTGGCCATCCCGCAGGCGAAGGTGCTCCAGATCATGAAGATCGCCAAGGAGCCGGTTTCACTGGAGCTGCCGGTCGGTGACGAAGGCGACACCACCCTGGGAGACCTCATCGAGGACTCCGGCAGCGTCGCGCCGATGGAAGCGGCGATGCAGTCGAGCCTGCGCGCCGTGGTCGGCGAGATGCTCGACGGACTGTCGCCCCGCGAAGCCAAGATCCTGCGCATGAGGTTCGGCATCGACATGAGCACCGACCACACCCTCGAGGAGGTGGGCCGGCAATTCGACGTGACCCGCGAGCGGGTTCGCCAGATCGAAGCGAAGGCCATGCGCAAGCTGAAGCATCCAAGCCACTCGGAGAAGCTTCGCGCCTTCATCGACTCAGTGGACTAAGGGCGCACCCGGCCTTCAGGCCGTCGCGGTCAGCGTCATCAGGACGTCCGCGTACCAGGCGCAGTTCAACCCGAGCGATTCGTCCTGGGACCGGTCGCGGGTGCGCATGTCCATGCGGGTCGAGTGCACGCCCAGCAGCTGCCACGGCAATGACGTGCCTTCAGCGGATTCGCGGGTCCGGCGCCGCAGGACGGGCGCCCCGCTGCTGCCGCGGTGAGTCCGGGCATCGGTGAGAAAGCAGCCTTGCTGCTGGAATCGCACCCCGTAGGCTGATGCGATGGACGCGCTTCGGGCGACCGCCAGATGGTGGATGGTGTCGTGAAATCCCAGCGGAAATCCGACGATCGTCAACGCGTCGCCCACCGAAACCGCCTCGCCTTGCGGCTCGAGGTGGGTCTCATCGAAGGCCCGGTACACGGCACCTGCCGGCAGCTCGTCCACGCGAACTTCGAGTGCCGCGACATCAACGCTGCCGCCGCTGTCGGTGGCCTCGCGCCACTGCCCGAGCTCGTTGCGGTAGAGCGGAATCGAGCAGATGGCGAACTGCGTCAGGTCGTGCGTGTCGGTGTGCAGCTCGATCTCGATGCGATCGGGGAAGTGCCCGCTCGAAGCGTCGGAGAACACATGCCGGTTGGTCACGACGAACAGCTGCTGGCCGCGCCGGAAGAAGAAGCCGCTGGCGCCGGCGAGCAGCCGCGGGCCGAGGAAGGTGGTGATCCGCGTGGCCGTGAGCAGCAGGGGGTCGGGCGTGGCAGCGGCGGCCCGGGGGTCGCCAGGATTGCCGCCGCTCGCCAGCACCGCGTGGTACCGGGCAACGTCCCGTTCGAACGTGTTCAGCACAAGGTCCGAAATGTCGGCGTGCAGCATGACGGTGCGCGCAGCCTCGGCATGGGATTCGAACGACGCCGTGAGTCGCGTCCGCGCCTGCGGCGGCAGCGCCTGCACCAGCGCAGGCAGGAGGGCATCGAGCGTCACGAGGCTGCCCTTGAGTTCGCAGATGCGCTCGGTGGCTTCTTGCAGGTTCTTCAAGGCGGGCGCCTCCAGGAACGACAAAGCGCGGCCGAGCCGCGCTTTGAGGGGGACCATCAAGGATCGGATGGGCTTGCGCCCCCCGGGTGAGCCGTCAGTCGAGGCTTCGGATGTTCGAAGCCTGCGGGCCCTTCTGGCCCTGGGTCACTTCGAACTGCACCCGCTGGTTCTCGGTCAGCGTCTTGAAGCCGCCGCCCTGGATTTCCTTGAAGTGGGCGAACAGGTCCTTGCCGCCGTCATCGGGAGCGATGAAGCCGAAGCCCTTGCCTTCGTTGAACCATTTCACGGTGCCGGTTTGAGTCGTCATGTCGGATTCCTTCCGTAGTTGCAGGAGCAAAAGCGCGTCCTGCGAAGAGACGCCAAGAAGATCTTCACGGGGGGATTCGACACGATCGCCGGCAGGACGCCGGTGCGGGAGGAAAGACCTATGTGCGGACGGTCTTGTGCATATCAGCCGGCGGATGGTACGCGATCGAGCCCGTGCGCGCTGCACTATCTCGTGAAGAGGGCCAAACGGACTTCACGAATGCCGGCCGGCCGCACGGCTGAAGGGTGCCTGTACGCGTATACAGTACCGGCCATGCTGTCCGCCACCGATGTCTCCCTACCTGATGCCGCCCCTTCTGCGCGCGTGGACGTGCTCGCCTCGCTCAACGAGCAGCAGCGCGCCGCGGTCGAGCACGGGCTCGAAGGCGACGCGCGTGCGGCGGCGCCGCTGCTGGTGATCGCCGGCGCGGGCAGCGGCAAGACCAAGACGCTGGCCGCCCGCGTGGCCCGGCTCGTGCTGGCCGGCGCCGATCCGCAGCGCATCCTGCTGCTCACGTTTTCCCGGCGGGCGGCGCTCGAGATGACGCAGCGCGCAGGCGCCTTGCTGCAGGCGTCGCTCGGACTGCGCTCGGGCCAGCGCCCGCACCTTGAATGGGCCGGCACCTTCCATTCGGTGGCCGCGCGGCTGCTGCGGCAGTACGCGCCACGACTGGGGCTCTCGGAGAGCTTTTCCGTGCTCGACCGCGGCGATGCCGAGGACCTGCTCGACGTCGTGCGCGACCGGCTGGGCTTTTCGAAGACGAAGAGGCGTTTCCCCACCAAGGCCACCTGCCTGGGCCTGTATTCCCGTGTGGTCAACAGCGACGGCGAACTGGTGGCGGTGGCGCAGGACCACTACCCCTGGTGCCTCGACTGGATCGATGAGCTGAAGGCGCTGTTCGGCGCCTATGCCCAGGCCAAGCAGGACCAGCAGCTGCTCGACTTCGACGACCTGCTGCTGTCGTGGAGCCTGATGCTCGAAGACCCGGCGCTGGCGGCCGAGGTGGGCGCCCGGTTCGACCATGTGCTGGTCGACGAATACCAGGACACCAACCGGCTGCAGGCCGCCATCCTGCAGCGGCTCAAGCCCGACGGCCGGGGCGTGGTCGCGGTGGGCGACGACGCACAGGCGATCTACTCGTTCCGTGCCGCCGAGGTGCGCAACATCCTCGACTTCGCCCGCCAGTTCGGCACGCCCGCGGTGCAGGTGACGCTGGAGCGCAACTACCGCTCGACGCGGCCGATCCTCGAAGCCTCGAATGCGGTCATCGCGCTGGCGGCCGAGCGGCATGCCAAGCAGCTGTGGACCGACCGCGAGTCGTCCTGCAAGCCTTTGCTGGTCACGGTGGAGGACGAGCTGGCGCAGGCCCGCTGGGTGGCCGACCGGGTGCTGGCACAGCGCGAGGCCGGCATGCTGCTGCGGCACCAGGCGGTGCTGTTCCGCACCGCCCACCACAGCGCGGCGCTCGAGATGGAGCTGGTGCGCCGGAACATCCCGTTCGTGAAGTTCGGCGGACTCAAGTTCCTGGAGTCCACCCACATCAAGGACGTGCTGGCGGTGCTGCGCTGGGTGAACAACCCGCGCAACGAGGTGGCGGCCTTCCGCGTCGCCAAGCTGATGCCCGGCGTGGGGCCGGCCACCGCGCGGCGGCTGGTGCGCGCGGTGGCGGAGGCGGCCGATGCCGGCGCGGCGCTGCAGGGCTTCGACGCGCCGCCCGCGGCGCGCGCATCCCTGCGGTGCTTTGCCGGGCTTCACGGTCGCCTGGCAGGCGGGCAGGGCGGCTGGCCCGGCGGGCTGGAAGACGTGCTGCAGTGGTACGTGCCGCTGCTGGAGCAGGCCGCCGATGACGCGGCGGTGCGGGTGGCCGACCTGCGGCAACTGGTGCAGATCGCCGGCGGCTACCGCTCGTGCGAGCGGTTCCTCACCGAGCTGGCGCTGGATCCGCCGGCGGCCAGCAGCGACGAGTCCGGGGCCGCGCACCTCGACGAGGACTACCTGATCCTGTCGACGCTGCACTCGTCCAAGGGACAGGAGTGGCGCTCGGTGTCCATCCTCAACACGGTGGACGGCTGCATCCCGTGCGACATCATCACCGGCTCGGCCTCGCTGATCGAAGAAGAGCGGCGGCTGCTGTACGTGGGCATGACGCGGGCCAGGGAGCAGCTGCACCTGCTGGCGCCGCAGCGCTACTACGTCACCCAGCAGGGTGCGTACGGCGACCGCCACGTGTATGCCTCGCTGACGCGCTTCATCCCGCCGGCCATCCAGCACCACTTCGAGCGGGTGGGGCCGACGGTGCCGGTGGCAGCGGACCCCGCGGGCGGTGCAGCCGGCCCGCGGGTCGATGTGCTATCGCGCATGCGGGGGCGCTGGGGCTGAGCCCGGCGCTCCTGCCCTGGTCACCACCAGGCTTCGGTCTGCACGCCGAACGTCGTGCCGTGCAGCCGGTCGCCGTACACCTGCTGCAGGCGTTCGCCGTTGATCCAGTTCTGGCCCAGCACCTTGCGCGCGGCCTCGTTCCACACCGCATGCGTGACGAACACGCGCAGCGTCGGCCGCGACCAGGCGTCCTTGCCGGCCGATACGGCACCGGCGAGCGTGAGCTTGGTCATGGTGCGCAGGTCCTGGCCGTCCGGCTTGACGCGATCGTGGCCCAGTTCGACCAGCACGCGAAAGGGGCCGGTGATGTGCGTGTCGGTGCGCCCGCCGATGGCGGTCCAGCGCGAGTCGAGACCGTTGGCGGCGTGGGCCAGGCGGTATTCGGCCACCACGTCGAAGCGGGTGCCGGCGCCGAGGTTGCCGGTCTGCTGCAGCACCGCGCGGCTGTTCGTGGCTTCGCCGAGCTTGTCGTAGCGCACGCCGCCCAGCAGCTCGCCGCCCAGCACGCCACCCAGCGTGTGGTACGCGCCGACCGCCAGACCCTTCGCTTCGCGGGGGGTGGCCGTGTCGGTCACCTGGTTGCGCGAGCGCGTCTGCAGCGAGGGCGTCACGTAGACCGACAGGGCGCCGTTGGCCACCGTCTTGATGTCGGTCAGACGCACCGGCACCGAGAAGCGGTTGTTGTTGGCGCCGCCGCGGCCGCTCATCATGAAGGCGACGCTGGCCTTGGTGAAGCCGAAGTCCATGTTCTCGATGCCGGCGCCGTCGCCGTCGTTGTTCTCGAGGAACTGGTCGTTGATGCCGGTCTGCAGGCGGTTGTAGAAGCGGCGCCCGGCCCAGGCCGTGCCGTTGGCCAGCGGGGCGATCTTGTTGCCATAGACGTAGGCCTGGCCGAAGCGCGCGACCAGTTCGTCGGTGCCGAACTCGGTCTGGCCCCAGGCGCGGTACACGCCCGGCATCAGGCGAACGTGCCAGCCGGAGCCCTCGTATTCGGCGACCTTGGTGTCGAACACCGGCTCGATGACGTAGTCGCATTCGTTGCCGAGGCGCCATTTGGTGTCGGCCCCGGGCAGGCCGAAGCACACCTGCGTGCCGCCGCGCTCGCTGACGCCGGTGCCGGCCCGGAAGTAGCCGCTGAAGTCGACGTTGGCGGCATGGGCCCAGCCCGCCGCGCACAGCGTCGCGGCCATGGCGATTTTCGAGATGTTCAAGCTGTCTCCACTTTTCTTGGGGGCGAGTTCAACCAGCACGCGCAGCCCCCTCGTCGCTGCGCGCGCGGTGTCGGAATCAGGAAAACACGGTCAGGGCTTCAGTTCGATGCGCCCGACCTGGAAGTCCACCGCGCGCTTTGCGCCCGGGGTCAGCGCCGGATCGCTGACCTCGACGGCCACCACCGCCGGTGCGGTTGCGGCGACGGAACGGCCCTGGGCGCCGCAATACGCTTCAGGGGCGAAGCGGGCCAGCGCAATCGTGTAGTCGCGCAGTTCGGGCGTCACGCTCTGCACCGCCACCGGGTAGCAGCCGTTGTCGCGGGTGGCCTTGTCGTCACCCACCAGGCGCACGCGCAACTGCGTGGCGGTGGCCGAGGCGAGCTGCAGATGCAGCGTGCGCTGCTGCGTGAGATCGAGCGTCTTGCCGTCTGCGCCCGCCGTCGCGGTGAAGCCGATGCCGGCCCAGGTGCTGCCCTTTTGCGGCCACACGCTGCCGTTCACCCGCGCCGCGCCGTTGGCCACGGCGATCTTGTCGAGGCTCGCGTCGCCGGGCTTTTCCGAGTAGGCGAAGCCGGTGAACATGCCGCCCTGGGCGGTGGTGCCGTCCGGCCTGAACACGGCGAACGTGAGGACCGGCGATGGCGCGGCGGGCGCGGCTTGCGGCGCGGGCGCCGGTGACGCGGCGGTGGCCTGGGCCTTCGGCTGCGGTGCGATGGCGCAGCCGGCCATGGCGGCGATGGCCAGGGCCAGCAGGCCGAGCCGGGTGCGGTGGGAGGTGTTGGTCATGGTGGGTCCTGGTGGTGTTGTGAAAGCCGCGCCGGTCAGGTCGGCGTGGCGACCGAAAGCAGGGCCGCGCCGTTGCCCCGGATGTGCGGCTGGCGCAGCGCCTGGATGGCCGCATGCCAGCTCGCGTCGCTGGAGGTCAGCGCCCAGCTGGTTTCCTTCACGATGTCGAACCAGGTGAAGGCGCGCACCGAGGGCATGCGGGCCAGGTCGGCGGCCATGCGCGCGATCCATGCGGCCTTGTCGCCGCCGGTCTCGGAGCAGCCCATCTCGGCCAGCACCACCGGCTTGCGCGGCGAGATGGCCTGTGCGGTGGCGAGCGCGCCGGAAAAGACATCGCTGAAAGACGTCCAGCGCGACCACGACTGGCTGGTGCCGAAGTTGTAGCCGTCGATGCCGATC
>CAMLNA010000018.1 GCA_946481025.1 uncultured Rivibacter sp.
ACGAGATCCGCAAGGGTTCGGGCGGAGCCGGCCGGCACCGCGGCGGCGACGGCGGCGTGCGGCGCGTGCGCTTCCTCGAAGCGATGACCGCCTCCATCCTGTCCAACGGCCGCCACGTGCCGAGCTTCGGCGTGGCCGGCGGGCAGCCGGGGGCGCTGGGTGTCAATCGGGTCGAACGCGCCGACGGCCGCGTCGAGCCGCTCGACCACATCGGCTCGTGCGAGATGGCGCCGGGTGACGTGTTCGTGATCGAAACGCCCGGAGGCGGCGGTTTCGGCGCGCCTTGAAGTGGTGTTCGCATGCTGCTGAAGCTGTCGCTGGTCGCCGCTTCGGTGCTGCTGTCGTCGCTGGCGGCGCGGCGCTTCGGGCATGCGGTGGCCGGTGCCCTGGCCGGCATGCCGATGATCGCGGCGCCCATCATGGCGCTGCTGCTGCTCGAGCACCCGGCCGCGCACGTGCGCGACATCGCCCTGGCCACGCTGGCCTGCGCACCGGCGGCAGTGCTGCACATCGTGGTGTTCGCGCGCTGCGGCACGAGGCTGCCGTGGGGCGCCTGCCTGGCACTGTCGCTCGGCGCCTTTCTCTCGTTCGGCTTCCTGCTGGCCTGGGCCGACCTGCCGGCCTGGCTGGTGTGCCTGCTCGCCGCAGTGGCCCCCGGGCTGGGCCTCGCGGCCATGCCGGCGACCTGCCGCCGCGCCGAGCCGGTGTCCATCCCGCCGGCGGAACTGGCGTTCCGCGTGATCGCCGCCCTGGGCATGGCGACCACCATCCTCGTCGGCGCCGGCATCCTGCCGGCTGCGGCCAGCGGGCTGCTGCTGGCGGTGCCCGTCACCGGCAGCGTGCTGCCCGCCTTCACGCTGCCACGCCACGGAGCGGCGGCCACGGCGTCGCTGCTGGCGGGTTTCGCGCGCGGCCTGCACGGCTTCGCGGGCTTTTTCATCGCGCTGTATTTCGCGCTGCCGCACATGCACCCGGCCGCGGCCTTCGTGCTCGCCCTGGCGGTGGCGCTGGCCGTCGCGCTGTTCATGTACGCTGCGCGGCTTGGCGATACGCGGCGACAACCACCATGACTCCGAAGCGGCGCATCCTGCTCACCGGGTTCGAGCCCTTCGGCGGCGAAGTCGCCAACCCCTCTGCCGACGTGGCGCAGGCGCTGCACGGCAGCAGCATCGCGGGGCACGAAGTGGCGGGGCTGGTGCTGCCGTGCGAATTCGACCGTTCGCTGCGGGTGCTGGGCGAGGCCATCGCGGCCCACGAACCGTCGCTGGTGCTGGCGCTCGGGCAGGCGGCCACCCGCGGCGAGATCAGCATCGAGCGGGTGGCGATCAATCTCGACGACGCGCGCATCCCCGACAACGCGGGTGCTGAGCCGATCGATGCGCCCGTCGTCCCTGGCGGGCCGGCGGCCTACTTCTCGACCCTGCCGGTGAAGGCCATGGTGTCGGCCCTGCGCGAGGCGGGCGTGCCGGCGGGCCTGTCCTGCAGCGCCGGCACATACGTGTGCAACCACGTCTTCTACTGGCTGCAGCACCGGCTGGCCGGCACCGGCGTGCGCAGCGGCTTCGTGCACCTGCCGCTGCTGCCGGCCCAGGCGGCGCGGCGGCCCGGGCAGTCCAGCATGGGCTTGCAGCTGATGACCGACGGCGTGCGGCTGGCGCTGCAAACGGCGCTCACCGTGCGCGCAGACCTGCGCGTCGCGGGCGGCAGCCTCGGCTGAACCTCAGCTCCCGCCCGATTCGCTGTAGTGCCGCCAGCGCTTCATCGCGGCTTCCATCGTGGCAAGCTGCCGCTCGAAACGCGGGCAGGCGTTGCAGGCCATGAGGTGCAGGCGCAGCGCGAGCCGTTCGACCCAGGGCAGCGCGCGGTCCTGGCGGCTGAGCAGGAGCGCAGCGGCTTCGCGGCATGTACGTCTGAGCCTCATCGCACGCTTCCTTTTCTGGTGACGGCCGCGGCGGGTGCCTCTGCGAACCAGTTGAGCTGCAGGCATTCGCGCAGGCGCAGGCGCGCACGGTGCAGCATGACCCACAGGTTGGTCGGCGTCACGCTCAGTTCCTTACAGATCTCGTCGGTGTCGAGTTCCAGCCATTCACGCATCAGGAACACCCGGCCCAGCTGGTTGGGCAGTTTCTCGGTGCAGGCCTCGATGACGGCCAGGAACTGATCCTGCCGCAGCGCCGCCTGAGGGTCGCCCCATTCGGCCGGCAGCTCGCGGAAATGGCCGTCCTCCTTGAACAGCAGGTCGAACTCGTCGCCCTCGGCGTCTTCGGCAGTGAGGGCGCATTCACGGGTGTGGCGCCGCAGCTGGTCGACCACCTTGTGCTTGAGGATGCCCACGAGCCACGTGCGCACCTGCGAGCGCCCGGCAAAGGCCTGCGGTTTTTCGAGCGCGGCGATGAGGGTCTCCGAGACCGCGTCTTCGGCCCAGGCGTCGTTGCGCAGCTGCAGCCGCGCGTAGCGCAGCAGGTGCAGCCGGTGGCTCTCGAGATCGACGGCGAGATCGTTCATTTGGGCGGCAGTGTAAGTAATCGACGGCACGGCGCGACACACGCTCGTCGCTGCAAGGTCTGCGGCGGCTCGTTTCGACAACGCACCCCAAAAGGAGCTCACCATGAACCAACGCCTCGTCGTCTCTTCCGCCCTCGCTTCCGTGCTCGCCATGGGCCTCATCGGCGCCGCCGGTGCGGCCGACGACATGAAGCCGGCCGGCAAGGAGAAGTGCTACGGCATCGCCAAGGCCGGCCAGAACGACTGCGCCAACCTCGCGGGCACCCACTCGTGCGCCGGCCAGTCCAAGATGGACAACGACCCGGGCGACTGGAAGTACGTGGCCAAGGGCACCTGCAAGCAGATGAACGGCATGTCGGCCGAAGAGGCCAAGATGAAGGCCAAGAAGTAGGCCGGCCCTGAACGAAGCAGTGGCGGCCGACATGAGCTTCCCTCTCTCCACCGGTATCGGCTTTCGCCAGCCGCACTACCGCGAGCTGCTGGAGCGCAGGCCGCCGCTGGCTTTCCTCGAAGTGCATTCCGAGAACTTCTTTGCCGAGGGCGGCGCGGCGCTGGCCGTGCTGCATGAGGCCAGAAACCTCTATGACGTGAGCCTGCACGGCGTCGGCCTGGCGCTCGGTTCGGCCGCGGGGCTGGACTGCTGGCACCTCGAGCAGCTCGCGCGGCTGGTCGATCGCATCGAGCCGGTGCGGGTGAGCGACCACGCCTGCTTCGCGCGGGCGCCGGTGCGGGCCGGCACACCACCCACGCACGGCAACGACCTGCTGCCGGTCGCTTTCACGCCGGCCTCGCTGGACATCATGGCGGCCAACGTGTCGGCGGTGCAGGACAGGCTCGGGCGCCCGATCCTGGTGGAGAACCTGTCGGCCTACCTGGGCTGGGCCGACGACTCGATGAGCGAGCCCGAATTCTTCAACCTGCTGGCACGGCGCACCGGCTGCAGCCTGCTGCTGGACCTCAACAACATCGTGGTCAACCAGCTCAATGCGGGCGCCGGCGACCCGGTGGCCGCCGCGAAGCGCTTTGTCGATGCCATCGAAGCGCGGGCCGTCGGCGAGATCCACCTGGCCGGCTATGACGACAGCGGCGGGCTGGTGATCGACGACCACGGCAGCCGCGTGCATGCGCCGGTGTGGCAGGTGTTCGAGCATGCGATGCGCAGGCTGCGCGGTACGCCGGTGCTCATCGAGTGGGACACCCGGCTGCCCGCGCTGGACGTGCTGCTCGGCGAGGCGGCCGCGGCCGAGGCCCGCTGCGCCGTCCGTGAAGAGGTTGCGGCATGAACACCCGCGAGGCCACACGCCAGCAACTGCTGCTGCGCGCCATCGTGTCGCGCGGCGACGGCCTGGCGCTCAACGGCTGGGTGCGCGAAAGCGGCGCGCGCATGGGCAGGGGGCTGGCGGCCTACCAGGCCAACCTCGGCGCTGCAGCCGAACGTGCCCTGGCCGGCAGCTTCCCGACCGTGCAGCAGCTCCTGGGCGAGGAGTCGTTCGCTGCCATGGCCCGGGACTTCGTGCGCCGGCGCCCGCCCGCCCGGGGCGACCTCGCCTGGCTGGGCGAGTCGCTGCCGGCCTTCATCGCCGACACCGAAGGCCTGCGCAGCGAGCCCTACCTCGCCGACGTGGCCCGCCTTGAATGGGCGGTGCAACGCGCCGAAGCGGCCGCGGATGACGACGGCCCGCTCTGCGGGCTCGAGCAGCTCGCGGCGCATGAGCCGTCGCGGCTCGCCTTGCGGTTCAGGGCCGGCACGGGCATGGTGGCCTCGCCCTGGCCGGTGGCCGGCATCTGGCTGGCCCATCGCAGCGATGCGAGCGATCGCTTCGACGGACTGCGGGAAGCCTTTGCCGCCGGCCGCGGCGAGACGGCGCTGGTGTGGCGCCGGGGGTGGCGCGCACAGGTGTGTGCGCTCGACGCGTCTGATGTGCCGTTCACCCGCGCGGCCTTCGAAGGCCGCGACCTGGCTGCCGCGCTCGATGCCGCCGGCAGCTCGTTCGCCTTCGACGCCTGGCTCGCGTGCGCGCTGCGCGAGGGCTGGATCGCGGGCATCGACCTCCTTTGCAACTCACCGGAGACCTGACCATGCAAGCCGTTCGTCAACCCGCCTGGCAACGCCTCGAAGCGCTGTGGCAGCGCGCCGTGTCGGCGCTCGACGCGCTGCAGCCGGCCGCGCAGCTGGCTGCGCGCCTGTACGTGGCCAAGGTGTTCTTCCTCTCGGGCCTGACCAAGATCCGCGACTGGGAGACCACCCTCGCGCTCTTCACCGACGAATACCAGGTGCCGCTGCTGCCGCCCGAG
The DNA here is from genome assembly GCA_946481025.1 of uncultured Rivibacter sp. The sequence goes on from CAMLNA010000018.1 coordinate 4,801, forward strand.
CTGGCCGCGCCGCTGGGCACGGCGGGCGAGCTGGTGCTGCCGGTGCTGCTGGTGCTCGGCCTGGGCGGGCGTCTTGCAGCGGCCGGGTTGTTCGTGGTGAACGTGGTGGCCGTCCTGAGCCTGGCCGAAATTGCCGAGGCGGCGCTGCAGCAGCACGTGTTCTGGGGCAGCCTGCTGCTGGGGCTCGTGCTGTGGGGGCCGGGCCGGTGGTCGGTCGACGCCTTCATCTGGCGCCGCGGCCCCCGGCAGTGACACACTGCGGGCCATGCTGGAACACACACGCTTCATGGCCCGCTACAACCGCTGGATGAACGAGCGGCTGTATGCCGCGGCGGCCAGCCTTTCGGACGAAGAACGCCGCCGCGACCGCGGCGCGTTTTTCGGCTCGATCCACGGCACGCTGGCGCACCTGGTGCTCGCCGACAAGATCTGGCTCGGGCGTTTTGCGCAGCAGGGCGTTCGTTTCGAGGCGCTTTCGGCCCCGGTGCTGGCCCGGCCGGACTTCACCGGCCTCGACCAGGTGCTGTTCGACGATTTCGACGAGATGCGCTCGCACCGTGCCGAACTCGATGCCGCGATCGAGGCCTGGGCCGCCGAGATGACGCCGGCCTACGTCCTGCAGACCATGCGCTATGCGAGCACGAAGGGCGCGCCGCGAGAACACCCGCTGTGGCAGGCACTGAGCCACTTCTTCAACCACCAGACGCACCACCGCGGGCAGGTGAGCACGCTGCTCCTGCAGGCCGGCGTGGACCCGGGTGTGACGGACCTGATCGCCCTGGTGAAGTGAGGCAAGGCCCGCTCAGAAGTCGCGTGCGCGGAAGCGGATCTCGATGGTGGGCGGCACGCGCCCGTCCACGTCGCGCGGCAGCACCTCGGTGCGGTCGATGGCGCGCAGCACGGCGTCGTCCCACTCCTTCTGGCCGCTGGCCTTGGTGATGCGGCGGCCGATGATGGTGCCGTCGGGTGCCACCTTCACCTCGACCACGGCCACCGGGTCGCCGGCGATGGGTTCGGTGAACACGATGTTGGGCTTGATGCGCGCCACGATGCGCCCGGCATAACCCGCCGAGGGCCCGGCCGACTGTGCCGCGGTGCCGCTGCTGTTGGGCGCGCCGGTGCCGCCCAGCTGCCCCATCATGCGTTCGAGGTTCTTCTTGCGCTCGGCCTCCACCCGCTCCTGCTGGGCCTTTTCCTGCTCGGCCTTCTTGCGCGCTTCGTCGGCCTTTTTCTTTTCGAGCTCGCGGCGTTCCTGCGCTTCCTTCTCGCGCTGGGCCTTCTGTTCGCGTTCCTTTTCTTCCTCGCGCTGCTTCTGCTCCCGCTCCTTGCGGGCCTTTTCGGTGGCGATGTCGGCCTCTCGCTGCACAGGCTTGGGCGGCGGCTCCACCACCGGCTTGGGAGGCTCCACCGGCTTGGGCGGCTGCGGCTCGGGTTCCACCGCCTTCGGTGCGGCCACCTGCGGAACGGCGGCCCACAGTTCGGCTTCCACGCCGGCGATGTCGGCCGAGCGCCAGCTCACCCCCAGGCCCAGTGCCACGAGCAGCAGCAGGTGCACGCCGGCGGCCAGCGCGAAACCCGAACCCATGCGGTCGGGCGCGCGCGGACGCAGGCTGTGCTGGGGCAGGGCAGTGGCGCTCATCGTCGGCTTGTGATCCGCAAAGACAGGCTTCGGTTCACGCGCCGGTGGTCTTGACGGCCAGGCCCACGCGCTGCACGCCGGCGCGGTTGAGGGTGTCCATCACCTTCACCACGGCCTCGTACTTCACGTTGCGGTCGGCCGAAATGATGACCGGGGCATTGGCGCTGCCGCCTTGTGCTTCCTTCACCCGGGCGGCCAGGGTGCGCAGGTTGGCGCGCTCGCCGTCCTTGCCGTCGATGCGAAGCTTCACGCTTTCGTCGGTGCCCAGCACCACTTCGATCACCTTGTCGGGCTGGCGCTTGGCCTGGCCCACCGACGGCAGGTCCACCACGCCGGTGGTGATGAGCGGCGCGCTGACCATGAAGATGATCAGCAGCACCAGCATCACGTCGATGAAGGGCACCATGTTGATCTCGCTCATGGTGCGGCGGCGGGTGCCGTGGCGTTGTACGAGCGCAGGCATGGTCGCGGCCTCAGTGCGCGGCGCCCGGCTGGCCGACGTTGCGCGCCAGGATGTTCGAGAACTCCTCGATGAAGGTCTCGAGCTGGATCGCGATGCGGTCGATGTCGCGCGCGAAGCGGTTGTAGGCCACCACCGCCGGGATGGCGGCGAACAGGCCGATGGCGGTGGCCACCAGCGCTTCGGCGATGCCGGGCGCCACCGTGGCCAGCGTCACCTGCTGCAGGTTGGCCAGGCCGGTGAAGGCATGCATGATCCCCCACACCGTGCCGAACAGCCCGACGTAAGGGCTCACCGAGCCCACCGAAGCCAGGAAGCTCAGGTTCGATTCGATCGCATCGAGCTCGCGCTGGAAGCTCGCCCGCATGGCGCGGCGGGAGCCGTCGATCAGCGCCGAGCCGTCGGTCACCCGCTTCTCGCGCAGCTTGAAGAACTCCCGCATGCCCGAAGCGAAGATGCGCTCCATCGGCGCGCCCTGCTGGTCGGTGGGCGCCACCTTGGAGGCGTCGGCATACAGCTCCTGCAGCTGGCGGCCCGACCAGAACTCGCGTTCGAATTCCTCGTTGCTGCCGCGCACGCGCTTGAGGCCGAAGAGCTTGCCGAAGATGACCGCCCAGCTGATCAGCGAGGTGATCAGCAAGCCGGCCATGACCACCTGCACCACGAAGCTGGCGTGCAGTACGAGATTGAGGATGTTGAGATCCTGGTTCATCCGATGCGCTCAAGGATTTGGGAAGGAATGCGGCAGGGTCGGAAGCTCGCCGCTTCCACGAAGCCGATGCGGATGCTGCCCTCGGCGAGCACGGCGCCGTTGCGCGTGGCCCGCTGCGAAATCAGCAGGCTGGCGCGGCCGCGTTCGACCACCCGCACGCTGACCGCCAGCTCGTCGTCGAGCCGGGCGGGCTGGCGGTAGCGGACCGAAGTATCGGTCACGACGAACATCGCCCCTGTTTCCGTGCGCAACTGCTCCTGGCCGAAGCCGAGCGAACGCAGCCACTCGGTGCGCGCCCGCTCGAAGAACTTCAGGTAGTTGGCATAGAACACCACGCCGCCGGCATCGGTGTCTTCCCAGTACACGCGCAGCGTGTGCTGGTAGTCGTGGTCGTCGTCAGGTCTGGTTTCGGTCACGCGCGGGATTATCCCTGCGCGCGAAGGCCCCGCCTTACTGGCTGGCGCGGCGGTACACCGGGCCCCACATCGGGTGGCCGGCTTCGGACTTGGTGAGCGAGAAGGCCGGGTCGGCCGCGCGCGCGGCCTTGAAGGCGGCCTCGCACTGGGAGGTGCGCTCGCTGGTGCAGTAGATGAACGCGAGGTACTTGTGCGCGGCGGCCTTGTCCTTGGCCGAGGCGAGCCCGCTGCCGAGCGCGGTGTTGAAGAGCTTTTCGGCTTCGCCGTACTGCCCGTCGTCATAGGAGCGCATGCCGGCCAGGAGCGCCTTTTCGGCCGGGCGCTGGGCGAGGTCCATCACGCCGGTCGGGGCGGTGGTGGGCTGCTGGGCGCAGCCGGCCAGCAGGGCCAGGGCAAGGGCGCCAAAGGCGCAGGCGAGGAGGGGGCGCTTCATGATCCGAACTTGTGCTTGAGCATGATCGGTTGCCCGGCGCTGACGTTGACTGTCACGGTGTGCGGCGGGAACTCGTCGTTGCGTATGGTGATGGTGTGGCGGCCTTCGGTGAGCGTCAGCTTGTTGAGCGGCGGCGTCGTGCCGGCCGGGGCGCCGTCGACTTCGACATGCCCCCAGGGGCTGACCGCGATCTGCAGCGTGCCGGTGGCCAGCGTGGGCGACGGCGTGGCGGCCCGGCTGCGCGCATCACGCGCCAGGGCTTCACGGGCGCGGCGCTCCTTCGTGGTCTCGGCGGCCTTCTTCGGGCCTCCGGTGGCGGGCGCCAGTTCGACCACGGCGGTGGGCGGCTCCGCCGGGGCGGTTGCCTGCGCCGTACTGGCCGCAGGCGCGGCCTCGGAGGCCGCGGCTTCGGGCGCGGCAGCTTCCGAAGCGGCGGGCGCCGGGGTCGGCGCCACCGCCTGCGCCACCACGGCGGCCAGCGGGGCCGACGCCGCGTGGGCGGCCGCGGGCTGGGCGGCGGTATCGCTGTCGGACAGGCTGTGCCACAGGCCGAAGCCCACCAGCGCCAGCCCGAAGAGCCCGACGGCGCCCAGTGCCAGCCGCTGGCGCTGCCGCTGCGGAGGTTCGTCTTCGCCGCTGCTGGGTTCTTGCGGGTTCTGCTCGATCCAGCCGCGCAGGTCGCGTGCCAGCGCGCGGGCCGAACGGTAGCGGTGGTTCGGGTCCTTCTCCATCGCGCGCGCCGCGATGTCCGACAGCGCCATGGGCACGGTCGTGTCGGCCTCATGGGCCGGCAGCGGCATGCGGTTCTGCACCGCGTTGGAGATCTCGACCAGCGAGTTGCCGACGAAGGGACGGGTGCCGGTGAGCAGCTCGTAGAGCACCACGCCGAGCGAGAACACGTCGGTGCGACGGTCGGTGGGTTCCTCGCGCAGCTGCTCGGGCGCCATGTAGTAGGGCGAGCCGGCCACGAGGTCGATGCTGTCGCGCTGGTGCGCGACGCGGGCGATGCCGAAGTCGAGCACACGCGGCTGCGTGCGGCCGACCATGAAGATGTTGGCGGGCTTGATGTCCCGGTGCACCACGCCCTTGGTATGGGCGTAGGCCAGGGCGTCGGCCACGCGCCGCACGATGAGCGCGGCCTGCGCCGGCGAGGGCCGCCAGCCTTCCTTCAGGAGTTGCCGCAGGTCCTTGCCCTTGAGCAGCTCCATCGCGATGTAGGCGCCCTGCGGGCTGACGCCGGCGTCGAACACCGTCACGATGTGCGGATGCGAAAGCCCGCCCGCGGCGCGCGCCTCGTTCAGGAACAGCGCATTGAACTGCTCGCGCTCTTCGGTCGAGAGCTGCACGTTCAGCGTCTTGATCGCGATGAGCCGCGACAGCAGCGGGTCATGGGCCGCATACACGGTGCCCAGTCCGCCTTCGCCGATGCGGTACTTCAGCGCATAGCGGCCGATGTGCCCGATGGTGGGCAAGGACTCCGTCGGCGTGCCGGGCGGGACGTTGCTGATCTCCTGCGGCGGCTCCGGCTCGAGCAGCACGGTGTCGGCCTCGTCCCAAGGATCGGCGGGAAGGGTGGCCGGCGGTATCGATTCACTGGCCGGCAGCGACAGCATGTCGCTCGGGGGTTGACTGGGACGTTCCACGGCGACGAGCTTAAGCGAACCCCAGGGGGGTCACAACATCACAAAAGCGGCAATATGTCGCGCCTTCGTAACAGAAACTCACGTTGAAGCGCAGGAGCGTTACTTCAGCACGCGCCGCAGTCTCGCGACGGCCTCTTCCAGTTCGTGCATCGCATTGGCGAAAGACAACCGCAGGTAGCGCTCGGTCGCGTGCCGGCCGAAGTCGCGGCCCGGGGTGAGCGCGATCTGCGCCGTGCGCATCAGCTCGAAGCAGAAGTCCCAGCTGCTGTCGGAAAACCGCGAGCAGTCGGCCCACGCGTAGAAGGCGCCGTCGGGCATCACGGGCACCTCGAGCCCCAGCGCGCGCAAGGCCGGCACGATGAAGTCGCGACGCTCGCGAAATGCCGCGCGGCGGCGTTCGTATTCGTCCAGCGAGGCGGGCTCGAAACACGCGAGCGCCGCATGCTGCGCAACCGCCGATGGGCAGATGTAGAGGTTCTGCGCCAGTTTTTCCACCGGCTCCACGAGGCCCGGCGGCAGCACCAGCCAGCCCAGGCGCCAGCCCGTCATGCTGAAGTACTTGGAGAAGCTGTTGATCGAGACCACGTCGTCGCCGAGCGCCAGCGCGCTGTGGCCGTATCGCTCGTCGTAGCTGAGGCCGAGGTAGATCTCGTCGACCAGGGTCACGCCGCGGCGCGCGCGCACCACGTCCACGATGCGCGCCATCTCCTGCGGGTCGATCGACGTGCCGGTGGGGTTGGACGGCGATGCCAGCAGCACGCCGCGGGTACTGCCGCGCCATTCGCGCTCGACCATCGCGGCGCTGAGCTGGAAGCGTTCTGCCGGGCCCGCCGGCAGCCCGCGCGGCACGCCGTCCGCGGCGGCCACGAAATGGCGGTTGCAGGGGTAGCTCGGGTCCGGCATCAGGATCTCGTCGCCGGGGTTCACCAGGGCCAGGCAGGCCAGCTGCAGGGCCGCCGAGGCGCCCGCGGTGATGACGATGCGCTGCGCCGGAACGTCAAGCCCGAAACGCTGCGCATACCAGCGGCTGAGGGCCTGGCGCAGCGCCGGCACGCCGGTGGCGGGGGTGTACTGCGTGCGCCCGGCCTGCAGGCAGCGCTGCGCGGCTTCGAGCACCGCGGGCGGCGCGGTGAAGTCGGGCTCGCCGATGTTCAGGAAGATCATCGGCGAGCCACCGCGGCTCGGGTCGCACAGCGGGCCGGCGGCGATCTCGACCGCCGCCTTGGCGCACTCCATCACAAAGAACGGTTCGATGTGATCGAGCCGCGACGCAAGCTTCATGGCGACCCTGGCGCTCAGCGGGGCGAACCGCGTGCTGCGCCCACTTCGACCGGGCGCATGTCTGCGGCGGCCTTGTCGAGCACTCCGTTGACGTACTTGTGCCCATCGGTGCCGCCGAAGGCCTTGGCCAGCTCGACCGCTTCGTTGATGGCGACCTTGTAGGGGATGTCGATGCAGTGCTTGAGCTCGTAGGAGCCGATGAGCAGCACGCCATGCTCGATGGGCGACAGCTCGGTGGTCTTGCGGTCCACGTGGCGGGCCAGCACGGCGTCGAGGGCGGCGGCCTCGTCGATGCAGCCGTGCAGCAGTGCATCGAAGTGCGCGCTGTCGCACTTGTCGAAGCCTTCCTGCTCGCGCATGTGGGCGTCGATGACGCCGGCATCGCTGCCGCTGATCAGCCACTCATACAGCCCTTGCAGCGCGAATTCGCGCGAACGCCGGCGTGCGGACTTGGGTCGGGCGCCGCCCTGGCCCGGCCGGCCGGCCGGTTTCTTCTTGGCTTCGGTCACGTCAGGTCTTCCAGCAGGTTGGCCATCTCGACTGCCACGCGTGCGGCATCGCGCCCCTTTTCCTCGGCGCGTGCCCAGGCCTGCGCTTCGTCCTCGACCGTGAGGATGGCGTTGGCGATCGGCAGCTCGCTGTCGAGCGCGACCCGCGTGACGCCGGCGCCGCTTTCGTTGGCCACCAGTTCGAAGTGGTAGGTCTCGCCGCGGATGATGCAGCCCAGCGCGATGAGCGCGTCATAACGCTCGCTCTCGGCCATGGCCTGCAGCGCGGTGGGCACTTCGAGCGCGCCCGGCACCGTCACGTGGCGGATGTGCTTGGGCGACACGCCCAGCACTTCCAGCTCGGCCAGGCAGGCCCTGGCCAGCGCCGCGGTGATGTCGGCGTTGAAGCGGGCCTGCACGATGCCGATGCGCAAGTCCTCGCCGTCGAGATCGGCCGCCTGGCCTTGGTCTGCACCTTGCATGGGGGTTCTTTCAGAAGGGAGGATCAAACAGCCGGCCGTGATTCGGCGTCGGCTTCGGCAACGTGGTGGTCAGCGGCGACGAAGCCGGTCACCTCGAGCCCATAGCCGGCCATGCTGGGCATGCGGCGCGGGCTGCCGAGCAGGCGCATGCGTGCCACACCCAGCTCGCGCAGGATCTGCGCCCCCACGCCATAGGTGCGCAGGTCCATCTGGGGCCGCGCACCGGCTGCGGCCAGCTCGACCGGCGCGAAGTGCTGCAGCAGCCCATCGCGGTCTTCACCGCAGTTGAGCAGCACGGCCACGCCGCGGCCGGCATCGCGCAGGGCGGCCAGCGCACGGGGCAGCGGCCAGGAATGGCCGCATTGCTCGGCATCGAGCAGGTCCATCACCGACAGCGGTTCGTGCACCCGCACGAGCACGTCGTCCTGCGGGGTCCAGTGGCCCAGCGACAGCGCCAGGTGGAGGCCGCCTGTGCGGTCGCGGAAGGCGGTGCAGTCGAAGGGGCCCTGCGCGGTGAGCATGCGGCGGTGGCCGATGCGCTCGATGAGCGACTCGTTGCGGCTGCGGTATTCGATGAGGTCGGCGATCGTGCCGATCTTCAGGCCGTGCTCGCGAGCGAACGCCTCGAGATCCGGCAGGCGGGCCATCGTGCCGTCGTCCTTCATGATCTCGCAGATGACGGCGGCCGGCGTGAGGCCGGCCATGCCGGCCAGGTCGCAGCCCGCCTCGGTGTGGCCGGCGCGCATGAGCACGCCGCCGTCTTGCGCCTGCAGCGGGAAGATGTGTCCCGGCTGCACCAGGTCGCGGGTGCGTGCGTCCTTCGCGACCGCGGTCTTGATGGTGTGGGCCCGGTCGGCCGCCGAGATGCCGGTGGTCACGCCTTCGGCCGCCTCGATGGAGACGGTGAATGCCGTGCCGTGCTTGGTGCCGTTGCGCTGCGCCATCGGTGGCAGCTGCAGCCTTTCGCAGCGCTCGCGCGTCAGCGTGAGGCAGATGAGCCCGCGGCCGAACTTCGCCATGAAGTTGATCGCCTCGGGCGTGACGTGGTCGGCCGCCAGCACCAGGTCGCCTTCGTTCTCGCGGTCTTCCTCGTCCACGAGGATGACCATGCGGCCGGCGGCAAGCTCGGTGATGAGCTCGGGAATGGGGGAAATCGCCATCCGCGGATTGTAGGCGGCGCCGTGCGCCGGCCCGGGCGGCCGGGGCCTCTAGAAGCGTTCGCGGCCGGGCGGGCGCGCAATGATGCGCAGGTCATCGCCGCACATCGAGACTTGCACGTAGCGCAGCGCCACGGCCTCGTCGAGCGACTCGAGCGGGCCGGCGCGCAGCATGCCGCGGCCCTGGCCGACCAGCTTGGGGGCCTGGTAGACGAGGAACTCGTCGACCAGGCCGGCCTGGAGCAGCGAGCCGTTGAGCTTGTGGCCGGCCTCGACGTGCAGCTCGTTGACGCCGCGACGGCCCAGGTCCTGGAGGACCGCCTGCAGGTCGACCTTGCCGCCCGGACCAGGCAGCAGCGCCACCTCCGCGCCGGCGGCTGCGAGCACGGCCCGTCGCTCCGCATGGTCGTGCGCCGCGTACACCAGCACCGTGCCGGGCGGCTGCAGGATGCGGGCGCCGCCGGGCGTCTGGAGGCGGGAGTCCACCACCACGCGCAGTGGCTGCCGCACGGTCTGCACTTCGCGCACGTCGAGGCGCGGGTCGTCTTCGAGCACCGTACCGATGCCTGTCAGCACCGCACCGGCGCGGGCGCGCCATGCATGGCCGTCGGCCCGCGCCACCGGCCCCGTGATCCACTGGCTGCGGCCGTTCTCCAGCGCCGTCTGGCCGTCCAGCGAGGCGGCGATCTTCATGCGCACCCAGGGCACGCCGCGCACCATGCGCGAGAAGAAGCCCAGGTTCACCTCGCGCGCCTCGTCGGCCAGCAGGCCCACGTCGACGCGGATGCCTGCGGCTCGAAGGCGCTCGATCCCCTTGCCGGCCACCAGCGGGTTGGGGTCGACCACCGCCACCACCACGCGGGCGACGCCGGCGGCCACGAGTGCATCGGCGCAAGGAGGTGTGCGGCCGAAGTGGGCACAGGGCTCCAGCGTCACGTACGCCGTGGCGCCGGCAGTCGATGCACGCTGCGCACGCACAGCGGCCAGCGCCTGCACTTCGGCATGGCCCTGGCCCGGCGGCTGGGTGTGACCCGCGAACGACTCGCCGCGGGCCGTGACCACCACACAGCCGACGGCCGGGTTGGGCGGGCTGTGGAGCGCGGCGCGGCCGGCCTCCGCCAGGGCGGCACGCATCCATTGCAGGTCCTGCCGGGCATCCGGCTGCCAATCTGGGGATGGAGGCGCTGAAGTCATGGCCATAGAGTCTGCGGCGGTCCCAAGGGAGGGTTCATGGTGCAAACACGAATGGGGCAGCGTCGGGCTTCGACGTCGCCCACCGGTTGGACGCTGGTGGAAATGCTGGTGGCATTGTCGGTCTTCGCTACGCTGCTGGCGCTGGCGGTGCCGGCGTGGCAGGCGCTGAACGCGCGGCAGCGGCAGCAGGCCGCGGCGTCTCGCATCGAGAGCCATGTGGCAATGGCGCGCAGCACGGCCATCTCTCGCAATGCGCGCGTCACGATGTCACCACTGGAGCCCGGAGACTGGGCAGGCGGCTGGCGCCTGCACCTGGATGACAACACGAGCGGCAGCTGGGACGCCGGCGAGGCACTGCTGGCGCATGCGGAGCCTCTGTCGGGCGTGGCGGCGAGTGCTGAAGGTCCGCTGGGCCGGTATCTTTCGTTCGATGCTTCGGGCGCGCCGGTCCAGATGAACGGCGCCTTCCTGGCGGGCACGTGGGTGCTTTGCAGCGGCCGCGATCAACCGGCCGTCAGGCTCGTTCTTTCGGCTTCAGGACGAGTGCGGCGTGACGAGCAGATCGGTGCCTGCCCCTGACGGGGTGCCGCGCGTCCTCGCTCAGAGCCGCTATCGGCCCGTCGTCACTTCCAGCAACCGGCTGCAGGCGTCTTCTGGCCCGTGTTGTTGACAGTGAGGACGGTGCAGCCGGTGTCCTTGGTCTGAGCACCAATGGCGTTCGCGCTGACGGCGTAGGTCGTGGCCGTAGGAGGAGCGCTGAACGCGAAGTTGTATTGCGTCGCCAGATCGGCGGCGCAGGTGGTCGCCGGCAGGGCCACGGCGACACCGGCAGCCGTCTGGTCGTAGCGCATGTTCGTCGTGTAGAAGCGCTCCATGAACTGCACCAGTTCGCTGAGGCAGACCTGTGCCTTCGCGCGGCGTGACTGCATCACCTGCCGCTGGTAGGAAGGGTAGGCAACGGAGGCGAGGATCGCAATCGCGGCAACTGCGATCAAGAGCTCGACCAAAGTGAATCCGCGGGGGCGCCGCGCAGCCGCGTCGCGTTGGGAAAAATGGCTCAGGTGCATGTGTTGCGCTCCATTGGCAAGGCGGTGCATCGGCACCGCCTTGCTGCTTCTGGTTATCGATTGATCAGTTCGCGCCAATGCCGCGCCTGGCTTCCGGTGCAGCTTTCTTTCACGGTTTCGAGTGAGCCTCCGGACGTGCTGACGATCTTGCCCTCGCAGGGGGCCCCCGGACCGGGGTTGGGCATGCGGACGACGGATTCCTTGTCGAGGTATGAGACGCCGGTCGCCTCGTTGCGGATGGCACTGCCGGGCATGCTCTTCCCGCCCACCACGGCGTAGTCCAGCGAACCGATCGAGTTGTCGCCGTTGTAGTCGAACGGGGACATGGTCAGCCGCGAACCCGACATGCCGTTGAGCTCGTAGAGCCAGCTGGTGCCCCCCGCCGAGCAAGGGTCCGTCGAAGGCGTCACCGTCACGAAGACGATGCGGTTGTCGCGCAGGAATGGCGCCTGGTGCACGCGCTCACCACTCTCGGTGGAGAAGTCGATGTACCAACCCATATGGCTGCCGGTGGGCGGCAAGCCGGGCACTTCGCTCCACTTGATGGCCAAGTCCGTTGTCACGCGGGCGTCGCGTGCACCGAACGTCGAAGTGTCGTCGGCGAGGATCTTCTGCTGCAGCAGGTGGCTGCGGGTGAGGCCGGTGTTGTGCGATTTGCGATTCCAAACCGCATACATCGTCTGAACCTGGGTGGTGGAGATGTCGCTTGCACCGAGGTATTTGCCCGTGCCGAAGTAGACGATCAGGCCATTGCCGCTGGGGTGAGCCGCCAGCGCGGGCTCGGTCGTGATCGGTTGACGTACGCCGGTGCTGGTCTTCGCGACGAACATCGGCAGCCCGCCCGAACCGCCGGTGTATGCAATGTTCCAGGTCGCCGTGGACGAACTGGTGAGATCGAACTTCCACAGGTTGCCGTACAGGTCGCCGGCATAGACCGAGTCGGTCGTTCCGTTGAAGTCTTCGTCGGCCAGCGTCACGCCTGCCAGGCCGTTGTCGGAAAACGTGGTGGCCCCTCCGTCGGTGGTCGGGATCGGGATGCGCTTGATGACCGAACCGTCCTTGACGTCGAGGATGTAGAGGGAAGGTGCGGTGGTTCCGTCCAGGTAGCCGCTGCCGAACACAACCGCGGTGCGGCCGTTGTTGAGCCGCGCCACCTTGGGCTTGGCGTTGAGCACTCCCAGGCCCGGGTCGGTGAACTCCCACTTGAAGAAGTCGGCGGGTCTTCCTTCAGAGAAGGTGGAGGGGTCCGTCACGTCGAGTGCGTAGACCGCCTTGCCGCCAAGACCCAGGCCGCCGAACAGATAAGTGCGCCAAGCGCCGTCCACCTTGATGTCGTAGCCGATCATGCCGCCGTCTACATAGGGCTGGTGCTTGTAGTCCACCTTGGTCAGCTTGCTGAGGTTGGGGTACACCGCGTTGGGGACGAAGGCAACCTTTTCCACGCCGGTCAGGGCGTCGAAGCCATGAAGCATGCCGTCGTTGGCGCCCACGTACACCATTGGTTGGCGTCCCTTGTACTTCTCCTTGAAGTCCGCATACCCGGCTTCATTGGGCAGGAAGAAGCTCGGGGCGCCAACGTAGAGCGGAGCCGGCGAGGAGTTGATGATGTCACCCAGCACCGAACTGCGCTCCCGGAAGGTCCCGCCGCTCTCCAGTGCGCGGCTGCCGCGGAGGTATTCGAGGCGGCGCTCCCCAAGGCCGTCGGAATCGTTCAGGGCCGTCTGGTGCACGGCGCTGAGCGCGCTCCAGCGGAATGCCTTGGGGCCGCCGCTATTCGTGATGATGGTGCGGCCGGCCCAGGTCTGGTCGTTGATCAGCGTCTCGGCTGCCCACCGGGGCGTACTGCATACCGTGCCCGCCACACCCGAGCAGCCGCCTCCATTGCCATCGGCAATGGGATGGGCGCGCAGCTTGCCAGACCAGTCGCCGGTGTTGAAGCCAGCCGCGTAGACGAAGGTGCCCGCGGCAATGCGGCTGCTGTTCAGTGATGCGGCCACCGCCGAGCCTTGGCGTTCGCTGATGCTCGAGACGATGTCCTGGAAGGCCTGTACGACATCATTGGGAGACTCGGCACTGTAGAAGCCACCGCGGCCGTTGATGGCTGCGTGCCAGAGGTCGTAGACGTTGCCAGGAATGCTGTCGAAGCCTGTGGCAGGCCACGTCTTCGCGCCGGTGACGAAGTTGCCGTAGGCGCCTTTGTACATGTTGCCCTGCCAGTCGGCGCCGAGGTTGCCGGTCAGGCCGAGGCCGATGGTGTACGTCACCATGTGCTGCCAGTTGGCCGGATCGTTCTTCGGGTTCCAGTAGGGGGGCAGCGTGGTGGATGTGGAGGTTCCGTCGACCTTCTCGTCGCCCTTGACAGGCATGTACTTCAGCGCCTCGGAGGAGTTCAAGTCGGTGCGCAGATCCTGCGACCAGTAGTGGAACGCAATGTCCGCGAGGCTGTGAGACGACCCGTCGGTCTTCTTGTAAGGGGCTCCCGCCGTGTAGGCGGCACCATCAGGCAGGGTCTTCGACGCGTTGTCGGCATCCGACATGCCGGCGGCCCAACTGGTGTTCCAGATGCCGTCGGTCATCAGCACCGCGTAGTTGCCGCGGCACACGTGCTTGCCAGACGCGTTGTCTCCGATCGTGTTCTGCCAGGCCCGGTCTGTCTTGAACATCTCGCCGGTGCGCTGCAACGCGGGCAGCAACGGGGTGCCGCCGCTCGCCGGTGACCGCTGGAGCCAGCGGAAGAAGTTGGTCCGCGCCGTGCCGCTGAAGACGCTGAGCCGGCTGTCATAGTCGGTGCCCGTGCGGTCCTCGCAGCCGTTCGACGCGTTCGTGAACCCATCGCACGTATGAAGGTTCTGGTAGCCGATGCGGAACGCGCTATCGAGCTTGCCGAACGCCAGCGTGGCGGCGGAGACGGTGGCCAGGTTGCGAGTGCGGTAGAACGAGTACCAGTTGGCGAAGTTCTGTCGCTCGTCCTTGTCGGTCGCGTTGATCAGGCCGTCACCATTGATGTCGACGGTGGCCGGTCCCGAGGTGGCGCTGACGATGACCCGTGTGTAGCAGTCGTTGTCCAGGTAGGCGCCGAAGGTGTCTCGCGAAGTCTTGTCGCAGGCGGCGTTGTTCAGGTTCAGCACGCCATAGTCGGCCAACGAGTCCGTGGGCGCGTTCTGCAGCGTCTGCGTTGTGTTGTTCGGGTTGTATTCGCGTGTCGCCTTGTAGTTGTTCGACAGGTTCACCGAGCCGCGGGTCGGATCGAACCCGTTGATCCATGCCGCGGTGAACGACGTCGTCCGCGCCACGCCGTTTTCGTCCGGTGGGGCCACATATCGCACGCCGGGGTTGTAGTAGAGGGCGTTGTAAGCCGTTGACCGCCACCGCAGTCCTGCGTCACTGACGACCTTGCTGTCCGGCACGGCCGCCCACGCCATACTCCCCGAGTCGTCGATCGTGAGCGCAATGTTCGGAGGGACGCCTTGCAGGGCATACAACGGCAGATCGCTCAGGCTCGTGAGCGCGAGGGCCTGCTGGCTCAGCAAGGTGCTGCACGAGAACGCAACCGCGATCAACTGGGCGGAACGGCGGGGGCGCAGGTTGGTGGACGACATGAGTGCCCTCACTTGAAGACGACGGGTTTGATTTCCTGCAGGACGACGCCTGACTGTCCGGAGCCGCCCAGGCCGAAGGCCGTGATGCGGTAGTAGAAGGTGCCCATACCCTTGTCAGAGTTTTCGACGGAGGGCTCCTTGTGCGTCCAGTACTCGATCGCGTAGGTGGGCTTCACGGTCGTCCCTGGAACCGTCCCCGTGGACCCTTTGGAGGTCCAGTCACTCTCGCTCCAGGTGCTGAAATCGGTCTCTCCGAATTGGTCGGTGAGCAGGCCGGCGCCGGCGATGATCGGTTCGGCCTGCGAGGACAACCAGGTTTCGGCAGCGCGCAGGCCGAACTCGGAGTTCTGCAGAGCGATGGAGCGGTCCTTCATGTTGGCGCTCATGCGTTCTTCCAGCGCGGTTTGCCGCAACGATGCGAGGCCAAGCAACGTGATGATGACAAGCAGCACCAGCGTGATGACCAAGGCTGCACCGCGTTCGCGGAGGCGGTTTGGTGAAGTGGTGTTCTTCATGGCATGAGATTGCGCATGGCAACCGTTTGGGTGAAGGTGCGGGTGATCCGGTTGTCGGCGTTGGCACCCGTATTGGTCGCGATGTTGCTGTCGGGGCCTTGGATGGTCAGCGTGATACGCGCGGCCGTGACGCCGGTCCAGTCGGCGATGGCCGTGGCGTCCACGTACTGCCCTGTTGCTGAATCGAAGTAGGCGATCTGCATGTCCTGCACGCCATCGATCATTTCCTGGGCACCCGTTGGGGAAGTGCGGAACAGTGCGCGCCCACCGGTGGCTGCCCGGCCTGTCTGCCCGATGTACCAGGCGCTGGCTTGCAGCCGGGCGATCATGGACCGGTCGCGCATCTCGTCCATGCCAATGGAGCCCATGTTCAGCGCTGCGGCGTCTGCCGCTTCCACCTTGAAGATGCGCCCCTTCTGGTAGTCGCAGGCAAGGCCGATGTCCCCGACCTTCAGGTCGTGCTGCTTGGCAACTGCCTTCAGCTTGACCGCACCACCGGCGCCACCCGGTTCGACAATGGCTTCGCTTGCCCCTTGTGTCGACCGCAGCTCGAATGCGTCGGTTCCCGCCACCCTGGCGCCGGTAGTCGCCCCGAAATCCACACCTGGGAAGGCGGTGGCGCCCTCGTAGCCAAACACCGGCGTCCAGTTCGCCCACCAGGGTGTCTTGTCGGCGAGCATGCTGGTCACGCTGATCCAGCCAGGGCCCTGCGCTGTTTCGTTGTGACCTGAGCCGCACGGCGTGCTGCCGGCTTCGCGAAACTCGCGTGACATCAATTCGAAGGCGAACCGTGCACCCTCCTGCAGGCGCGACATGTTGTCGGTCGTCCTGGAAACCTGCCGGGTGCTGGCGAAAAGGGCAATCGCTGCACCCACGATGAGCAGCCCCAGCGCAAGGGCGACCATCATTTCGACGAGGGTGACGCCGCGCATCCGGCGCAAGGACTTCTTCATAGCTGCGTCACGAAGTTGAGCTGCTCGATCTGCGTCGTGCCAGAGGTGTCTGTGCTTCCGCGGGTGTCGTCCCATTGGACGTTGACGGTGCAGACGCCGGCAGCATCGCAGTTGATGGATCCGCACACGTTGGCGGCGGCACCGCTCAGGCTGGACTGGAGCTGGCTGATCCACGCGGCCAGATCCCTGTCGGCCTGCGACGCGCTGGCCGCAGCCGTGTCGCATTTCCTCGCGATGTTGTAAGCGTTCTGGCGGGCCTGGACCGCGTTGGCGCGCATGCTGTCGGTGATGGACTGAGCCTGGATCACCGCGACGCTGCGCTCATAGCTGCTTTGTCCATACTTGAGCGCCCGAGCCTGCAGCCCGGCGATGCCCAGCATGCCGATGGCCATCACAAGAATGGCAACCAGCACCTCGACGAGCGCGACGCCCGATTGCACTGCGCGGGCGCAATGCCCCTCGCGACGCTTCTGGAACGATGATCTATTCCACATTCGCAGATCCCACTCTGATGACCACCGCCTTGGAGTACGAACCCACCGAGACAGGGAGATTGCCGTTTGTCATGGGGCTGCCGTCCGTGTTGTAGGACATGCCGTCCCCGCGGAAGTCGGCGCAGAAGGCGCCAACTACAGCTTCCGAGGCGATGCTGCCTTGCTTCATCAACGTGCCATCCGACTGGCGAGTCATCTGCCAGTTCGCGGCGGTGGTGCAAAACCTCACCGTCTGGTTGAGGCGCAACGCCTCGCTGCGGGAAGCCTGCGCTGCCGCCAGCAACTCGTTGGCCGTCGTTGCCAGCCGGTTGCGCTGCATCGTCGCCTGAAAGGACGGGGCCGCCATTGCCACGAGGATGGCAAACACTGCCACGGTGACAATCAGTTCGACCAGCGTGAACCCCAGGGCGGCGAGCCTTCGGGGTGCGCGGGCCTGCAAGGTGTGATGTGTGTCCACGTGCTGTGCTGTTGATGCGACGCGGCAAGCCGGGTGGCCATGGCGCCAATTTCGAATTGGGCGCAGGTTAGCAGCGGCTCTCGGCCGAAGGGCTGCTGAAACGACGAATGGGCGCGGGCCACCGACGGTCGGCGGCCGGGTGTGGCGTCAGCGCTGGCGGCGAGAGGTTTCGCGCACCGCTTCCATGAACTCGCTCACGTCGTCGAAGCTGCGATACACGGAGGCGAAGCGGATGTACGCGACCTTGTCGAGCCGCTTGAGCTCTCGCATGACCCATTCGCCCAGGCGGGTGCTCCCCACCTCGCGCTCGCCGCTGTGCAGCAGAGAGGTCTCGATGCGCGCAAGCGCCTGGTCGAGCGCCTCGGCGCTGACCGGGCGCTTGCGCAGGGCCAGCGTCATCGAGGCGCGCAGCTTGCCGGGGTCGAACTCGGTGCGCCGGCCGTCCTTCTTGACGATGGCCGGGTATTCGATCTCGGCGCGCTCATAGGTGGTGAAGCGCTTGTCGCAAGACAGGCACCGCCGGCGGCGTCGTATGACGTCGCCTTCGTCGGACTCGCGGGTTTCCGAGACCTGGGTTTCGTTGTGGGCGCAGAAGGGGCAGCGCATGGAGCGGGCGGCGGGGCTGGCTGGAGCAGCCCTGCCTGGGGCCTGTCGTCAGCGATACACCGGGAAGTCGCGCGTCAGCGCCGCGACCTTCTCGCGCACGGAGGCAATGGTTGCTTCGTCCCGCGGGTTGTCCAGCACGTCGGCAATGAGATGGGCCGTGCGCACCGCTTCGGCTTCCTTGAAGCCGCGCGTGGTCATCGCCGGAGAGCCGAGGCGGATGCCGCTGGTGACCATCGGCTTTTCCGGGTCGTTGGGGATCGCGTTCTTGTTGCAGGTCATGTGGGCCTGCCCCAGCACGTTTTCCGCTTCCTTGCCGGTGATGCCCTTGGCTCGCAGGTCCACCAGCATCACGTGGCTTTCGGTGCGGCCGCTCACGATCCGCAGGCCGCGCTGGGTCAGCGTGTCCGCAAGCGCCGCGGCATTTTTCACGACCTGTTGCTGGTAGGCCTTGAATTCAGGGCTGAGCGCCTCCTTGAAGGCGACGGCCTTGCCGGCGATCACGTGCATGAGCGGGCCGCCCTGGATACCGGGGAAGATGGCGCTGTTGATCGGCTTGGCGACGGCGTCCTTCATGAGGATGATGCCGCCGCGCGGGCCGCGCAGGCTCTTGTGGGTGGTGGAGGTCACCACGTCGGCGAACGGCACGGGGTTGGGGTACACGCCCGCTGCGATGAGGCCCGCGTAGTGCGCCATGTCGACCATGAAATGGGCGCCGACCGCCTTGGCCACCTTGGCGAAGCGTTCGAAGTCGATGCGCAGCGCGAACGCGGAGGCGCCGGCGATGATGAGCTTGGGCTTGTGCTCGTGCGCCAGCCGCTCCATCGCGTCGTAGTCGATGTCTTCCTGCGCGTTGAGCCCGTAGCTCACCACCTTGAACCACTTGCCGCTCATGTTCAGCGGCATGCCGTGCGTGAGGTGGCCGCCTTCGGCCAGGCTCATGCCCATGATGGTGTCGCCGGGCTGCAGCAGGCCGAAGAACACCGCCTGGTTGGCCTGGGAGCCGGAATTGGGCTGCACGTTGGCGTGCTCGGCGCCGAACAGCTGTTTCAGCCGGTCGATCGCGAGCTGCTCGACGACGTCGACGTTCTCGCAGCCGCCGTAGTAGCGCTTGCCGGGGTAGCCCTCGGCGTACTTGTTGGTGAGCTGGCTGCCCTGGGCCGCCATCACGGCCGGCGAGGCGTAGTTCTCCGAGGCGATCAGCTCGATGTGGTCTTCCTGGCGGCGGTTCTCGGCCTGGATGGCGGCCCAGATCTCAGGATCGACGTTGGCGACGGTGGAAACGGAGCGGTCAAACATGGATGGCAGTCCTCTTCATGACTTGAAGATCCCGAAGACACGCACTCCAGAAGGAAGTGTGCGGTCCGAGAGCTGCCCAGGCGAACGGCGGAAACGACGCGGGGAGCGCCGGCTGCGCTCCCCGGTGGTGCACCACCTCGGCCTTGACGGCCTTATCGCCAGTTGCGCAGCCTGCGCAGTGTAGCGGAGGCGCTGCGTCAACCGCGAGATGGCCCTATCGACTATCGAAGCAGCGCGACCTGTTCGGTCTGACGCACTTCGTCCTTGGACGGCGCCGGTGCGGGCGCAGCTTCCGCCGGAGCGTTGCCGGCGGCCGTCGCGGAGTGGGTGGGTGCCACCCGCGCCGGAGCGGTGATGGGCACGAGACGACCCGCGACCACCTGCTGCAGGTAGGCCTGCTCGGCCAGCACCTTGGCTGCATAGCCGCCGTCGTCTTCGAGGTTGGCGGCTCCGACGTAGTACTTCAGGCCGCCTTCCAGGCTGCCGGCCCGTGCGATGCACTCCTTCAGTACCTGCACGCCCACGCGCAGGTTGGTGACGGGGTCGAAGGCGGCGTGGTTGCCGCCGAACCCTTCATATTTGTCGTCGTGAACCCGGGTCATCACCTGCATCAGGCCCTGGGCGCCGACGGGACTCTGGGCAAACGGGTTGAAGCCGGACTCGACCGCCATCACGGCCAGGATCAGCGTCGGCTCCAGGCCGGCGCGCTGTCCGATGCCCCAGGCTTCCTGGACGAGCCGGCCGACGGGTTCCGGCGCCACCTTGTAGCGGCGGGCCAGCCAGTAAGCCACCGATGCCTGCTGACGCGTCAGCGCCGAGGGGTTCAGTGCGGTGGCGCGGGTGATCGCTTCAGGCTCGGCCAGTGCGAGCAGCACGTTCGGGTCGCTTTCGAGCCGCGCTTCCTGGCGTGCCAGCAGCCAGCCGAGCGCCTTTTGTTCGGCACCGCGGCGCAATTCGGAATGGGAGCCGACGAACACCACCACCGCGGCGACCGCGAGGCCCAGGAGGGCGAGCGAGTTGTGGCTGACTTCAAGCAGGCCGTGGCCCACATCCTTGAGAAATACGCGCGCGGAATCCGCTGCTGCGGCGCCGGTGCGCGCCCAATGTCGATACGCTGACATGTCTCTTCCTTTCCCTCCCTGCCTCGCCGCGCGGAGCTTGGCGGCATGAGGCAGTGATAATTCGCCCGTTACAAAAATGCTCCCTGCGCAGAGACAGCGAGGAGCCGGGGCCAGGTTGATTTGCGTCGTTTGTCCAGGGGACCCAGGGTTCTCCCTAGTGAGATGGCGCGGATTCTAGAAACGCGTTTAATAACGGGTCAAGACTAAGAAAGTCTTCTCTAATTCTTCAGGGTTATGAAATACCGGGATCTTCGGGAGTTTTTGGCGGGTCTGGAAGCGCAGTCTGAGCTCTTGCGGGTCACAAAGCCAGTGTCTACGCGGCTCGAACTCACTGCTTTGGGGGACCATGCCCTCAAGTCGGGGGGGCCGGCGCTGCTGTTCAGCCACCCGACAAA
Source organism: uncultured Rivibacter sp. (assembly GCA_946481025.1). The sequence goes on from CAMLNA010000018.1 coordinate 25,209, forward strand.
CGGTCAGCAAAGTTACAAATTCCCGGTGCTGGCCAACCTGTTCGGGACGCCCAAGCGGGTTGCCATGGGGATGGGAGCCGCTGACGTGGGGGAGTTGCGCGACATCGGCCGGGTGCTGGCCAGCCTCAAGGAGCCGGAGCCGCCGCGAGGCCTCAAGGACGCGGGCAAGCTGCTGCAGATGGCCAAGGCCCTGTGGGACATGAAGCCGGCCCGCAGCCGTTCCGGCCCCTCCCAGGAGGTGGTGGTCGAAGGGGCGGATGTGGACCTGGGCCGCTTGCCCGTGCAGTTCTGCTGGCCGGAGGACGCGGGACCGCTGATCACCTGGGGCCTGGTCGTGACCCGGGGCCCCCAAGGGGTGCCCCAGCCGCGTCGCAGGCAGAACCTGGGCATCTACCGGCAGCAGGTCATCGGTAGCAGGCAGGTCATCATGCGGTGGCTGGCACACCGCGGTGGGGCGCTCGACTTCCGCGAGTTTGCACTGGCCAACCCGGGCCAGCCGTTCCCGATCGCCGTGGTGCTCGGGGCCGATCCGGCCACCATGCTGGGGGCGGTGACCCCGGTGCCGGACAGCTTGTCCGAATACCAGTTCGCCGGCCTGCTGCGCGGCAGCCGCACCGAGCTGGTGGACAGCGGCGTCGGCGAAGGCGAGCACAAGCTGCAGGTGCCGGCCCTGGCTGAAATCGTGCTGGAAGGGCACATCCCCACGGCGAGTCCCGGCTACCAGGGCACCAGCGAACATGGCGTGCCTCAGCGGGAAAGGGGGGGCTACCTGTACGCGCTGGAAGGGCCGTTCGGCGACCACACCGGCTACTACAACGAGCAGGAGTGGTTCCCGGTGTTCCAGATCGACCGCATCACCCACCGGCAAGGCGCGATCTATCACACCACCTACACCGGCAAGCCGCCCGACGAACCGGCCGTGCTGGGTGTGGCGCTGAACGAGGTGTTCGTGCCCATCCTGCAGAAGCAGTTTCCCGAGATCGTGGACTTCTACCTGCCGCCGGAGGGTTGCAGCTACCGCATGGCGGTGATCAGCATGCGCAAGAGCTACCCGGGGCACGCCAAGCGGCTGATGTTCGGGCTGTGGAGCTTCCTGCGGCAGTTCATGTACACCAAGTTCATCGTCGTGACCGACGACGACGTGAACATCCGCGACTGGAAGGACGTGATCTGGGCGATCACCACACGGGTGGACCCGGTGCGCGACACCACGCTGGCCGGCCAGACCCCGATCGACTACCTGGACTTCGCCTCGCCCGAGAGCGGCCTGGGCGGCAAGATGGGGCTGGATGCCACCAACAAGTGGCCTGGGGAAACCCAGCGTGAATGGGGCAAGGTGATCCGGATGGACGCCGCGGTGGAGGCACGCATGGCCGAGCTGTATGCCGAAATCACGCGCGGGCAGCCGCTGTCAAGCGGCGGAGCTCAATGACGGGTACGGCCGTCATAGAACTGCAGCCGCGCACCATGCTTGAAGTCCCCGGAGCGCTCTTCTAATGTAGGAAAGCCTGTCAGCAGGCATTCTCAAAGGCGCAGTCTCTGCGCGCCAGGAGCCCCGGACCCATCTTCCTCTGGAGCCCCGGAACGGTGGCGTCAGCCACTCACCCCTCCCGCCCAAGGCTGGGAGGGGTTTCAATTTTGGGGCTTCGCTTCCTGGCGGGTGCCTCAGGCGCGCACCAGCAGCCCGAGCAGTTCGTGCAGGACCAGCGACACCTGCTCGTATCCCCGGCTGGAGGGCAGCCAGTCCAGCACGGGGCGGCTGGTGGGCACGAACGAGCCCATCGGCGCCGGCGTGATGCGGAAGGCCCCGGCCGCTGCCTCCTCGAACACCTTGCGGGCGCGCGGCATGTGATAGGCGTGGGTCACCAGCACGATCTCCTTGACGCCGCTGCCGCGCAGCAGGGCGACGGTGCGGATGGCGTTTTCACGCGTGTCGCGGGAGTCGGGTTCCACCCAGCGCAGCGGGCGGTTGTACTCGTGCTGCGCGATGCGGCCGGCGGCTTCGGCTTCCGAACGGCCGGATGTTTCTATGTGGGCCCATCCCAAGCCGCCGCTGAAGCCGACCGGCAGCCCGGTCTCGCGGCTCAGCCAGAGGCCGTAGCGAAGCCGCACGAGCGACGCGGAACCGAGGTCCGACACGCCGTACTCGGGCGCCCGAGGGATCAGACCGCCGCCGAGCACGATGATGGCCGCCGTGGGCGCCCGGTTCCGACCCTCGGTCTTCAGGCGGGTCAGGTCATCGCTGTAGAGCGCGGGAGGGGGCTTGAGCACGAAGTTCTGCAGCCAGCGGCCGGTGCCCTGGCAGGTGCTCAGCCACAGCAATGCAGTGCTCAGGAAGACCAGGAAGTAGCCGAGGCCCCGCCGGGGAAGGACCAGCCTCACGCCCACCAGCATGAGGAGCAGCAGCGGCACCGGCGGAAGCACCAGCGCGGTCAGGATGGGCTTCCACGATTCAAGGCCTAGCATTCGCTCTCCCTAGTTTGGTATGGGTCTGAAAAGCGCGCCGATTGTGCCGGAAGGGCATCATTCGCACTCCTCATTCCAATCAGGGAACCCCAGATGATCTGGATGTCTTCCGCCCGGCGGCTGATCGTCGCCGTCTGCACTGGCTGGCTGTCGCTCATCGCGGCGCAGGCCGCCGAAGCCCCTGCCGCGGCGCCGCCGCGGCCGGTGATCGACAAGTTCTTCGGCACTTCCGTCTCCGACCCCTACCGCTACTTCGAGAACGCCAAGTCCCCGGAAGTGGCGGCCTGGATGAAAGCACAGAGCGCCGCGACCCAGGCGACGCTGGCCCACATCGCCGGCCGCGATGCGATGCTCGCCACGCTGCAGAAGCTCGAGAACGCCAGCCCGGCGCGGGTCGTCTACCCGGTGCGCACGACCGGGGGCCGGGTCTTCTACCAGCACCGCGGCGCAGACGACAACCAGTTCAAGCTCTACATGCGCGAAGGCGCGAGCGGCGCCGAAACCGTGCTGGTCGACCCCGAGGCACTGGCCAGGCGCACCGGCAAGCCGCATGCGATCAACTACTTCATGCCATCGCGCGATGGCCGCTATGTGGCCTACGGCATTTCGTCGGGAGGCTCCGAGGCGGCGTCACTGGTCGTGCTCGACGTGAAGACGAAAAAGCCGGTGGGCCGGCCGGTCACGCGAGCCGACTTCGGCTGGCCGGAATGGTCGGCCGACAGCCGGCTGCTCACCTTCACCCGGCTGAAGGCGCTGCGCAAGGGCGAGCCCGAAGTCAACAAATACAAGCGCGCCGAGACCTACGTGATCGACGTGGCTCGCGGCGGTGTGCTGCGGCCGGTCCCGGTGTTCGGGTTGCGGGCCCGCGGCGCGAAGCTGGCGGACGACGAGAGTCCGGCGCTGGACCTCACCGCCGACGGCCGCTGGGCCATCGGTCGCGTCTTCAACGGGGTGCAGCGCGAGCTGCGGGTCTACGCGGCGCCGCAGGCCGATGCGCTGGCCGGACGGGCGCACTGGCGCGAGGTGGTGAAGACCGGCGATGCGGTGACCGGCATCGCCTACCACGGTGGAGTGCTGTATGCGGTGTCCCACCTCGATGCGCCGCGGTTCAAGGTCCAGGCGCGTGCGCTCGACGGCGCGGGCGAACCGGCCGCGTGGCAGGTGCTGCTGCCGGCCGGCGAGCGTGTCGTCACCGGCATCGCGGCGGCGTCGGATGCGCTGTACATCGAGGCGCGTGACGGCAACGTCAAGCGCCTGTTCAAGCGAGGCCATGCCGAGGGCGCCCCGGTGCAGGAGGTGGCGCTGCCGGTGCAGGGCTCGTTCAGCCTGAACGGCGACGAGTCCAACTACTCGGCGGCCAACGCGCAGCTGCCCGGCGTGCTGATCGACCTGGAGAGCTGGACCCGCGCGCGCCAGGTGTACGAAGTGGCGGCCGACGGCACCGTGACCAACACCGGCCTGCAGCCGCAGGGGCCGGAGGACGCCCCGGCCGACGTGGAAGCCGCCGAGGTGCTGGTGAAGAGCCACGACGGCGTGATGGTGCCGATGTCCATCGTGTACCGCAAAGGCACTCGGCTCGACGGCAGCAACCCGACCATCTTGTATGGCTACGCGTCGTACGGCATCACCGAAGAGCCCTTCTTCAGCACCTCCGTCCTCGCATGGCTGCGCGCGGGCGGCGTGTACGCCTTTGCCAACCCGCGCGGCAGCGGTGTCTACGGGCAGGAATGGCACAAGGCCGGCAAGCAGGGCACCAAGCCCAACACCTGGAAGGACTTCATCGCCTGCGCCGAATACCTCATCGCGCAGGGCTACACCTCGAGCCGTCGCCTGGGGATCTACGGCGGCAGCGCCGGCGGCATCCTGGTGGGACGGGCCATGACGGCGCGGCCGGACCTGTTTTCCGCCGTGGTGCCTGCCGTGGGGGCGCTCGATGCCGTGCGCTTCGAGGTCGGCCCGAACGGGCCGCCCAACATTCCCGAATTCGGCACGGTCAAGAACGAAGCCGGCTTCCGGGCGCTGCTCGAGATGAGCACCTACCACCACATCCGCGACGGTGAAAAATACCCGGCCGTGATGTTCACGCACGGTGTGAACGATCCGCGCGTGGAGGTGTGGCACAGCACCAAGACGGCGGCCCGGCTCATGGCGGCCAGCACCAGCGGCAAGCCGGTGCTGCTGCGCCTGGACTACCAGGCCGGCCACGGCATCGGCAACACCAAGCAGCAGCGCCTGGCCGAGCGGGCCGACGTGTTCTCGTTCTTCCTGTGGCAGATGGGCGTGCCGGGGTACGAGCTGAAAGGCCAGGGAGGCTGACATGGCCGATTCGCGAGCCGAAGCGCTGCGCAAGCAGCTGATCCGCAACTTCGATCGGGCCGACAAGCACCTGGAGCGCCGCGAACCGCTGTATGAAACGCTGTGCGCCAGGCTGGCGGCAGGCACGGCGGCCACCAGGCTGGGCGCCAGCATCGACGTCCTGGCACCGGGCAAGCGCGGCTGCCCCTACCACTACCACCATGCGCAGGAAGAGCTGTTCGTGGTGCTCGAGGGGCAAGGCACGCTGCGGGTGGCCGGCGAGATGCTCCCGGTGGTCGCCGGCGACGTGGTGTTCATCCCGCCGGGCCCGCAATACCCGCACCAGTTCATCAACACCTCCGACGCGCCGATGAAGTACCTGTCGATCAGCACGCGCGAAACCCCGGAGATCTGCGTCTACCCCGACTCGGGCAAGTATTCGGCGTGGAGCGGCGCCGCCGGGGCAGACGACGGCTTCGACAGCATCCAGCGCCTGGGCCCCGGGCTCGACTACTGGGACGGCGAGCCCTGACTCGACCGCCGCGGTATCGTCGGCTTTTTCGACCGGAGACCTGCCATGTCTGAAACCATCACCCTGGGCGGCGGCTGCTTCTGGTGCCTCGAAGCCGTGTTCCTCGACGTGGAGGGGGTGCTGTCCGTCGAATCGGGTTACAGCAATGGCGCCGTGCACAACCCGACCTACGAGCAGGTGTGCACCGGCGATACGGGCCATGCCGAGGTGGTGAAGGTGGAGTTCGATCCCGAGCGCATTTCCCTGCGCGAGATCCTCGAGATCTTTTTCGTGATCCACGACCCGACCACCCTCAACCGCCAGGGCAACGACGTCGGTACCCAGTACCGCTCGGGCATCTACACGCACGCCGAGGTGCAGGCGCGCGTCGCGCGGGAGGTCATCGCCGAGCTCCATGCTTCGGGCATCCACCGGGGCCCGGTGGTCACCGAGGTGCTGCCGGTCGCCAACTATTGGCGGGCCGAGGACTACCACCAGCGGTACTTCGAGAACCATCCCAACCAGGGCTACTGCGCCTTCGTGGTGGCGCCCAAGCTCGATAAGTTCCGCAAGACGTTTGCCGCGCGCAGGCGCCGGGGCTGAGGCCCTACACTCGCGCCTCGCACCACCTGTTCGCATGACGTCGACGCGCCGCACCGCCTTGCACCGCCGCGCCTGGGTTTCCTCCCTGGCGCTGCTTGCGTTCGTGCTGGCGCAGACGCTGGCGCTGGTGCACGGCGTGGTGCACGTGCCTTCGCATGCGGAGCCGGACTCGGCGCAGCATGCGGCTTCGTTGGCGTCGGCCGACCACCTGCTGGGTCATGCGCAAGGCGACCAGCAAGGGCTGCACTGCCAGCTCTACGACCAGATCGCGCAGGCGGGCGGCCTGCCGGTCGATGCTCCGGCGTTCGTGTCGCAGGCATGCGCCGCGGTGCTTTCGGCTCCTGCCGAGGCGCCCGGGGCGTCACAGCCGCGGCTGGCGTTCCACGCCCGCGGGCCTCCGCAGGCCTGACGCCTTCGTCCGTTCACGTTGCCGACCGGTCACCGCCTGGGTGACCGGTGCCGGCCATTCCGCATCGACTTTTCGCTGCGGCCGCCAGGCCGCAGCCCTGCACCCATGAAACGCTTTTCCTCCTTCCCGCGCCGCAGCCGCGTTGCCGCGGCAGTCTCCCTGTCCTTCGCCAGCCTCGCGGTGAACGCCCAGAGCCAGGCGCCCGCCGCGCTCGATCCGGTGGTGGTGACCGGCAACCCCTTGCGCAGCGAGACGCTCACCACGCCTTCTTCGACGCTCGCCGGCGACGCGCTGGTGCTGCGGCGCGGCAGCAGCCTGGGCGACACGCTGAACGGCCTGACCGGCGTGTCGTCGAGCTACTTCGGCCCCAATGCGAACCGTCCGGTCATCCGCGGGCAGGACGGCGACCGGGTGCGCATGCTGAGCAACGCCGGTGCGTCGCTCGACGCGTCGGCGCTGAGCTTCGACCACGCGGTGCCGATCGACCCCCTGGTCGTCGAGCGCGTCGAGGTGCTGCGCGGCCCGGCTGCGCTGCTCTACGGCGGCAGCGCCGTGGGCGGCGTGGTCAATGCCATCGACAACCGCATCCCGCGCGACAGGGAAGACGCGGTCAACGGCGCGGCCGAGCTGCGGCTGGGCGGCGCCGCGAACGAGCGCGGCGCCAGCGCGGTGGTCGAAGGCGGCGGCGGCGGTTTCGCCTGGCATGCCGATGCCTTCGGCCGCGACACCGACGACCTGCACGTGCCGTCGTTCGACCGGCCGGTCGACGGGGGCGGCACCGAACGGCGCGACCGCGTCGTCAACTCGGCCAGCCGCGCCAAGGGCGGCGCGGTGGGCGGCTCGATGGTGTGGGACCACGGCCACCTGGGGGCGTCGGTGGACACCTATCGCAACGACTACGGCGTCGTCGCAGAAGAGGACGTGACCATCCGCATGAAGCGCGACAAGCTGGCGCTGGCCGGCGAGGTGCGCGACCTGGACGGGCCGTTCAAGCTGGTGCGCGGCCAGCTGCAGCACACCGACTACCGGCATGCCGAAGTCGAAGGCACCGGCGAGGTGGGCACCACCTTCAAGAACAAGGGGACCGATGGCCGGTTCGAAGCCGAGCACGTGTCACTGGCGCTGGCCGGCGGCACGCTGCGCGGCGTGCTCGGGGCGCAGGGCGAGAGCATGCGTTTCTCGGCGCTCGGCGAAGAAGCCTTCGTGCCGGGCACCCGCACCGAGCAGGGGGCGCTGTTCGTGTTCGAGGAGCTGTCGTTCGAGCAGCTGTCGCTGACGGCGGGCGCGCGCGTCGAACACACGAACGTCGCCTCCGACGGTGATGCGCCCGACGGGGCCGAGCCCCGTTTCGGCGCGCCGCAGAAGCGCAGCTTCACGGCGGGCAGCGTGGCGCTGGGCGCCGCGTGGAAGCTGTCGCCGCAGTGGCAGCTCCTGGGCAACGTGGCGCGCACCGAGCGTGCGCCCACCTACTACGAGCTGTTCGCCAACGGCGTGCACGTGGCCACGGCGGCCTACGAGCGCGGCGACACCTCGCTGGCCAAGGAGCGCAGCACCAACGTGGACGTCGCGCTGCAATGGAAGGAGGGCGCTCACCAGGCCAAGGTCGGCGCGTGGGCCAGCCGCTTCGCCAACTACATCGCGCTGCTGCGCACCGGCGAGCCGGATTTCGTCAACGACGAAGGAGAGTCCTTCCCGGTGTACGGGTTCGCCGGCGTGCCGGCGCGCCTGCACGGCTTCGAGGCCGAGGGCCGCTGGCGGGTGCTCGACGGGGCCCGGCAGGTCGAGCTGGACGGCCGGTTCGACCTCGTGCGCGCCGAGAACCGCAGTACCGGCGAGCCGCTGCCGCGCATTGCGCCGGCGCGCCTGACGCTGGGTGCGACCTACACGCTGGCCGGCTGGTCGGCGCGGGCCGAGGTGCAACGGGTGGCTCGCCAGACGCGCGTGCCGGCCGACGACGCGCCCACCGACGGCTACACGCTGGTCAACCTGTCGGCGAGCTACCGGCTGCGGCTGGCGGCCACCGATGCGCTGCTGTTCGCACGGCTCGACAACGCCGGCAACACCCTGGCCTACAACGCCGGCACCATCGGCACGGTCAGGCCGCTGGCCCCGCTGCCCGGCCGGCGCCTCATGGCAGGCTTGCGCGTGGCTTTCTAGGCAGGCCGGCGTTGCGCCGGGCCCTCAGGGCTAGCGCGGGGTACCTTTTGCACGGGGCCGGTCGTTACACTGGCCGTCACCCTGTGCAGTAAGCCTTGCCGCATGTCGAGCCGACTCCCTCCGCTATGCCAGTGCTCGCCGGCTCCGGCAATGATGGTGGGCGCAGAGGGCGCCGGCGTCGCATGGGAACTCAACGAAGCGGCCCGGCACTGGCTGCCCACGCGCCACTGGCGCGATGCCGAATGGGGCTCGCTGGCCCGAGCGGTGGCCGGCCAGGCCCGGCACGGTGTCGTCGAGGCGGACGACCCGGTCCTGCGCCTGCGCTGGCGTGCCGTGCCGCACGACGACGGCTGGCTCGCCTGGCTGTCGCCTCGCGAGGCAACGGCAACCCCCGAGCTCCAGGCGATGCGCGAACAGGTCGAGCTGCTGCGCGAGCAGCTGCACATCGCGCAGGAATTCGGGCGCCTGGCCGTATGGGCGCGCGACCTGCGCAGCGGCCGCGGGCACTGGGACGACCGCATGTTCGAGCTGTTCGGCTTCGATGCGGCGCTCGGGACGCCCGAGCTCGAAGAGGCGCTGCAGCGCCTCCACCCCGACGACCGCGGTCGTGCGCGGGAAGACTGCGTCAGTTCCATGGCGCGGCCCGGCCGCTACGAAGCGCACTACCGGCTGATGCTCGCGAAGGGCGGCGTCGCGCAGCTGCACAGCCTGTGGGACGTGAAATGCGACGCCGAGGGCGAGCCCGAGCGCATGGTCGGCGTGATGATCGACGACACCGAAAGCGTGCGGCTCGCGCAGTGGCATCAGGCGGCCAGCACGCAGCTGGCGCTGGCGGTCGGCCTGGTGGGCATTTCGCTGTGGCGCATCGACCTCGCCACCCGGCGCATCCAGCTCAACGACTGGGGCTACCAGCTCATCGGGCGGACGCCGCAGCCCGGCGGCATGCCGCTCGACGAGATGCGCGCCTGCATCCACCCGGACGACCAGGACGCCATCGTGCGCGCCACCGAAGAAGCCGTGGCCGGCATCGGCATCATCGACGCCGAGGCGCGCTACCGCCGCCCCGACGGCAGCTACCGCACGCTGCTCACGCGACGCGTGGCCGTGCGCGACGACGGCGGCAAGGCGGTGGCGCTGATCGGCGTGTCGCTCGACATGACGGAGCAGGTGCACGTGCGCGAACGTGCCCTCGAAGCCACGCAAGGCATCGAGCTGATCGCCGACGCCACCGGCGTGGGCGTGTGGAGCGTGGACCTCGACACCGGCGCCAGCGTGTGGAACCGGCAGATGCGTCGCATCTACGGCCTGCCCGACGACGCACCGGCCCTGCAGGCCCAGCGAGGCTTGGAACTCGTGCATCCCGAGGACCGCGACCGGGTGGCCCAGGGCTTTTCCGGCCTCGTCACCGGCGACCCGGTGGCCGACGATGCGGAGTTCCGCATCTCCCGGCCCGATGGAGAGGTGCGATGGGTGGTGGCACGCGCCCGGCGCGCGCAGCACGGCGAGCGCAACGTCGCCTTCGGCGTGCTGATCGACGTGACCGAGCAGCGCAGGACGCAGCAGCGGCTGCGGCTGGCCGAGCAGCGCACGCTGCTGGCGGCGCAGACGGTCGGGCTGGCCCACTGGGAGCGCGACCTCGAGACCGGCGACTCCTGGTGGGATGCGCAGATGTACCGCCTGCGCGGCCTGGCCGCCGACGATCCGCGCTCGCCCAACGAGCTGCGCGACCAGTGCATCCACCCCGACGACATGGCGCTGGTCGAACAACGCACCGCGCAGATCGTGCAGCGCGAAGGCGACTACTACTTCGAGTTCCGCGTGATCTGGCCCGACGGCACGGTGCACTGGCTGGCGGCACGCGGCACGGTGCTGCGCGACGCCAGCGGCCGCGCGCAGCGCATGACCGGCTTCAACTGGGACGTGACGGACCACAAGGTCAATGAAGACATGCGCCGCGAGAAGGCCGCCGCCGAGGCATCCAGCCGGGCCAAGAGCGAGTTCCTCGCGCGCATGAGCCATGAGCTGCGCACGCCGCTGAACGCGGTGCTGGGCTTCGCGCAGCTGATGCTCGAAGACGCCGGCGAGCCGCTCACCACCGGCCAGCGCCAGCGGGCCGAGCGTGTGCGCAACGCCGGCAAGCACCTGCTGGCGCTGATCGACGACGTGCTCGACCTCACCAGCATCGAGGCCGGTACCCTGCCGCTGCTGCAGGGACTGGTACCGCTCGCGCCGGTGGTCGGCGAAACGCTGCAATGGCTGGCGCCCGCGGCCGAGCGGGCCGGTGTGTCGCTGGACGCGCCGCCTGTGCGCGGCGCGGTGATGGGCGACCCGCGCCGGCTGCGGCAGGTGCTGGCCAACCTGCTGTCGAACGCCGTCAAGTACAACCGCGCCGGCGGCCGGGTCGAGCTGCGGGTGATCGAGGAGCCGACCGATCGCTGGCTGGGCCTGCGGGTTCGCGACACCGGCCGCGGGCTCACCGGTGCGCAGCTTCAGCGCCTGTTCGAGCCGTTCAACCGGCTGGGCGCCGAGCGCGAGGGCATCGAAGGCACCGGCATCGGCCTCACCATCGTGCGCCACCTGGTCGAACGCATGGGCGGCCGCATCGACGTGGACAGCACGCCGGGCATCGGCACCACCTTCGTCGTGTGGCTGCTGCGGGCCCACGCCGATGTGGTCGACGAGCCTACGGCCCCCATGGCGCTGGAACCGCAGGTGCCGTCCGCGACCGAGTCGATCGACCTGCTCTACATCGAGGACAACCCGGTGAACGTGCTGCTGGTCGAGCAGCTGGTCGCCTTGCGCCCAGGGGTGAGGCTGTACAGCGCCGAGGACGGCAGCACCGGCATCGCCAAGGCGCGGGCCTTGCGGCCGCATGCGGTGCTCATTGACCTGCAGCTGCCCGACATCGACGGCTTCGAGGTGCTGCGCGCACTGCGCGCCGAGCCCTCGACGCGCGACCTGATCTGCATCGCGCTGTCGGCCAACGCCATGCCCGAAGACGTGCAGCGTGCGCTGCGCGACGGCTTCAACGACTACTGGACCAAACCGATCGACTTCCCGCAGTTCCTCGCCGGGCTCGATGCCCTCTGCGGCGTGTGAGCCGGCCCCATGCACGAGCTCTGGCAGACCCTTCCGACCCCGGCGATACGCCTGCTGCCCGCGGGCGCGCCGCCGTGGCAGCTCAACGCAGCGGCGAGCCGGCTTGGGCATGCAGCGGGGCTGTGGCAGCAGTGGGCCGAGGCGATCCGGCAGTCCATCGCTGCCGGAGCGAGCTCGGGCATGCTGGCCGATACGGCCGGCAGCGCCGCCCTGCGGTGGACCGCGGGCGCGCTGGAGCCGGGCTGGCTGGCCTGGCTGGAGCCGGTGCAGGCCGCGACGACTGACGAGGTGGTGCGCCAGCTGCGCCAGCGGCTGGACATCACCCAGCGTTTCGGCCGCCTGGGCATCTGGGAGCGCGACGTCCGCACCGGCCAGGGCCAGTGGGACCGCTACATCTACGGTCTCTACGGCCTGGACCCCGACGCCGGCACGCCGACCATGGAACAGGCGGCGCAGCTGCATTTCCACCCGGACGACGCGCAGCGTTCGATGGAGACCTGGCACCGCTCCATCCGGCAGCCGGGGCAGTACGAGCTGCACTTCAGGCTGTACACACGGGACGGCCGGCTCAAGTCGCTGCACTCGATGTGGGAGGTCATCAACGGCGCCGACGGCCGGCCCGAGCGCGCCATCGGCGTGCTGCTCGACGACACCGAGAGCATCGAGCTGGCCCAGCTGCACCAGGCGTCCAGCCTGCAGCTCGACCTCGCAGTGCGGCTGGGCGGCATCGTCGTGTGGCGGCGCGACCTCGACAGCAACGTCGTGCACCTGAGCGAATGGGGCTACCGGCTGCTCGGGCTGCCTTACAGCGAAGAAGGCATGAGCGCTGAAGACCTGGCGAACCTGGTCCACCCCGACGACAAGCCGGCGGTCAGGCAGGCGACGCAGCGGGCGCTCGAGTACCCGGAGGCGGTGGACGTGGAGGCACGCTACCGCCGTGCCGACGGGGTGTACCTCACCGCGTTGTCGCGCCGCGTCGCCGTGCGCGACGCCAACGGCAAGCCGGTGGCGCTGCTCGGCGTGAACCTCGACCTCACCGAGCGCCGCGCCGCCGAGGAGCAGCTGCGCAGCATCGAGCAGCGGGCGCGCCTGGCCACGCAGGCGGTGGGCATGGGCACCTGGGAGCACCGGCCGGGCTCGGGCGGGATCTACTGGGACGACCAGATGTACCGCCTGCGCGGCCTGGAGCCGGGCGGCGCCCAACCGCCGGCCGAGCTGCATGCGGCGTCGCTGCATCCGGCCGATCGTGAACGTGCGCTCGAGCGGCTGGAGGCGGCGCTGCACGGCAGCGGCGAGGCCTATGAAGACGAATACCGCGTGGTATGGCCGGACGGGCGCGTGCGCTGGCTCGCGGCTCGCGGCATGCCCCAGGCGGGCCTGCAGGGGCACATCGCCGGCATGCTGGGCGTGAACTGGGACATCACCGACTACAAGCAGGCCGAGCAGGCGCTGCGCGACAAGGCGGCCGCCGAACAGGCCAGCCGGGCCAAGAGCGAGTTCCTCGCCCGCGTGAGCCACGAGCTGCGCACGCCGCTCAATGCGGTGCTGGGCTTCACCCGGCTGCTGGCCACCGATGCCGAGCACCCCTTGCGCGAGACGCAGCAGCAGCGCGTTGCCATCGTCGAGACGGCCGGGGCGCACCTGCTCGCGCTGATCAACGACACGCTCGATCTCGCCAGCATCGAAGCCGGCACGCTGCCGCTCGACAGCGAGCCGGTGCCGCTGGCGCCGGTGCTCGCGCAGGCGCTGCAATGGGTGCAGCCGGCCGCCGTGCGCGCTGGTGTCGGCCTCGAGGTGCAGCCCTGCGAGGCGGTGGTGCAGGGCGATGCCCGGCGGCTGCGACAGGTGTTCATCAACCTGCTCACCAACGCCGTCAAGTACAACCGCACCGGCGGCGGCGTGACCGTGCGCCCGCTCGCGGTGAGCGACCCCGCCTGGCTGGCAGTGGAAGTGCGCGACACCGGCCGCGGCCTCACGCCGACCCAGATGGGCCAGCTGTTCGAGCCCTTCAACCGCCTGGGCGCCGAACTGGAGGGCATCGAGGGCACCGGCATCGGCCTCACCATCGTGCACCACCTGGTCGAACGCATGGGCGGCGCCATCGTGGTGGACAGCGAGCCCGGGGTCGGTTCATGCTTCACGGTGTGGTTGCCGGCCGCCGCTGCCGGAGCCGGGGCTGACGAAGGCTCCCACCACGATCACCCGCATCGGCCAACCGCGCCTGCCGCGACACTTGGCCTCGTGGCCGACGGCACCGCGGCCGACACGAACATGGGGAAAACATTGGACGTGCTCTACATCGAAGACAACGCCGTGAACGTGCTGCTCGTCGAGGAGCTGGTGGCGTTGCGCCCGGGCTGGACCCTGCATGTGGCCGACACCGGCGAAGCGGGCGTGCGCAGGGCGCTCGACCTGCACCCGAGCGTGGTGCTGGTGGACATGCAGCTGCCCGACTTCGACGGCTTCGAGGTGCTGCGCCGCCTGCGCGGCCAGGCGGGCCTCGAGTCCAGCAAGTTCATCGCGCTGTCGGCCAACGCGATGCCCGAAGACATTGCCGTGGCCCGCGAGGCGGGCTTCCACGACTACTGGACCAAGCCGATCGACTTCGGCCAGTTCCTGGGCGGGCTCGACGCCCTGGCGGCGCAGGCGTAGCGTTCAGGGCGCCAGCCGCTCCCGCAGCCATTGCCCGTCGGGCTGCAGCCGGTAGCACAGCCGGTCGTGCAGCCGGCTCCTGCGGCCCTGCCAGAACTCGAAGCGGTCGGGCACCAGCCGGTAGCCGCCCCAGTGGGGCGGTCGTGGCGGGTTGAGCCCGTGCTGCAGGCTGGCCTTGGCGGCATTGGCCACCAGCACGGCGCGCGAGGCGATCACCTGGCTCTGCGGCGAAGCCCAGGCCCCCAGGCGTGAATCGAGCGGGCGCGAGGCGTAGTAGGCATCCGACTCCTCGGCGCTGGCCCTTTCGACCCGGCCCTCGATGCGCACCACCCGTTCGAGCTCGACCCAGTGGAACTGCAACGCGGCGAACGGGTGGCCGGCCAGCTCGCGGCCCTTGCGGCTGTCGTAGTTGGTGTACCAGACGAAACCGCGCTCGTCGAAACCCTTGATCAGCACGATGCGGGTGGAGGGCCTGCCGTCGGCGCCCACCGTGGCCAGCGTCATCGCATTGGGCTCGGGCACGCCGGCGTCGATGGCGCCTTGCAGCCACTGTCGAAACTGCTCGAAGGGCGCCGCCTGCGCGTGGTCTTCGTCGAGTTCGTCGAGCTCGTAGCTCTTGCGCAGGTCGGCGAGTCTGGTCATGCCCCGCAGTATAGGAAGCCAGGCCCTAGATCGCGCCCACGCTGCCCGTCACCGGCAGCACGATGCCGGTGATGTAACCCGAGCACACGGGTGCTGCCAGGAACACGTAGGCCGGCGACAGCTCCTCCGGCTGGGCTGCGCGTTTCATGTCGGTGGACTTGCCGAACTCCTTCACCTTCTCGGGCGGGGAATCGGCCGGGTTCAGCGGCGTCCACACCGGGCCGGGGGCCACCGCGTTGACCCGGATGCCCTTGTCGACCAGGTTGCTGGCCAGCGACTTGGTGAACGCGTGGATCGCGCCCTTGGTGGTGGCGTAGTCGAGCAGGTGGGCACTGCCGCGCAGCCCCACCACCGAGCCGGTGTTGATGATCGAACTGCCGGGCTTCAGGTGCGGCAGCGCGGCGCGGGCCATGTGGAAGTAGCCGTAGACGTTGGTGCGCAGCGTTTCGTCGAAGCGCTCGTCGCTCAGGTCCTCGAGCGACTCGGCATGCTCCTGGAAGGCGGCGTTGTTCACCAGCACGTCGAGCCGCCCGAAGGCCTCGAGCGTCTTGTCGACCGCCTTCTTGCAGAAGGCCGGGTCCTTCACGTCGCCCGGCAGCAGGATGCCGCGGGCGCCTTCGGCCTCGACGCAGCGCAGCGTCTCCTCGGCATCGGCGTGTTCGCTCAGGTAGGCGATCGCCACGTCGGCGCCTTCGCGGGCGTACAGCACCGCGACCGCGCGGCCGATGCCGGAGTCGGCGCCGGTCACCAGCGCAACCATGCCGCGCAGCTTGTTGCTGCCTTCGTAGCCGGGCGCCATGAAACGGGGCGGCAGTTGCAGCTCGCTTTCATGGCCGGGCTTGTCGATGTGTTGCGCCGGCAGCTCGGCCGGCTGTTCACGCGCGCCCGCCTGCACGGGCTGCTTCTGTTTCTGCCCCGCGCCCGCCTTCGACTTCGCGCTGTCGCGCTGGTCCTGCTCGCGCTGGATGTCGCGCTGCTTCGAGGCCACGGCCGTCGTGTCGTTGCCGGTGCCTTGCTTGCTCTTGACCATGGCTACCTCACTTGGATGGGTTGCTGCACAAGCCGGCACGGGCAGGCAGCGTGCCCGCTCGGGCAATCGAGGGTCCTCATGCGCTCTTAACGAATTCGACGTATACCGGCGCCTCCCACCAGTCGCCCCCGAGCGATACAACAAGGAGGCTCCCCATGACGACGAATCTCACCGTGAACGGCAAGCCGGTCACCGTGGATGCCGATCCATCCACCCCGGTGCTGTGGGCGCTGCGCGACCACCTCGGCCTCACCGGCACCAAGTTCGGCTGCGGCGCGGCCCTGTGCGGGGCCTGCACCGTGCACATCAACGGCCAGGCCACGCGATCGTGCGTGACGCCCATCTCGGCCGTGGCAGGACAGAAGATCACCACCATCGAAGCAGTCGGGGCCGACCGTGTCGGCAAGGCGGTGCAGGCCGCCTGGCAGAAACACGACGTGGCGCAATGCGGCTATTGCCAGAGCGGCCAGATCATGAGCGCGACGGCCTTGCTGCGCACCAACAAGAAACCGACCGACGCCGACATCGATGGCGCGATGGCCGGCAACGTGTGCCGCTGCGGCACCTATGCCCGCATCCGCGCCGCCATCCACGACGCCGCCCGTTCGCTGGCCTGAAACGGAACAGGAGCACACCATGAACTACCTCGCCTTGATGGAGCGTGCGGGCCGTGCGCAGCAGCGCGACGCCGGGCTTGCGGAGCCTGCCGAGGGCCTCCGCCGGCGCAGCTTCCTGAAGTTCGGCACCGCCGGCGGCTTCGCGCTCGGCATCTTTGCTGTCGGCGGCGACGCCATGGCCCAGCAGGCCGCAGCGCCTGCCGGCGGCCTGAAGCCCTTCGAGCAGCCGGGCGCTTTCGTGCGGGTGGAGCCCGACAACACCCTGGTGGTGCAG
This sequence comes from uncultured Rivibacter sp., assembly GCA_946481025.1. The sequence continues at coordinate 41,964 of CAMLNA010000018.1, forward strand.
GTGAACCGGCTCGAGTTCGGCCAGGGCGTGCACACCGGCCTGCCCATGCTGGTGGCCGAAGAGCTCGATGCCGACTGGAGCAAGGTGCGCGCCGAGCTCGCGCCCGCGGGCGATGCCTACAAGGATCCGGGCTTCGGCATCCAGATGACCGGCGGCTCCACTGCGCTCAACCACTCGTGGCAGCCGTACCGCGAGCTGGGTGCGCGGGCACGCGCGATGTTCGTGGCCGCAGCGGCACAGCGTTTCGGCGTGGCCCCCGAGCAGGTGAAGATCGCCAACGGCGTGGCCAGCGGCGGCGGCAAGAAGGCCACGCTGGGAGAACTGGCGGCCGACGCGATGAAGCAGCCCGTGCCGCAGAAGGTGGTGCTGAAGGATCCGAAAGACTTCCGCCTGCTGGGCAAGCGCACGGTGCGCCTCGACCAGGCCGCCAAGAGCAGCGGCCGGCAGGACTTCGGCATCGACACCAAGCTGCCGGGCCTCAAGGTGGCCCTGATCGCACGGCCGCCGGTGTTCGGCGCCAAGCTCGCCGGCTACGAGGCGGCCAAGGCCAGGGCGGTCAAGGGCGTGATCGAGGTGCTGGAGATTCCTCTCGACCGCGGCGCCACCGGCCTGGCGGTGGTGGCCGACGGCTACTGGCCGGCCAGGCAGGCGCGTGACCTGCTCGAGCCGCGCTGGAACACCGACGGCGTCGAGAAGGCCGACAGCGACAAGCTGCTCGCGCAATACCTCGAGATTGCGAAGCAACCCGGCCTGAAGGCGCGGGAGGCCGACCAGTCGGCGCTGGCCGCGGCGCCGCGCAAGCTCACCGCGGAATACAGCTTCCCCTTCCTCGCGCATGCGCCGATGGAGCCGCTGAACTGCACCGTGCAGTACAGCGGCGACCGCTGCCGCGTGTGGGTCGGCTCGCAGTTCCAGACCATGGACCAGATGGCGGTGGCCGGCGTGCTGGGGCTCAAGCCCGACCAGGTGGAGCTCAACACCATGATGGCCGGCGGCGGCTTCGGCCGCCGTGCCGTGCCGGGCTCGGAATACGTGGCCGAGGCCGCGCAGGTGGCGAAGGCCTGGCGCGCCAAGGGGCGCAACGAGCCGGTGAAGGTGATGTGGAGCCGCGAGGACGACATCCGCGGCGGCTACTACCGCCCGTTGCACGTGCACCGCGCCGAGATCGGCTACGACGCGCAGGGCAAGGTGCTGGCCTGGAAGCACACCATCGTCGGCCAGTCCATCCTGATCGGCACGCCGTTCGAGGACTTCCTGGTGAAGAACGGCATCGACGGCACCACCACCGAAGGCGTGGTCGACACGCCCTACGACCTGCCCCTGTCGCTCGACGTGCACCACCCGAAGGTGAACGTGCCTGTGCTGTGGTGGCGCTCGGTGGGCAACACCCACACCGCCTACGTGATGGAAACGCTGATCGACGAGATCGCGCGCAGCGTCGGCAAGGACCCGGTGGCCTACCGCAAGTCGCTGCTCGGCGAAAAGCACAAGCGCCATGTCGCCGCGCTCGATCTCGCGGTGGCGAAGTCGGGCTACGGCAAGAAGCCATTGCCCAAGGGCCGGGCCTGGGGCGTGGCGGTGCACGAGTCGTTCGGCTCGGTGGTGGCCTATGTGGTGCAGGCCTCGCTGAAGGACGGGCAGCCGGTGCTGCACGAGGTGACGGCCGGCGTGCACTGCAACTTCTGTGTCAACCCGCTGTCGGTGGAGGCGCAGGTGCAGGGCGCGGCGCTCATGGGGCTGGGCACCACGCTGCCGGGCGCCGCCGTCACGCTGAAGGACGGCGTGGTGCAGCAGAGCAACTTCGGTGACTACACCGTGGCCCGCATCAACCAGATGCCGAAGATCAGCGTGCACATCGTGCCCAGCGCCGATGCGCCCACCGGCATGGGCGAACCCGGCCTGCCTCCGCTGGCGCCGGCTTTTGCCAATGCGCTGGCGCGGCTGAGCAAGAAGCCGTTGCGCGAACTGCCGTTCAACTTCGCGTAATCGCAGGTAATCTCGCGCGCCGGGCGCGTTCGTCCAAGGCCTGCAGCGCCAGCGTTGCAGGCCTTTCGTTTTCATCAAGCGATTTCTTCACGGGGTATCGCCTTAGGGAGAGTGCCTTAGGGATATCGCCTTAAGTGAAGTCCCCATTTCGCCCGGTGCGCGAAAGCTGTCCCATAGGAACGGGGAGCAGACTTGTCATGTGTGCATGGGGCAGAAGCAGTTGCAGTCGCAGTGGAGGTGCCGCGTGAAGACGGCAGAACCTGTCATCGTCGTATTGGCCGCTGGTAGCGGTTCCAGATTCCAGGGGCAGCATCACAAGCTGATGCAGCCGCTCGGGGCGCTCAGCGTGCTGGCCACCACCCTGCAGCATGCGGTCGCGACCGGCCTGCCGGTCGTGGTGGTCACTACCGAGTCGCTGGCCGAGCAGGCGCGTCACGTGGTGGCCGCCAAGGACGTGGTGCTGCTGCCCATGGTGGGCTCGGCCAGCATGGAGCCCCTGGGCATGGGCTATTCCATTGCCGCGGGCGTGACCGCGCGGCCGCATGCCTGCGGCTGGCTCGTGCTGCCGGGCGACATGCCCATGGTGCAGCCGGCTTCGCTGCTGGCCGTTGCCAGGGCGCTGGTCAACTACCCGGTCGCCTATGCGCAGCACCAGGGCCGGCGCGGGCACCCGGTCGGATTCGCTGCCGAGCTGTACTCGGAGCTCGCCACCCTGAGCGGTGACGAAGGCGCGCGGCGCCTGCTGGGGCGATATCCGTCCCACGGCGTCGAGGTCGACGACCCGGGCGTGCTGCTCGACGTCGACACCGAGGACGACCTGCATGCCCTGCGCCTCGTGCAGGGCGGCGGAGGGGCCCTGCACAACACCGCGCTGATGTTCAGGTGAGCGTCGTCATGTGAGCCCGTGGCGGCGTGCCAGCCCCGCCAGCCGCTCGATCTCCGCATCGCGGATGCCGAGCTTGCGCAGGCCGTCGGCGGTGGCCAGCAGGTAGTCCAGCGTGGTGCCGAAGCGCCCGCGTGCATCGCGCAGGATCCTCACCATCTGCTCGTCGTCGATGGGCCCTGTGTAGCTCGGGCTGCTGCGGCTCAGGGTGAAGGCCAGTGCCTTCACCGGCCCCT
>CAMLNA010000019.1 GCA_946481025.1 uncultured Rivibacter sp.
TCACTCCCACTCGATGGTGGCGGGCGGCTTGCTCGAGACGTCGTAGGTGACGCGGTTGATGCCGCGCACCTCGTTGATGATCCGGCCCGACACCCGCTTGAGCAGGCCATAGGGCAGCTCGGCCCAGTCGGCCGTCATGAAGTCGCTGGTCTGCACCGCGCGCAGCGCCACCACGTAGTCGTAGGTGCGGCCGTCGCCCATGACGCCCACGCTCTTGACCGGCAGGAACACCGCGAACGCCTGGCTCGTCAACTCGTACCAGCTCCTGCCGGAGGTGGTGTCCCGCGTACCGCGCAGTTCCTCGATGAAGATCGCATCGGCGCGCCGCAGCAGGTCGGCGTATTCGCGCTTCACCTCGCCGAGGATGCGCACGCCCAGGCCGGGGCCGGGGAACGGGTGGCGATACACCATCTCGGGCGGCAGGCCCAGCTCCACCCCCAGCTCGCGCACCTCGTCCTTGAACAGCTCGCGCAGCGGCTCCAGCAGCTTGAGCCCCAGGGTCTCGGGCAAGCCGCCCACGTTGTGGTGGCTCTTGATGGTGGTGGCCTTCTTGGTCTTGGCGCCGCCGGACTCGATGACGTCCGGGTAGATCGTGCCCTGCGCCAGCCACTTCGCCTTCGCGAGCTTTTTCGCTTCGCGCTGGAACACCTCGACGAACTCGCGACCGATGATCTTGCGCTTCTGCTCCGGGTCGGACACGCCCTTCAGGTGACCGAGGAACTGCTCGCTGGCGTCGACGTGCACGACCTTCGCATGCAGCTTGCCGGCGAACATCTCCATCACCATCTGCGCTTCGTTCAGGCGCAGCAGGCCATGGTCGACGAACACGCAGGTCAGCTGGTCGCCGATGGCGCGATGGATCAGTGCGGCAGCGACGCTGGAGTCCACGCCGCCCGACAGGCCCAGGATCACTTCTTCGTCGCCGACCTGCTCGCGGATCTTCGCCACCGCCTCGGCGATGTAGTCGCCCATGATCCAGTCGCCGCTGGCGCCGCAGATCTCGCGCACGAAGCGCGTGAGCATCGCGTTGCCCTGCAGCGTGTGCGTCACCTCGGGGTGGAACTGCACCGCGTAGTAGCCCTTCTCCTCGTTCGCCATGCCGGCGATCGGGCAGCTGGGGGTCGACGCCATCAGCTTGAAGCCCGGGGGCAGCTCGGTCACCTTGTCGCCGTGGCTCATCCACACCTTCAGCATGCCGTGGCCTTCGGTGGTGCTGAAGTCCTGGATGCCGGCGAACAGCCTGGTGTGGCCGTGTGCGCGCACCTCGGCGTAGCCGAACTCGCGGTGATCGCTCCACTCCACCTTGCCGCCCAGCTGCGCGGCCATGGTCTGCATGCCGTAGCAGATGCCCAGCACCGGCACGCCCAGCTCCCACACGGCCTGCGGCGCGCGCAGCTGGTGGTCTTCGTAGGTGCTGGCGTGGCTGCCGCTGAGGATGATGCCGCGCGGCTTGAACTCGCGAATGAACGCGTCCGACACGTCGTTCGGATGGATCTCGCAGTACACGTGCGCCTCGCGCACGCGTCGCGCGATCAGCTGCGTGACCTGCGAGCCGAAATCGAGGATGAGGATCTTGTCGTGCATGGTGTGTGCGCTCAGGTCGAGGAAGGTGTCGTGGCGGCCCGCAGGCGATGCTCACGCTGGGTGCGGAAATGGCGCAGCGCCAGCAGCGTGGCCGTCAGCTGCAGGGCGGCACAGAAGTAGTAAGGCGCGCCGATGCGCCAGTCGCCCGCCGGCAGGTCCGAAACGGCGCCGAGCAAGGGGGCACCGACCACCGGCGCGAGCACGGCCATGGCACTGTTGAGCGAGGCCACGGCGCCCATGGTCTGGCCCTGCGTGCGGTGGTCGGCAGCGTTGGAGACGATGCTCTGGATCGAGGCGGCCGCCGCGAACCCGAGCACGTTGGCGAAGATCACCGCATACATCATCCAGCCCTCGGTGGCCGCGCCCCACAGGGCAAAGCACACGGTCGACGACACCAGCCCCATCACCGCCAGGCGCTGCGCCGAGAAGTGCTTGAGCAGGCGCCCGAGCAGCAGGCCCTGCACCAGCGCGGACATCACGCCCACGGCAAACAGCGACCAGCCGTTTTCGCTGGGCCCCCAGCCGAACTTGAACTGCGTGTACAGCACCCAGGTGGTGTGCAGGATGAACTGCGCCAGGCCGCTGATGCCGATCACCACGACGAGCAGGCCCACGCCCTTGAGCCGGGTAAGCGCCTTCAGCGACGAGATCGGGTTGGCGCGGCTCCAGTCGACAGCGCGGCGACGCTCGGCAGGCAGCGACTCGGGCAGCACGAAAAAGCCGTAGAGCCAGTTCAGCAGGGCCAGCGAACCGGCGACGTAGAACGGAAGGTGCAGGTCGAGGGCGCCGAGCAGGCCGCCCATCACCGGCCCGAGGATGAAGCCGAGCCCGAACATGGCGCCGAGCAGGCCGAAGCGCCTGGCGCGATCTTCGGGCGCGGTGATGTCGGCCACGTAGGCGTTGGCGACTGCCACGTTCGCCTGCATGGCACCGCTCACCAGCCGCACGGCGATCAGCATCCACAGGTGCGTGGCCAGCGCCGTGACGAAAAAGCTCACCGCCAGCCCGCAGAAGCCGATCAGCAGCACCGGCCGGCGCCCGTAGCGGTCGGACAGCGCCCCCAGCACCGGCGAGCCGAAGAAGTTGGCGATGCCGAAGGCGAACATCACGGCCCCGAACCAGAACGCCTGGTCGGCCTGCGAGCCGGTGAAGGTGCCCACCAGCGGCGGCAGCACCGGGATGATCAGGCCGATCGACACCATGTCGATCAGCACCGCGACCAGGATGAAAGGCATGGCCGCTTCGCGGCGCGGCTTGTGGCTGCGGTCGGGGGATCGGAGGGCTTCGTTCGTCACGATGAGGCTTCAGAAACCGCACCGCCCGGTCGGGACCGGGCGGCGTGGCGAGGTCGGCAGGAGCATCACTCCATTCGATAGTTCGGCGCTTCCTTGGTGATCTGCACGTCGTGCACGTGGCTCTCGCGAATGCCGGCCGCGGTGATCTCCACGAACTCGGCGCGCTCGCGCATTTCGTCGACCGTGGAGCAGCCGCAATAGCCCATCGAGGCACGCAGGCCACCTGCCATCTGGAACAGGATCGCGACCACCGACCCCTTGTAGGGCACGCGGCCTTCGATGCCTTCGGGCACCAGCTTGTCGGCGTTGGGGTTGCCGGTGCTGCTTTCCTGGAAGTAGCGGTCGGCACTGCCCTGCTGCATGGCGCCGATGGAGCCCATGCCGCGGTAGCTCTTGTAGCTGCGGCCCTGGTACAGGATCACCTCGCCCGGCGCCTCTTCGGTGCCGGCGAACATGCCGCCCATCATGACGGTGCAGGCACCCGCGGCGATGGCCTTGGCAATGTCGCCCGAATAGCGGATGCCGCCGTCGGCGATGAGCGGCACGCCGCTGCCCTTGAGCGCGGTGGCCACGCTGTCGATGGCCATGATCTGCGGCACGCCCACGCCGGCCACGATGCGGGTGGTGCAGATCGACCCGGGTCCGATGCCGACCTTCACCGCGTCGGCGCCCGCTTCGGCCAGCGCCAGTGCCGCAGCGCCGGTGGCGATGTTGCCGCCGATCACGTCGACCTGCGGGAAGTTCTGCTTGACCCAGCGCACGCGGTCGAGCACCCCCTTGCTGTGGCCGTGGGCGGTGTCGACCACGATGGCGTCGACCCCGGCCTTCGCCAGCAGCTCGACGCGTTCCTCGGTGCCCTCGCCCACGCCCACCGCGGCGCCCACGCGCAGCTTGCCGTGCGGGTCGCGCGCCGCATTCGGGAAGTTGCTCTGCTTGGTGATGTCCTTCACCGTCACGAGGCCGCGCAGTTCGAAGGCGTCGTTCACGACGAGCACGCGTTCGAGCTTGTGCTTGTGCATCAGCGCCTTGGCCTCGGCGGGCGCGGAACCTTCCTTCACCGTGATGAGGCGCTCGCGCGGGGTCATCACCTCGCGCACGGGGGCGTCGAGGCGCGTCTCGAAGCGCAGGTCGCGGCCGGTGATGATGCCCACCACCTTGCCGTCCTCGACGACCGGGAAGCCGGAGATGCCGTGCTGGCGCGACAGCTCGATCACGTCGCGCACCTTCACGCCAGGCGAGATGGTGATCGGATCGCGCAGCACACCGGATTCGTAGCGCTTCACGCGCGACACCTCGGCCGCCTGCTGCTTGGGCGTCATGTTCTTGTGAACGATGCCGATCCCGCCCTCCTGCGCGATGGCAATGGCCAGGCGCGCTTCCGTCACGGTGTCCATGGCGGCGGACACGAGCGGAAGATTCAGCGTGATGTTGCGGGAGAGTCGGGTCGAGAGGCTGGTGTCGCGTGGCAACACCTGGGAGTACGCCGGCACCAACAACACGTCGTCGAAGGTGAGCGCTTTGCCGAGAAGGCGCATGAGGAAGCTCCAGACGCAAAAGCGGATTATACGGAGGCGCCGCCGCTGCCTCTTGCGGACCGGCGGCACCAGCGCCGAACGTGCAATTCCTCACAGTTCGAGCGAGGTCCCTCCGGGGAGTCACGCTTCGCGGGGCACGGGGCGCCCGCTAAACTCGCCGGCTATGAAAAGCACTGCCCGTCTCATCGTCCTGGCCCTGTTGGGCGTTGCCCTCGCAACGCCTTCCATTGCGCAATGGAAGTGGCGGGACAAGGACGGCCGCGTGCAGTACAGCGACCGCCCGCCGCCGCCCGGCGTGGCCGAGAAGGACATCCTGTCGAAGCCGGCTGGCGGCCGCGCGGTGGCGGTCGCACCTTCGAGCCTGACGCCTGCCGCACCCGCCGCCGCGCAGCAGCCCGCCGCGCGCGCTTCCGACCCGCAGCTCGAGGCGAAGAAGAAGCAGCAGGAGCAGGAAGAAACGGCCAAGCGCAAGGCCGATGAAGAAAAACTCGCCAAGACGCGCGCCGATAACTGCCAGCGCGCCAGGAGCTACCAGCGCACGCTGGACGACGGCATCCGCATCGCGCGCACCAACGAAAAGGGCGAACGGGAGATCCTCGACGATGCCGCGCGCGCCAAGGAAATGGAGCGCACCCGGCAGATCATCGCCTCGGAGTGCGGCTAGGCAGGCCCGCGTCAGCGCTTCACCCGCTCCTGCTTGTGCGAGCGATAGCGCTGGCGGCGCGCCTCCTTCGGGTCCACCCGCAGCCCGCGGTAGACCTCCACGCGGTCTGATGCCCTCAGCGGGTCGGCCAAGCCGGCCGTGCGGCCCCACACCCCCACCCGCTGAACCGACAGGTCGATCTCCGGGTGCCGCTCCAGCAGGCGGCTCGCGCGCAGCGCGTGCAGCACGGTGGAGCCTTCGGGCAGCTCGACGACCGCCGCGTCGATCTCGCGCGGCGCCGGGCTGTAGACCACCTCGACGCGCAGCAGCGCCACCCGCTGCGACTCAGCGCGCGCCATACACCTGCTCGGCGCGTTTGACGAACGAATCGACGAAGGTGTTGGCGACCCGGTCGAAGACCGGGCTCACCACGGCCTCGAGCGCGCGGCTCGAGAACGCATAGCGCAGCTCGAATTCGATCTTGCAGGCCGCGGCGCCCCCGCCCGGCTGCACGTCGGCCGCCGGGGTGCCCAGCGGCACGAAGCGCCACTCGCCTTCCAGCAGCGAAAAAGGCCCGTCGACCAGATCGACCACCACCCGTTCGTTCACCGTGTGGGCGTTGCGGGTGGTGAACGCATGGCGTACGCCGTGATAGGACAGGTGCAACCTCGCGGTCATGCCGTCGCCATGGTGCTCGAGCACCTCGGCGCGCTCGCACCAGGGCAGGAATTTGGGGTACTCGTTCACGGCCGTCACCAGCTCGTACATCTCGTGCGGCGAATACCAGAGCAGGACCGACTTCTTGACGTGCTTCACAATCGCGCGATTGTATTGAGGGTGCCCCCAAGCCAACGCTTCGCCTCGGCCTCCCCCCGAGGGGGTGAGTCAACTCGGGAGCGGCCCTTCGTTAACTCAAGAGGCTTCGGCCTCAACTGGCTTGCCATGTCGCCCATCGCAGAAAACAAGAAGGCCCATTTCAACTACCTCATCGAAGAGCGCTTCGAGGCCGGCATCGTGCTCGAAGGCTGGGAGGTGAAGGCCGTGCGCTCGGGCCAGGTGCAGCTCACCGACGGCTACGTGGTCATCCGCGACGGCGAGCTGTTCCTCATCGGCTGCCGCATCAACCCGCTGCGCACCGCCTCCACGCACGTGCGCCCGGAGGCTGACCGCACCAAGAAGCTGCTGATGCACAAGGACGAGATCCGCCGCCTCGTCGGCAAGGTCGAGCAGAAGGGCTACACCCTGGTGCCGCTCAACCTGCACTACAAGGCCGGCCGCGTGAAGGCCGACATCGCGCTGGCCAAGGGCAAGCAGCTGCACGACAAGCGCGAGACCGAGAAGAAGCGCGACTGGGAGAGGGAGAAGGGCCGGCTGATGCGGCACAAGGTGTCGTCGAACCCGAAGGAATGACCTCGCGTCATTCAGCCTTTCAGCCCTTCAACACCTGCAGCGCCTGTTCGAGATCGGCCACCAGGTCCTGCGCCGACTCCAGCCCCGCCGAAAACCGCACCAGCGCTCCGCCATAGGGGACCGGCAGGCTGCGCAGGCTCTGCGCGCGGTAAGGCACCGCCAGGCTCACCGGCCCGCCCCATGACCAGCCGATGCGGAACAGCTTCAGGGCGTTGACGAAGCCATCCACCTGCGCCTGCGCATAGCGGGCATCGAATTCCACGGTGAAGAGGCCGGCGGCCGCGGTGCACAACGATGCCCAGTGCTCGTGCCCGGGGGCGCCTTCCAGGGCCGGATGCAGCACCCGCGTGATCTCCGGCCGCGCCTCGCACCACCTCGCCAACCGGCGGCCGGTGGCGTCCTGCGCGGCGTAGCGCAGCGGCAGCGACGGCAGCGAGCGCAGCAGCGTCTCGACGTCGTTCGCGGCGACCCCCTGCCCCTGCCGGCTGCGGGACAACGCCAGCTGCTGGTGCAGGTTCGAATCCGTCGTGGTGACGGAGCCCATCAGCACGTCGCCCCCGCCGGACGGGTATTTCGTCAGCGCATGCACGCTGACGTCGACCGCGAGGCCGTCACCCAGGTCGAAGGGCTTGAAGGCCAGGCCCGCACCCCAGGTGTTGTCCAGCGCGATGACCGGCTGCGACGCGGCTGCGCGCGCCACCCGCACGAGCCCGCGCAGGTCCGGAAACTCCATCGTCACCGAGCCCGGCGCTTCGAGCCACACCAGCCGCGTGGCGGGCGCCAGCAGCGCAGCCAGCGAGCCGGTGTCGGCCGGGTCGTAGAAGCGGTGCGTGATGCCCCAGCGGGCCAGCTCGTGCCGCGCGAACTCGCGGCTCGGCCCGTACACGTTGTCCGGCAGCAGCACTTCGTCGCCGGCCTTCAGCAGCGCCGTATCCACCAGCACGATGGACGCGAGGCCGCTGGGCAGCAGCAGCGTGTGGCGCCCGCCTTCCAGCGTGGCCAGGCGCGCCTCGAGCGTGAAGCTGGTCGGCGTGCCGTGCAGGCCGTAGGTGTAGCCGCTCTTGTCGATCCAGCGGCGTGCCCGCAGCGCGGCCACGTCGGGAAAGAAGATGGTCGAGCCCTTGAAGACGCCGGGCGCCACCGACTCGAAGTCCTGTGGCGGCTGATAGGGGTGGTGGATCAGCTCGGTGTCGAGCGCGCGCGGGGGTTTGGGGGAGTCATCGGTCATCCGGCGATCGTAGCCAGCTTCACCCGCGCCTTCATCGCCTGGGCCTCTTCCCAGCGCGCCGGGTCGCAGCCGACACGCGTCACGTCGACGGAGGCACCCGCCACCGCGAGCTGGAGCGCGCCTTCCAGCGCCGGCCGGGCCGCGCTGCCGAGCGCGTCGGGCCGCAGCACACCGGCCGCATGCAGCCCGGCGACCAGGCCGGCCATGAAGCAGTCGCCCGCGCCCACGGTGTCCTGCACCACCAGGCCCTCGGGCGGCAGAGCCCTCAGGTGCAGGCTCCCGGTGACGAGGTCGGCCCCCTGCGCGCCGCGGGTCAGCGCCACGACGCGGGTGGCCGCGCCGGGCCTTTGCAGCAGCGAACGGGCCGCGGCCACCAGCGCCCGCTCGTCCTGTACGTTGCCCGCCAGCCCCAGGTGCAGCAGGTCCTCATCGCTCACCTTCACCAGGTGCCCGTGGGCCAGCGCCCGCAGCACGCCCTCGGCATAACGCGCCGCTTCGGGCACCACGGCCGGGCGCAGGTTCGCATCGACCGACACCACGCCGCCCGCCGCGGCCACCGCCTGGGCGATGCGGACGTAGCGGGCCACGTCGTCCGGGACCAGCGCCAGGCCGCCGATGTGCACGCCGGCCACCTGCTCCAGCCGGGGCAGCAACGCCTCCACGTCGATGCGGCGATCGGCCACGTGGGCGCGGTGGAAGCTGTAGCTGGCCTTGCCCTGGGCATCGAGCGACACCACGGCCAGCGACGTGGGCGCGTCGTCGGGCGCGGCGGACAGCATGCGCACGCCGTCGTCCTGCAGCCGCTGCGCGAAGCGGCGGCCGAACGGGTCGCGCGACAGCGGGTTGGCATAAGCCGTGGGGACGCGCAGGCGCGCCAGCGCGACGCAGAAGTTGAAGACCGAGCCGCCGAGGCAGGCTTCGTAGCGGCCATCGGGTTGCTGGATCAGGTCGATGAGGGCTTCGCCAGCGGCGACAAACAGGGCGGACATGGGACGTTCCCGGGCAACTGGACATGCGGCCCCGGGGGGCCGCGCATCGGGCAGATTCTTGGCGCCCCGCCTTCAGCCGGCATCGGGGTTTTCCATTAATAAAGTCGGTTGATTTATTAACGCCGGCCTTCCTATACTTTTCCGCAGGCCGGCAATACGCGGCTGCACCGGCGCCAGCCGGGCTGAACCCACACCACCAAAGGAGACGAGCTTGAAACCGATCCGCACCGCCTTCGCCCTCACCGCCCTGACTGCCCTGTGCAGTGCGCAAGCCGCCGACCAGCCGGTCATCGGCCTCATCACCAAGACCGAGACCAACCCGTTCTTCGTGAAGATGAAGGAAGGCGCACAGCAGGCCGCTACAGCCAAGGGCGCCAAGCTGCTGTCCGCCGCCGGCAAGGCCGACGGCGACAACGCGGGCCAGGTGACCGCGATCGAGAACATGATGGCCGCCGGCGCCAAGACCATCCTCATCACGCCGAACGACTCCAAGGCCATCGTGCCGGCCGTCAAGAAGGCGCGCGAGAAGGGCGTCATGGTGATCGCGCTGGACAGCCCGACCGAGCCGGTCGAGGCGGTGGACGCGCTCTTCGCGACCGACAACTTCAAGGCCGGCGTGCTGATCGGCCAGTACGCCAAGGCGGCGCTGGGCGGCAAGCCGGCCAGGATCGCCACGCTCGACCTGTTCCCCGGGCACCCGGTGGGCATCCAGCGCCACAACGGGTTCCTGGCCGGCTTCAACGGCGCCAAGGCCGACGCCAAGACCACCGAACTGCTGAAGACGCCCGACGTGGTGTGCATGGCCGACAGCTACGGCGACCAGGCCAAGGGCCAGACCGGCATGGAAAACTGCCTCCAGAAGAACCCCGACATCAACCTCGTCTACACGATCAACGAGCCCGCCGCGGCCGGTGCGTACAAGGCGCTCAAGGCCGCGGGCAGGGAAAAGAACGTGCTGATCGTGTCGGTGGACGGCGGCTGCCAGGGTGTGCGCGACGTGAAGGCCGGCAACATCGCCGCCACCTCGCAGCAGTACCCGCTGAAGATGGCGGCCATGGGTGTCGAAGCGGGCGTCGAGTATGCAAAGACCGGCAAGAAGGTCGCCGGCTACACCGACACCGGCGTCATGCTGATCGCCGACAAGGCCGTCTCCGGCGTCGACAGCAAGGACACCAAGACCGGCCTCGACCTCTGCTGGGGCAAGAAGTAAGGCCGGTGCACCATGGGACTCTCCGCTCATGACCGCGGGGGCCTTGGTGCCCCCGCCCTCAACGCCCGCAACATGACCGCCTGGAAACACCACCTGCCGCCGATGGCCACGCTGGGGCCGCTGCTCGCCCTGCTGGCCGCCTGCGCGTTCTTCTCGTTCCAGTCCGACCGCTTCCTCTCGGCCGGCAACTTCTCGCTGATCCTGCAGCAGGTCATGGTGGTGGGCGTCATCGCCATCGGCCAGACGCTGATCATCCTCACCGCCGGCATCGATCTCTCGTGCGGCATGGTCATGGCGCTGGGCTCCATCGTCATGAGCAAGTTCGCGGTGGACCACGGCCTGCCGCCCCTGCTGGCCATTGCCTGCGGCCTGGCCGTCACCATGGGCTTCGGCCTGCTCAACGGCCTGCTGGTCACCAAGATCAAGCTGCCGCCCTTCATCGTGACGCTGGGCACGATGAACATCGCCTTCGCGGTGACCCAGCTGTACGCCGCCGCGCAGACGGTGACCGACCTGCCGGCCGAGCACACCTGGCTGGGCAACACCTTCGGCTTCGGCGACACCACCATGAACTACGGCACCGTGCTCATGCTCGCGCTGTACGCACTCATGTGGTGGGGCCTGCGCGACACCGCGCCCGGCCGCCACGTCTACGCGGTGGGCAACAACAAGGAAGCCGCGCGCCTGACCGGCATTTCCACCGACCGCGTGCTGATCTGCGTGTACGTGCTGGCCGGGCTGTTCTACGGCATTGCCTCGCTGCTTTCGATCGCCCGCACCGGCGTGGGCGACCCGCAGGCCGGCCAGACCGAGAACCTCGACAGCATCACCGCGGTGGTGCTGGGCGGCACCAGCCTGTTCGGCGGCCGCGGGCTCATCATCGGCACGCTGATCGGCGCGCTCATCGTCGGCGTGTTCCGCAACGGTCTCACGCTGATGGGCGTGTCGTCGGTCTACCAGATCCTCATCACCGGCATCCTCGTCATCCTCGCGGTGGCGACCGATCAACTCTCGCACCGCTCACGATGAACGCACCCCTCCCCCACTCCGTGGCGGCCGCTGCCGCCAACGTGCCGGTGCTGCAGGCGCGCGGCCTGGTCAAGCGCTACGGCCACGTCACCGCCCTCGACGGCGCCGACTTCGAAGTGCGCGCCGGCGAGATCCTGGCGGTGATCGGCGACAACGGCGCCGGCAAGTCCAGCCTCATCAAGGCGCTGTCGGGCGCGCTGGTGCCCGACGAAGGCGAGATCCTGCTCGACGGCCGGCCGGTGCACTTCAAGAGCCCGATCGACGCGCGCCGCCAGGGCATCGAGACGGTCTACCAGGACCTCGCCGTCGCGCCCGCGATGACCATCGCCGAGAACCTGTTCCTGGGCCGCGAGGTGCTGAAGCCCGGTCTCATGGGCAGGCTGTTCAAGGTGCTCGACAAGCCGCGCATGCTGAAGGAGGCCACCACCCACATGGCGGACCTCAAGATCGGCATCCGCTCGATGACCCAGGCCGTGGAGACGCTCTCCGGCGGCCAGCGCCAGGGCGTGGCGGTGGCGCGCAGCGCGGCCTTCGCGCGGCATGTGGTCATCATGGACGAGCCCACCGCCGCGCTCGGCGTGAAGGAAGGCAACATGGTGCTGGAGCTCATCCGCCGCGTGCGCGACAAGGGCCTGCCCGTCATCCTCATCAGCCACAACATGCCGCACGTGTTCGAGATCGCCGACCGCATCCACGTGCAGCGGCTGGGCCGGCGCGCCGCGGTGCTCAACCCCAGGGGCATCTCGATGTCGGACACGGTGGCGGTGATGACCGGCGCCATGAAGATCGAGGACCTGCCCGCCGAAGCGCTGGCCTGAAGGCTGACCCACATGCTCAAGAACATCGACCCGCTGCTGTCGCCCCAGTTGCTGCACGTGCTTGCCGCCATGGGCCATGGCGACGAAATCGTCGTGGCAGATGCCAACTTCACCGCCGAAACGCTGGCCGGCGGCAAGCCGGTGATCCGGCTGCCGGGCGTGAGCCTGCAGCGCGCCTGCGAAGCGGTGCTGTCGGTGCTGCCGCTCGACGCCGACGGCGGCCCCGCGGCGTGCTACATGCAGGTGAGCGGCCGGCCCGAGGGCTTCGCCTCGGCGGTGCAGCGCGGCGTCATCGAATGGATGGCCTCGCAGGACATCTGCGAAAACGCCCAGGCCGTCGAGCGCTTCGCGTTCTACGATCGCGTGCGCTCCTCGGCCCGTGCCATCGTGGTCACGGGCGAGCTGCAACCCTTCGCCAACTTCATCTTCCGCAAGGGCGTGATCGCCCAGGCCCTGGTGGCCTAGGACCGCCCAAGAACCGATGCTCCAGGAAGCGAGTCCAGCCGCCGCCGCGCAGCCCCACCTCAAGCCCCGGGGCTCGAACCAGGGCGGCGTGCGCGAATTCAACGAGCGCGTCGTGCTGCAGGCCATCCGCCTGCACGGCCCGACGCCGAAGGCCGAGCTCGCACGGCTCACCCACCTCTCCGCGCAAGCCATCTCGCTCATCATTGCCGGTCTGCTGGACGACGGCCTCGTCACCAAGCTGGAGCCGGTGCGCGGCAAGGTCGGGCAGCCCTCGGTGCCGATCGCGCTCGCGCCCGACGGCGCCTTCACGCTGGGCATCGAGATCGGCCGCCGCAGCGCCGACGTGCTGCTGATGGATTTCGCCGGCCAGGTGCGCGAGCGGCGTTCGGTGAGCTATGCCTTCCCGGACCCCGGCACCCTGTTCGGCCACCTGCAGGCCCTGATCGGCGACGTGCGGGCCAGCCTCGGCCCGGCGCTGGCCGGCCGCCTGTGCGGGGCCGGCGTGGCCGCGCCGCTGTCCATCGGCGGCTGGCAGCAGGTGCTGGGCATCTCCGACGAGCAGGCGCACCACTGGGACGGCGTCGACATCCGCCAGCGCATCGAGGCCATCACCGGCCTGCCCGTGGAATTCGCCAAGGACACGGCCGCCGCGTGCGTGGCCGAACTGGTGGCCGGGCGCGGCCGCAGCATGCGCACCTTCCTGCACGTCTTCGTCGACACCTTCATCGGCGGCGGCCTGGTCATCGACAGCCACCTGCGCGGCGGGGTGCACGGCAACGCCGGCGCGGTGGGTTCGTTCGCGCTGTCGGCCACGCAGGAAGGCCGGCAGATGCCGCCCCAGCTGCTGAGCTCGGCGTCGCTGTTCAACCTGGAACGGCTGTTCGCCGAGGCCGGGCTCGACCCGGCGGCCTGCAACGACGAGCGCGCGCTGCAGGGCGAATGGCTTGCGCACACCGAGGCCTGGCTGCGGCAGGCTGCCGGCGGCATCGCGCTGGCGATCCACAACGCCGCCTGCCTGCTCGACCTCGAAGCGGTGATCGTCGACGGGTCTTTCCACCCGTCGCTGCTCGACGCGCTGATGCAGAGCATCGCCCGCGCGCAGGACGCCTACAGCTGGGAAGGCGTCTGGCGGCCGCAGGTGCTGCCCGGCACCATCGGCTCCGACGCCCGCGCGATCGGCGGCGCCCTGCTGCCGCTGTATGCGCAGTTCGCACCCGATCGCGACCTGTTCCTGAAACTGGGGGCCTGACCATGACCCATTCCCATTGGCAAGCGGTCAAGGGCGTGGTGATGGCCGGCCACCAGGTGGCCTCGGGGCGCGGCGACACCTCGCCCTACCCCGACAGCTCCATCCGCATGCAGAAGCCCTTCTTCCGCGAACGCGGGCTCGACCTCGACGGGCTGTTCGAAGGCACGCTCAACATCTCGATCGCCCCGTGGACGTTCCGCCTGCTGGCGCCGCGATGGACCTTCGAGCGCGTCGAGTGGACCTCGCTGCACCCGCCCGAGACCTTCTCGTTCTCGGGCTGCCAGCTGGTCTGCGAAGGCCGCCTGTACGAAGGCTGCTGGGTCTACTACCCGCACCCCCAGACCAAGAAGACCCACTTCCAGTCGCCCAGCATCGTGGAGGTGCTGGCGCCGGAGATTCATGGGCTGCGCTATGACGCGCGCGTGGAGGTGAGGCTCGACCCCCGCGAGATCGAGCTGCTGCGCTGACGGGTCACCTTCTCAAATCGGCTGCGCGATCAGGTCGTGGCCCTCGGCGCCCACGATGCGGGCACGGGTGAACTCGCCCACCTTCAGCGTCTTCGACGCCTTCTCCGGCGGCAGCAGCTTCACCGTGCCGTCGATTTCCGGCGCGTCGGCATAGCTGCGGCCCACGCCGCCCTTGCGGCCCAGCGCCGGTGCGGAATCCACCAGCACCTGCATCGTGGCGCCGATGCGCTCGCGCAGCTTGGCAGCCGACACTTCCTCGGCCACGGCCATGAAGCGCGCGCGGCGCTCCTCGCGCACCTCGTCGGGCAAGGCGCCGGGCAGGTCGTTGGCGCTGGCGCCCTCGACCGGCGAATAGGCAAAGCAGCCGGCGCGGTCGATGCGCGCTTCGCGCATGAAGTCGAGCAGGTACTCGAACTCGGCCTCGGTTTCGCCGGGGAAACCGGCGATGAAGGTGGAACGCACCACGATCTCGGGGCAGATCTCGCGCCAGCGCGACAGGCGCTCCAGGTTCTTCTCGCCGCTGGCCGGCCGCTTCATTCGCTTGAGCACGTCGGGGTGGGCATGCTGGAACGGCACGTCCAGGTAGGGCAGCACCCGGCCGGAGGCCATGAGCGGCAGCACCTCGTCGACGTGCGGGTACGGATACACATAGTGCAGCCGCACCCAGGCGCCGTGCCTGTCGGCCAGGTCGGCGAGTCTTTCCACCAGGTCGAGCATGCGGGTCTTGACCGGCTTGCCGTCCCAGAAGCCGGTGCGGTACTTCACGTCCACGCCGTAGGCCGAGGTGTCCTGGCTGATGACGAGCAGCTCCTTCACGCCACCCTCGAACAGGGCCTGCGCCTCCTTCAGCACGTCGCCCACCGGCCGCGACACCAGGTCGCCGCGCATGCTGGGGATGATGCAGAACGCGCAGCGGTGGTTGCAGCCCTCGCTGATCTTGAGGTAGGCGTAGTGCTTGGGCGTGAGCTTGATGCCGGCCGCCGGCACCAGGTCGACGAAGGGGTCGTGCGGCTTGGGCACGTGCTGGTGCACGGCGTCCATCACCTCCTGGGTGGCGTGCGGGCCGGTAACGGCCAGCACCTTGGGATGCACCTGCTTCACCAGGTTGTCGCCGCCGTCGCCCGCCTTGGCCCCCAGGCAGCCGGTGACGATGACCCGGCCGTTGGTGGCCAGCGCTTCGCCGATGGTGTCCAGGCTTTCCTTCACCGCGTCGTCGATGAAGCCGCAGGTGTTGACGATCACGAGGTCGGCGCCCTCGAAGGTCTTGCTGGTGGCGTAACCCTCGGCGCTGAGCTGGGTGAGGATGAGCTCGGAGTCGGTCAGGGCCTTGGGACAGCCGAGGCTGACGAAACCGATCTTGGGGGTGGAGGTGGTGACGGACGACATGGGGCGTGATTTTCCCGCGGCCGGGGCCCGGGATGTGGCTGGTTTTCGGGCGGGCCGTGCAGGACGAACGGGTTTGCCCGGTCTCAGGCGGGACGCGAGTCTACCGAAATGGCGCCATGGCCCTGGCGGTCTCAGCCGCCCGAAGCCCCCAGCGCCACGGCCCCGCCGGCCACGGTGGCGGCAAAACCGGCGACGACGCGCCAGCCCAGCACCCGGCCGCCCACCCCCCATGCCAGCAGGCCCTTCGACAGCAGATTGCTGGCCATCACCAGCAGCAAGGCGTTCGATGCCACGCCGGTGGCGACACCCTCGAGTGCGTGCAGCCGCGCGATGGACACCGTCATCGCGTCCACGTCGGCCAGCCCCGAAAGCGCCGACAGGGCATACAGGCCGGCGTCGCCCCAGCCGTCGCGCAGCGCCTGGGTCAGCACGCTCACCGCCGCCATCAGCGCAGCAAACGAGAGTGCGGTCATCAGGTCGTAGCGCGCCTCGACGGGCGACGGCCGCGAATCGGCCTCGCCGCTCCTCGCGCTGCGCCACAGCCAGCCGCCTGCGGCGAAGACGATGGCCGCCATCGCCCCCAGCGGCCAGGCCATCGCCGACAACAGCACCGGCTGCAAGGCCGCCAGCAGGATGCCGATCCGCACGAACATCACGCCGCACGAGAGCAGCACGCCGGCAGCCAGGTTCGACGCGGCGCCCGGCTGCTCCCGTGAGCGCCGCGCCAGCGCCACCGTCACCGCGGTGGACGAGGCGAGCCCGCCCAGGAGCCCCGTCAGCACCACGCCGTCGCGCGGGCCGGCCAGCCGCATCGCGAAATGCCCCGCCAGCGAGAGGCCGGCCACCAGCACCACCGCCAGCCAGAGCCTGTACGGGTTGAGCGCTCCATAGGGCCCCATGCCGGTGTCCGGCAGCAGCGGCCAGACCACGGCCGACAGCACGCCGAGCTGCAGCGCCGCGCGAAGTTCGTGGGCCTCCACGAGGCGTAGCCAGCGATGCAGCACCGGCTTCAGGTCGAGCAGCACGGCCGTCAGCACCGCGCAGCCGACCGCCGCCACCGTCTGCCCGAGCGCCGCCAGCGCCCCGAGCACCAGCGTGAGCAGCGCCGCCACCAGCGACGTGAGGCTGCGGCTGCCCGTCTCCCGCAAGGTGATGGCGTAGGCCACGGCGAAGGCGCCGCCCACGGCCACGATGCCGGCCACCAGCGGCCCGGCGCCCAGCAGCGGCTGCAACAGCGCCAGCACGCCGCCCAGCAGCCCGAGCAGCGCGAAGGTTCGCAGGCCCGCCACGCGGGCGCCCTCTGCCAGGCCGCGATCGCGCCAGCCCCGTTCCAGTCCGACGATGAGGCCGACAGCCAGGGCGGCCGCCAGCCGGGCAGCGGCTGTCGATGTGTCCATCGGCTCATCTTCGGACGGGCGCCGTGTGGCCCGCTTGCGCTTGCTCAAGGCCGGTCGCCCCTCCGTCCCCTAACGTGTGCGGACGACCACACCGAAGGACACGCCATGAAGATCCTGCTTGCGGTTGACGGCAGCCCGTACACCCGGCACATGCTGGCCTACCTCGCCGCCCACGAAGAATGGCTGGCTCCATCGAGCCAGTTCACCGTGCTGCACGCCCTGCTGCCGTTGCCGAACGGGCTGGCCGCGCTGTTGAGCGATGCCGACGTCCGGGCCCGCCATGAAACCGAGGCCGAAGAGGTGTTCAAGCCGATCCGCCGCTTCCTGGAGATGCATGCGATCGACGCGCAGTTCGTGCACCAGGTGGGCGACCCCGGCAAGCTGGTCGCGGCGTCCGCCGAAAAGGGCCGCTTCGACCTGGTCATGCTCGGCTCCCACGGCCACGGCGCCATAGCCAACGTGGTGCTCGGCTCGGTGGCCACCAAGGTGCTGGCCCACTGCAAGGTGCCGGTGCTGGTGGTGCGCAGCTGAGCTGTACCCGATGGACCGTCTTGCCGCCACCTGAGGAGAACGCCATGTACCGCAGCCTGCTGGTTCACCTGGACGACCAGGAAAGTTGTGCCACCCGCGTGGACCTGGCCATGCGGCTGGCACGCCGCCTCGAATGCCACCTGGTGGGCCTCGCCCCGGCCGGCCGCCGGCCGGTGTCGCTGGGCCTCGAAGGCTCGGTGATGCTGGAGCGGAGCATGGAGCAGCTGCGCCGCACGGCGCAGCACACGGCCGGCCTCTTCGAGGAAAGCTGCCGCGCCGCCGGGCTCACCTCGGTGGAAAGCGTGGTCGACACCGACGACACCGCACGCTCGGTGGTGAGCCACGCCCGTTGCAGTGACCTCGTCGTCATCGGGCAGGGCGAACGCGACGACGATCGCGAGGCCGTGGAGCAGGTGGTGCTGCAAAGCGCCCGGCCCACGCTGGTGATCCCGTATGCCGGCCGGCTCGACACCCTGGCCGAGCGGGTGCTGGTGGCCTGGAACGACGGCCCCGAGGCCGCCCGCGCGGTGGCCGACGCGATGCCGCTGCTGTGCCGGGCGAAGGAGGTGCACGTCGTGCAATGCGACACCCCGGCCGGCGAGGTGCATGCAGGCGCCACCCGCAGGAAGCTCGAGGCGATGCGCCGCTGGCTCATGTGGCACGGCGTGGACGCGCAGGTGCGGCTCGAAGCCACCGACATCGACGTCGGCAACGCCCTGCTCTCGCACGCTGCCGACCTGAGTGCCGACCTGCTGGTGATGGGCGCCTACGGCCGCCCGCGCTGGACGGAGCGCGTCCTGGGCGGCGCCACGCGCACGCTGCTGGCCAGCATGACGCTGCCGGTCCTGATGTCGCATTGAAGTGGCCCACCCCCGTAGCGCCTTCGGCGCACCCCCTCAAGGGGGGCGAGCCCGGACACGAAATGTCCAGTGGACGTTTCGTGCCTGGCGAGCGGCCGGGTCGCAAGACCCGGCGCGGCCTGCGAGGCACGCCAGCGGACCGGCGAAGCCGGATCCGCGGCGTCCGCTGGGCTGCGACCGCTGGACGCGGCGCAGGGGGTGGTGCTGCCAACGCGCCATGGACAACTGAAATGGCGGCACAGAACTCGTCTGCGAGGGCCGACCATCGACCCGCCAACGGCCTGGGCGAGCTGGACCGCCTGCAGCAGATCGTCGGTGTCCTGCTGCGCCACGGGTTCGAGGACCTGGTCAGGCGGCTCGGCGGCGCCCACCTGCTCGCGGCCGCCGGCCGGGCGGCCCACCGCAACGGCATCAGCCTGCAGGCCCGGCTCGCACCGCCCGCACGGCTGCGCTGCGCGCTCGAGGAACTCGGGCCGGCTTTCGTGAAGCTGGGCCAGCTGCTGGCCGGCCGGGTGGACCTGCTCGGTCCGGAATGGATCGCCGAACTCGAGAAGCTGCACAACCATGTGCCGGCGGTGCCTTTCGAGCAGCTGAAGCCCCAGTTGGTGTCCTGCCTCGGCGGTGATCCGCACGAGGTGTTCGCCTGGTTCGACGAGCAGCCGCTGGCCGCCGCGTCCATCGCCCAGGTGCATCGGGCGCGCCTGCATGACGGCCAGGAGGTCGTCGTCAAGATCCGCCGCCCAGGGGTGAGCGAAACCATCGGCGCGGACGTCAGGCTGCTCGAGCGCATCGCGGCGTCGGCGGTGCGGCACTGGCCCGAGCTGGAGCCGTACCGGCCGGTCGAGCTGGTGCGCGAGTTTGCGAGGTCGCTCGCGCGCGAGCTCGACTTCACCCAGGAATGCCGCAACGCGGAGCGCATTGCGGGTCACTTCGCCGGGCACCCGGATGTGGTGATCCCGAAGGTGATCTGGACATGGACCCACGAAGGCGTCAACGTCCAGGAGTGGATCGACGGCACGCCAGGCGCGGACCTCGCCCGCGTGGATGAAGCCGGGCTCGACCGCCAGGTGCTCGCCCGCAAGGGCGCGGCCCTGGTGATGAAGATGGTCATCACCGATGGCTTCTTCCACGCCGACCCGCACCCGGGCAACGTGATCTACCTGCCGGGCAACCGCATCGCGCTGATCGACTTCGGCATGGTGGGCAAGCTGTCCGAACGCCGCCGCTCGGAGCTGCTGGACCTGCTGCTGGGGCTGGTGAAGCGCGATGCCGAGTCGGTGGTGGAGGTGCTGCTCGACTGGACCGGAGGCGGCCGGGTCTCGGTGGCGACGCTGGCGGCCGACATCGACAACTTCCTCGACGCCTACCACGGCGTGCCGCTGGCCGAGCTCAACCTCGGCCGGCTGCTCCTGGACGTGACGTCCGTCCTGCGGGCGCACCGGCTCATGCTGCCGGCCGACCTTGCGCTGCTGATCAAGGTGTTCATCACGCTCGAAGGCCTGGGCCGCGGGCTGGACCCGACCTTCCACATGGCCCAGGAGGCGCTGCCGCTCCTCAGGACAGCGGTGCGGGCGCGCTACCGGCCGGCTGCTCTGTGGGAGCAGGCCTGGCGTTCGGTGCAGCGCTCGGCGCGCGTTCTCGGCGGGCTGCCGGACGACCTGGTGCGGATGGTGCGCGCCGTCAGGCGCAGCGGTGTGCAAGTCCATGTCGACGTGCACGGCCTGCAGCAGTCGGTGGACCAGCTCGACGCCGCGGTGAGCCGGCTCACCGTCGGCCTGGTGGTGGCCGCGCTGATCATCGGTTCGTCGATCGTGATGACCGTCGATGCCGGCCCGCGCCTGTTCGGCCTGCCGGCCTTCGGGCTGATGGGCTTCAGCGTGGCCGTGCTCGGCGCGCTGTGGCTGCTGCGGTCCATCAGCCGCGGCGGGCGGCACCGCTGACAGGGCCGGTTCCTAAACCTTCCTCACCTTCACCCGCGCGCCGTCGGTCGTGGTGGCGGGCGGGTACACGATCACCAGCGCGCCGGGCACGAGGCCGCGTTTCACCCACGCATGAGTGCCGTTGCGCGCGGCCACGTCCACCGGCTGCAGCCGTGCCCGCTGTCCCTCGACGACGAAAACGCCATGGCCGCCGGCCTCGTCGGCCAGCGGAAACACCGCCGCCAGCGGCACCTGCACTGCCTGGCCGACCGACAGCACCACGATGCGCACGCCCACCCGGAAGCCGTCGCCCAGTGCGCGCCACTGCTCGGGCGGGCTGGTGATGTCGATCAGCACCTTGACGCACTGCTCCTCCACGCCCAGCGCCGACACCTTGGTGAAGGCGGCCGGCTCCACCCGCCGCACGCGCCCCTGCAGCTCGCCTTCGCCGCCCCAGCGCTCGATGCGCACCGGGCCGCCCACCTGCAGCCGCAGCGCCTCGGTGGTCAGCAGCTCGGCCACCACCTCCATGCGAGACACATCGCCCAGTTCCAGCAGCGCCGTGCCGAGCCCGACGGTGGCCTCGCTCGTCTGCGCCACCCGCAGCACCTGGCCGGCCACCGGCGAACGCAGCACGAACGGCGTGCCAGGGGCGTTGCGCTGCACGGCGCCCAGCGCCGCGCGGGCCTGGGCGACCTCGTGTGCGGCGACCTGCCGATCGGCCTGGGCCGACGCCTGTTCCTTCTGCGCTGCCAGCAAGGCGAGCCGGTCGGCGTCGAGCTTGCTGGGCGCGACGAAGCCCTGTCGGGCCAGCTCCTCGGTGCGCTGCACCTCGTTGCGTGCCTGCAGCACGCCCACCCTCGCCTGCTCGATGCGCGCCGCGGCGCGTTCGACGTTGGCCTGCACGGTGCTCACCCGGGCCTGCAACTCGCGCAGCGTGCGGTCGTCCAGCAGCGGCGAGAGTCCCGGGGTCAGCGTGGCCACCACGGCACCTGCGGCCACCGCGTCGCCTTCACGCAGCGCAATGCGGTCGAGCCGGCCGGCCAGCGGCGCCGACACCACGTAGCGGTCGCGCAGCCGGGTGCGGCCGTCCTCTTCGAGGGTGGCCTCGAACGGCCCTTCGGTCACGCCCGCGGCTTCCACCTCCAGGGGCCGCGGGGCAAAGGCCCAGCCGAGCGCCAGCACGGCGGCGGCCGTGGCCGATGCAACGTAGATCCAGGTCGATCTCTTCATGCTCATTCCCTCGTCTTGAGCACCGCCACCATGTCGAGGCGGTCGATCCGCCGCCGCACCACCAGTGCACTGGCCACGCCGGCGACCACCACGCACAGGCCCGCCCACGCGTAGGTGCGCGCGCGGATCACCACAGGAAAGAAGAACTGGTCGGACTTGAGCAGTTCGGAGATGAGGTGGATGAGCCCCCAGCCCAGCCACATGCCCAGCGGCAGCGCCATGGCGATGGTGATGGCCATCTCGCCCAGCAGCATGGCCGACACCTCGGCACGGGTGAAACCGAGCACCCGCAGGCTGGCCAGCTCCCAGCCACGCTCGGCCAGCACGATGCGGGCGTTGTTGTAGACCACCCCCACGGCGATCACGCTCGCAAAGACGGTCAGGATGGTGCTCATGATGCGCACGTTGCGCGCGCTGATTTCCTGCATGTTGCGCACCAGGGTGGCCTTGCTGAAGGCACCCGCCACCCGCGGCAGGCCCTTCGTGGCTTCGAGCACCTGGGCCTCGCGCCCGCGCTCCAGCCCCAGCACGTAGCCCGCGGCGAGGTCGCCGTCACCCAGTGCCCGGTTGAGCTCGCCGCGGTCGATGTAGGCGTTGAGCCCCATCATGTCGCGCACGGTGCCGCCCACCTTGAACGCCACGCGCCGCGACTCGCCCTCGAGCACTTCGGCCCGCACGGTGTCTCCGGCGTGCACGCCGAGCTTCGCGGCCAGGCGATCGGTGAGCAGCAGCCCGCGGCCTTCGAGCAGGATTTCCCGGTTGTCGACGTCGATCACGCGATACAGCTCGGGCCTCGCGGCAAAGCCGCGGATCAGCACGCGCTCGCTGCGATGGCCGTGGCTCATCTGCACCTGCACGAAGCGGGTGGATTCGACCGCGCTGACGCCGGGCAGTCGTGCCAGCGCCAGCCGCGTGCGCGGCTCGTCGCCGGGGTCGGTCATCCACACCGTCATGTCGCCTCGCAGCGAGAGGTTGAACTGTGTGTCGACGATCGCCTCGACCGCATCGCGGAAGTAGTTGCCCATGATGGTGATGGCCACCGCCGCTGCCACGCCGCCGACCGCCAGCACGGCGCGCAGCGGCCGGCGCTCCATGTTGCGCACCGTAATGCGAAGCGCCGGGCCCATGGCCTGGATGCCCAGCCTTTCGAGCAGCGTGCGCCGGTAGCGGCCCGGAGCGGGCGGGCGCATCGCCTCGGCCGGGGCGAGCCGCACCGTGGCCACGATGGCGTTGACGGTGCCCAGCACGGCCGTGGCCACCGTGACGAACGTGCTCAGCAGCACGAGCGCCGGCGCGATGCTGTGCTCGAAATGGGGGAAGTGGAAGAACTCGGCATACAGGCCCGTGAGCAGCGTGCCCAGCCAGCCGCCCACCGCGACGCCGAGCACCAGGCCCGCCAGCACGATCGCCAGCACGAGCTTCAGGTAGTGGGCGGCAATGCTGCGGTCCGGATAGCCGAGCGCCTTGAGCGCGGCGATCTGTTCGCGCTGCGTGCCCACCAGCCGCGTCACCACCACGTTGAGCAGGAAGGCGGCCACGCCGAGGAAGATCGCCGGCAGCACCGTCCCGAGCACGCGCTGCTCCTTGATCTCGTTGTCGAGCATCTGGTGCGAGACCTGGTCGTCGCGGCCATACACGTCGCGCCCGCCGTAGCGCGCTAGGCGTTGCACGAGCCCCTGCACGGCTTCCTGCGCCGAGGCACCCGGCGCCAGCTTCACCGACACGCGATTGAAGCTGCCTTGCATGTCGTAGGCCGCGGCCAGCACGTCGCGGTCGAGCCAGAACACGCCGAAGCCGCGCATGTCGGGCATGCCCCAGAGACCGGCGAAGATGTACTCGGGCGACAGCGCCGTGCCGGTGATGCGCAGCGTGCGCTGCCGGCCGTTGACCAGTGCGTTGACCTGGTCGCCCGGCTTCAGCCCCCGGGCCTTGGCAAAGCCCTGGTTCACCAGCGCCGGCAGCACGCCGTCGGCATGCATCGGGTCGCCCTGGCTGCCGAGGGGCTGGCCCGAGCTGACGCTCACCAGGTTCATGCGCGCCGCGCGCGCGAGGTCCAGCCCGATCAGCTGGCCGACGATGGGGTCGGACACACCCGGGATCTCCACACGCACCACCGCCTCCACCGAGGTCTGCACGTCGGCGACGCCCGGCACCTCGCGCAGCGACGCTTCGAGCGCGGCAGGCGCCCGCTTGACCGCGGCGAACAGGTCGGCGAAGCGGCCCTCCGCATAGAAGCGGTCGCGCGCCAGCGCCAGCGAGTCCACCGCCGACAGGCTGGTGACGAAGCCGCCGATGCCGCTGGCCACCACCAGCGCGATGGTGAGCGCCTGGCTCCACATCTGGCGCAGGTCGCGCAGCAGCTTGCGGTCGAGCGCGCGCATGTCAGCTCCCCCCGCTCACCACGACAGCTCCGCAGGCGAGACCTTGTGCTCGTTGACCTCGATGCGCTGGATGCGTCCGTCACCCAGGTGGATCACCCGGTCTGCCATGCCGGCGATGGCCGCGTTGTGCGTGATGACGATGGCGGTCGTGCCCAGCTCGGCATTGATGCGCGCGATCACCTCCAGCACCAGCTTGCCGGTCTGGTAGTCCAGCGCGCCGGTCGGCTCGTCGCACAGCAGCACTTCGGGCCGCTTGGCGATGGCCCGCGCGATGGCCACGCGCTGCTGCTCGCCGCCCGACAGCTGCGACGGGAAATGGTCCCGCCGCGGCGCGAGGCCGACCAGCTCGACGGCCTCGTCCGCCGGCATGGGATCGCGCGCGATGTCGGTGACCAGCGCCACGTTCTCGCGCACGGTGAGGCTCGGGATCAGGTTGTAGAACTGGAACACGAACCCCACGTGTTCCCGCCGGTAGCTGGTGAGCCCGGCTTCGCCGGCACCGGTGAGCGGCCGGCCCGCGAACTGCATGTCGCCGGCCGAGGGCGTGTCGAGTCCGCCCAGGATGTTGAGCAGCGTGGACTTGCCGCTGCCCGACGGCCCCAGCAGCACGATGAATTCGCCGCGCGCAACGTCGAGGTCCACCCCGCGAAGCGCATGCACCTCCACCTCGCCGGTGCGGTACACCTTGCTCAGCCCACGGGCGCGAAACAACGGAACCTCCTTGTCGGTGGCGATGGTCCGGTCGTTCATGGGCGGGCGCTGCGTTCTCGATTCCGCTGCGTGGATCTCGCGCTCGAGGTCATGGCGTTGCTGCCTGCGTGTGGGTTCGGCCCACTGTAGTAAGCCGCCTCGCGCGCCACCTTGCGCACGATCAAGGCGCCCTCGCGCCATCGACCCGGGCGCTATGCGTCAGGGTCGTTCTTGCTTGCGCCTCGCAGGTTGAGGACGAACAGGCCGACCTGCAGGCCGATCAGGGCGTGGGCGCCCGCATGCCAGCCCCAGGCCGACCACAGCACGTTGCTGAGCACGAAACACCAGAACCCCCAGCGTCGCCGGGACCGGCTGCTCGATGCGACCAGCCAGGCCGCGATGAGCGTGGCCAGCATGGCGGGCCACTGCAAGGCACTCAGGAAGGTCTCCATGCCGACGCGGTGGCAACCAGCGCTCCCGGCCAAGCCGGATGGCCGATGACTCGGCCCGCGGCAGGGCCTCCCCCTTGACCTTCCTACAAGGTCAAGGTCCAGACTGCAGCAGGACAAGAACGGAGTTTCCATGCCGACACACTCCCACCACCACCATCACGACCACCAGCATCACGACCACCACGGCCATGCCCCCTCCGCGCGGCGGCCCGCCGCTTCGGAGCCGGCGCCTCGTGGCACAGGCGATGAAGTCGAGTACACCTGCCCGATGCACCCGCAGGTGCGGCAGATGGGCCCGGGTCATTGCCCGATCTGCGGCATGGCGCTCGAACCGGTGGTGGCCACTGCCGACCCGGGCGAGAGCGCCGAACTGCGCGACATGACCCGCCGCTTCTGGATCGGCACCGCGCTCACCGTGCCGGTGTTCGCCCTCGAGATGGGCGCCCACCTCTTCGACATCCATCACCTGCTGGCCCAGCAGACCTCCAACTGGGTGCAGCTGCTGCTGGGCACTCCGGTGGTGCTGTGGGCCGGCTGGCCTTTCTTCACCCGGGCGCTGGCGTCGTTGAAGAACCGCAGCCTCAACATGTTCACCCTCATCGCGCTGGGCACCGGCGCCGCCTGGCTGTACAGCCTGGTGGCAACGCTGGCGCCCGGCCTCTTCCCGGCCGAGCTGCGCGGCGACGGGGGCGCGGTGGCCGTGTACTTCGAAGCGGCCGCCGTCATCACCGTGCTGGTGCTGCTGGGCCAGGTGCTGGAGCTGCGAGCCCGCGAAAAGACGTCCGGTGCCATCAAGGCGCTGCTCGGCCTGGCGCCCAAGACGGCCGTCAGGGTCCGGCCCGACGGCTCCGACGAGACGGTGCAGGTCGACACCCTCCAGGTCGGCGACCTGCTTCGCGTGCGCCCCGGCGAGAAGGTGCCGGTGGACGGCGAGCTGACCGAGGGCAAGGGCAACGTCGACGAGTCGATGGTCACCGGCGAGCCCATCCCGGTGGCGAAGGCGGCCGGGTCGAAGGTGACCGCGGGCACGCTGAACCAGACCGGCGGCTTCGTCATGCGCGCGGAGAAGGTCGGCGCGGACACCCTGCTCTCGCAGATCGTGCACATGGTGGCGGCCGCGCAGCGCAGCCGTGCGCCCATCCAGCGGATGGCCGACCAGGTCGCCGGATGGTTCGTGCCGGCGGTGATCGTCGTGGCCGCCCTCACCTTCGCCGCCTGGCTGGCCTGGGGTCCGTCGCCCGCCTTCAGCTATGCGCTCATCACGGCAGTGGCCGTGCTCATCATCGCCTGCCCCTGTGCGCTCGGCCTGGCCACGCCGATGTCCATCATGGTGGGCGTCGGCAAGGGGGCGCAGCATGGCGTGCTCATCCGCGATGCGCAAGCACTGGAGAAGATGGAGAAGGTCGACACCCTGGTGGTCGACAAGACCGGCACCCTGACCGAGGGGCGACCGAAGGTGGTGCAGGTCGAGACCGCCCCCGGCTTCACCGCCGACGAGGTGCTCCGCAAGCTCGCGAGCGTCGAGCGCGCCAGCGAGCACCCGCTGGCCCTGGCCATCGTGATGGATGCGCAGGAGCGCAAGCTGGCCCTGTCGCCGGTCACCGACTTCGATTCGCCTGTCGGCAAGGGGGTCGTCGGGACCGTCGAAGGCGAGAGCGTCGTGTCGGGCAGTGCCCGGTTCCTGGCGGAGCATTCGATCGCCACCTCGGCACTGGACCGCGCCGCCGAGCAGCAGCGCCAGCAGGCGGCCACCGTCATCTTCGCCGGCGTGGGCGGCCGGCTTGCGGGCTTCGTCGCGATTGCGGACCCGATCAAGCCCACCACCCCCGAAGCGCTGCGTGCGCTCGCCGGCGCCGGCGTGCGCGTGGTGATGCTCACCGGCGACGGCGCCACCACGGCGCAGGCCGTGGGCCGGCAGCTGGGCATCGCCGAAGTGGTGGCGGACGTGCTGCCCGAGGACAAGGCCGCGGTGGTCAAGCGCCTGCAAGGCGAAGGCCGCGTGGTGGCCATGGCCGGCGACGGCGTCAACGACGCGCCGGCCCTGGCCCAGGCCACGGTGGGGATCGCCATGGGAACCGGCACCGACGTCGCGATGGAAAGCGCCGGCGTCACGCTGCTCAAGGGCGACCTGATGGGCATCGTGCGGGCCCGGACCCTCTCGCGCGCCACCATGCGCAACATCCGCGAGAACCTGGTGCTGAGCTTTGCCTACAACGTGGCCGGCATCCCGCTGGCCGCGGGCGTGCTGTACCCGTTCTTCGGCCTGCTGCTGTCGCCGGTGGTGGCCGCGGCGGCCATGGCGCTGTCCTCGGTGAGCGTCATCGGCAATGCCTTGCGCTTGCGCGCGGTCAGGGTGGAGTGAGGGGCCGTACGGCGGTCCCCGCCACCGACCGCGTCGCCCGGTCGAGCGCTACGGCGATGTCACCACCACCTCCGGGAACCGGTATTCCCGGCCGATCATTGCGCGCACATAAAGGTAGTTGCACAGCGCACGCTCGCTCAACGTGTCCATCGCGACCTGGCCGCCGGCATCGCACGGGAAGGTGTAGGCACGCCCGTCTTCGCACAACGACCGGAAGCGAAGCTCGTAGCGCCGGCAGTCTTGGGAAGCCATCGTCGAAGCGGTCATAGCGGGCTCCTGCCTCAGGACTCGATGGCTGAAACCTAGGCCGTCCCCCCAAGAAGGTCGTGCACTGGCGCGAAGCGGCGCGTCACGATGCGCAAACATCAGGCGACCGCCCCCCGGCGAAGCAGCAGGAGCGGCACCGCGTGATCACCGCCGGTGCTTGATCTCACGCGGCCCTCGTCTCCTCGTCCGGCAGCACGTCCTGCCCGGCCATCACCAGGCGCTGCGGCTGGGTCAGCCGCTGCGGCACCAGCAGCGCGTTCATCGCGTCGCGGCTCATCACCCCCAGCGCCTCGGCTGCCTCCGCGATCGTCGCCTTGGAGACCAGGGCGGTCTTGGCGATCAGGGCCGCCTTCTCATAGCCGATCAGCGGATTCAGTGCCGTCGCCAGCGTCACGGACTCCGCCACGCGCCTGGCCAGCAGCTCATGGTTGGCCTGGATGCCGTGCACGCAGTTGACGCGCAGCGTTTCACATGCGTGCGTCAGGTGCCACACGCTCTTGTGCACCGACCATGCAATGAGAGGCTCGAAGGCATTGAGCTGAAGCTGCCCGGCTTCGGCCGCCATGGTGATTGCGACGTCGTTGCCGATCACTTCGAACGCCACCTGGTTGACCACCTCCGGAATGACCGGATTGACCTTGCCCGGCATGATCGAGGAACCGGCCTGCCGTGGCGGCAGCAGGATGTCGCCGAACCCAGCCTGCGGCCCGGACGACAGCAGCCGCAGGTCATGGCAGGTCTTGGACAGCTTGCATGCCACGCGCTTGAGCACGCCTGACAGTTGGACGAACGCCCCCGCATCCTGGGTGGCCTCCACAAGATTGGCCGCCCGCACGACCGGGATGCCGCTCACCTCGGCCAGGATCTGCACGACGCGCTCGGCATAGCCCGCAGGTGCGTTGATGCCGGTGCCCACGGCCGTCGCGCCGAGGTTCACCTCCGTGAGCAGCGCGCGCGCCTCGGCCAGTCGCGCCTCGTCCTCGCCGATCATCACGGCATAAGCCTTGAACTCCTGACCCAGCGTCATCGGCACGGCGTCCTGCAGTTGCGTCCTGCCGATCTTGAGCACGTCGGCGAACTCGCCCGCCTTCGCGTCGAAGGCCTCGCGCAGCTCGGCCATGGCTTGCAGCAGGCCACCGACCGCCGACCACGCCGCAAGACGCAGCGCGGTCGGGTAGACATCGTTGGTGCTTTGCGAGGCGTTGACGTGGTCGTTGGGATGCAGGAGGTCGTAGCGCCCTCGCGGCTGGCCCATCAGCTCCAGCACGCGATTGGCGATCACTTCGTTCGCATTCATGTTGGTGGAGGTTCCTGCCCCGCCCTGGATCACATCCACGACGAACTGGTCATGCAGCCGCCCTTCCAGCAGCTCGCCGCACACTCGCTCGATCAGCAGCGCGCGTTCGCGGCCGATCACGCCGAGTTCGCCGTTGGTCCGAGCGGCCGCCTTCTTGACCCAGGCCAGCGCCTTGACGAGTTCCGGCATGCATGAAACGGCCTGCCCGCTGATGGGAAAGTTCTCCACCGCACGGGCGGTGTGTATGCCCCAGTAGGCATGGTCCGGGATGTCTCGTGCGCCGAGGAAGTCTTCCTCGCGGCGCATGGCTTGCTGGTTCATGACTGGCCTCGGCAGGTTGCGAAGCGCCAGTGTGCGGGCCGCGACGCGCATGGCCATGCCACATTGCGCCGCCACGGCGAAAGAGTCTGTTGTTGTTGCGACAGCGGCAGCACATCACACCGCGCGATCTGCTGCCATCGCATGCCGGGAGGACCTTGACGACGCTGGGCAGCCGCACGTTCTGCCGAACCCCCGTCCCGGATCCGCAGCTCTTGCCTCGCAGCCCTCGAATTCGCAACGACATCCACCTCGTCCGGTGCTCGAATCACACCCTGAAAACGACGGAGTGAAGAGCGATGAAGGTCGTGGTGTCGGGCGATGCCGTGTTCGAGGGCTGCAACGCCATGCCGCACGCGGCGGCAGGTTGCCGCAAGAAGGGGTCCCGATGAGCCGCCCCGCTCGCATCTGCATCGACCTGCAGGCGCTGCGGCACAACTACCGCACCCTGCGCGCGACGCACGGCCAGCGCATGCTGGCCGTCCTCAAGGCCGATGCCTATGGGCATGGAGCGGTCGCCTGCGCTCAGGCGCTGGCGGGCTCGGTGGACGGATTCGCGGTGGCGTTCGGCGACGAAGCGTCGGGCCTGCGCGCCGCCGGCGTCAGTTCACCCCTGCTCGTGCTGGAGGGCGTGTTCACGCCCGCCGAGCTCCGGACGGCCGTGAGCGAGCGGTGGTGGCTCGTGGTGCACCACGAGGCGCAACTGGCAATGATCGAGCGCCATGCAGCCCCCGATGCGCGGCTGCACGTCTGGCTCAAGGTGGACAGCGGCATGCACCGCTGCGGCTTCGGCGCAGGCGAAGTGGCCCAGGCACATGCGAGGCTGCGCGCAAGCGGCAAGGTGTCGTCGATCACGTTGATGAGCCACCTCGCGCGTGCCGACGAGGCCGACCACGGGTTCACGCTCGAACAGCTCGACCGCTTCGAGCGTGCGACCGCCGGCCTGCCGGGCCCGCGCAGCCTGGCCAACTCGGCTGGAACGCTGTTCTGGCCGGGGGCGCGCCGCGACTGGGGCCGATGCGGCATTGGCTTGTACGGCGTCGATCCGGCGGGGTTGTCTACTTCGGCGGTCGGCCTGCAACCGGTGATGACCGCCGAGAGCGCCGTCATGGCCGTGCGCGAGATCGAACCCGGCCAGGCGCTGGGCTACGGCGGTGCGTTTGTCGCCACGCGCAGAACACGCGTCGGGCTGGTGGCCTTCGGCTACGCGGACGGCTACCCACGAGCGGCGCTGCCAGGCACCGCCGTCGCGGTCAGCGGCCAGGCCGCCGCATTGATCGGACGGGTCTCGATGGACATGATGACGGTCGATCTGACCGACGTGCCGACGGCGGAGGTCGGCAGCCGCGTCGAGTTGTGGGGCCGCAGCGTCAGTGTGTGCGACGTGGCGCGCAGCGCGGGCACCATCGCCTACGAATTGCTGTGCAACGCAAAGCGGGCCAGGCGGGTGCACCTGGAATAGGAGGCACCCGCCGGCGTCAGAGCTGGCCTTGGCACACGTACTTCAGGTGCATGTAGTCATCGAGACCATGCACCGAGCCTTCACGCCCGTAGCCCGACTCCTTCACACCGCCGAACGGCGCGGCCTCGGCCGCAAGAGCTCCCTCGTTGACCCCCACCAGGCCGGTCTGCAGCGCGTCCACCATGCGCCAGATGCGGCGCACGTCGGTGGCATAGAAGTAGCCGGCCAGGCCGAACGGCGTGTCGTTGGCCGCGGCGATCACCTCGGCTTCGCTGTCGAACCGCGTCACCGCGACCAGCGGCCCGAAGGTCTCTTCGCAGGAGCAGGCCATGTCGCTGCCGGCTCCCACGACCAAGGTCGGGGCGAAGTAGTTGGCACCCAGGCCGGGCAACCGCGTGCCGCCGACCAGCACGGTGGCGCCGCGCGCGATCGCGTCATTGACGTGGCGCTCGATCTTCTCGACGGCTCGGGCGTTGATCATCGGGCCGACCTGCGACGTCGGCTCGCTGGCCGGTCCGACCTTCAGCGCCGAGATGCGCGCCGCCAGCTTGTCCACGAAGGCGTCGTGCACCTTCGAATGCACGAACACCCGATTCGGACACACGCAGGTCTGCCCGCCATTGCGGAACTTCGACACCATCAGCCCGTCGACTGCGGCGTCGAGGTCTGCATCTTCGAACACGATGAACGGTGCATTGCCGCCCAGCTCGAGCGAAACCCGCTTCACGGTGTCGGCCGCTCGCCGCGCCAGATGCTTGCCGACCGGCGTGGACCCGGTGAAGGTGATCTTGCGCACGCGCGGGTCGTCCAGCCATGCGTCGACCACCTCCGGCGTGCGGGCGCGCGAGGCGGTCACGATGTTCAGCACGCCGGCGGGAACGCCCGCCTCTTCGGCCAGCTTGACGAGCGCGAGCGATGTGAGCGGTGTGTCTTCCGCCGGCTTGCATACCACGGTGCAACCCGCGGCCAGCGCCGGCGCGATCTTGCGCGCGATCATCGCGGCGGGAAAGTTCCAGGGCGTGATCGCCGCGACGACGCCCACCGGCTCCTTCAGCGCAAACATGCGCCGCCCGGGCACCGCGGCCGGGATCAGTTCGCCGTTGGCCCGCGTGGCCTCCTCGGCAAACCACTCCACGTAGCTGGCCGCATAGGCCACCTCGCCGCGCCCTTCCGCAAGCGGCTTTCCCTGTTCGCGAGAGATGAGCCGGCCGAGGTCCTCCTGGTGGGAAACGATGAGATCGTTCCAGCGCTTGAGGATCTGCGCGCGCTGCTTGGCCGGCACGGCGCGCCACGCGGCAAAGGCCGCATGGGCTGCATCGACGGCGGCGCGTGCGTCGGCCGCACCGCTGTCGGGAACACTCGCGAACACGGCATCGGTCGCCGGGTCGCTCACGTCGAAGCGCCGGCCGTCACCTGCGTCGCACCAGGCGCCGATCAGGTTGCGACCGGGCAGGAGATCGTCACGTTGCAAGCTCAAGGACATGATGGTTTGCTGCGCATTGCGCCAAAGTTGTGGTTGAGGAAGGCAGACCCGCAGGGCTCAGACCGCCCGCAAGGCCGCCACCGGAGGCCGCGCGTCCAGCTCGTCGAGCCAGCCGCGCCGCAGCTCGGGCACCGCGCGTGCGAGCTGCTCGTAGTACGGGTGGTGCGGGCCACGGTCGTAGTCACGCCGCGCCACCTGCGTCAGCTTGCGGCCATGCTGCATCACCACGATCTCGTCGCACACGGCGCGCACCGTGTGCAAGTCGTGGCTGATGAACAGGTACGACACGCCGAGATCGCGGCGAAGTTGCGCGATGAGGTCGAGCACGGCCGCGCCGACGACCGTGTCCAGCGCCGAAGTGACTTCATCGCACAGGATCAGGTCCGGCTCGGCTGCCAACGCGCGCGCCAGGCTCACGCGCTGCTTCTGCCCTCCCGAGAGGCCGCCGGGCAGCCGTTGCGCCAGGGATTGCGGCAGCTGGACGAGATCGAGCAGTTCGCCGATGCGGCGCTGAAGGGCCGCGCCCCTCAGCCCCTTGTAGAACTGCAGCGGCCGCGCGAGGATGCGCTCGATCGTCTGCGAGGGGTTCAACGCGGTGTCTGCCGACTGGAAGACGATCTGGATGCGGCGCAGGTCATCACGCGAACGCTGGCCCAGCAGCGGCTTCAGCTCGCGGCCGTGGAACTCCATGGTGCCGGCACACGGGCCCAGGAGCCCCGCCACCGCGCGTGCCAGCGTGGTCTTGCCCGAGCCCGATTCACCGATCACCCCGATGGCCTGACCACGGCGCAGCTCGAGATCGATGTCGCTGAGGATGGGGATCGCCGGCCGCCCGTCGGCGCCGCGGGGACCATAGCCCGCCGACACGCCGCGCAGCCTCAGCAGGAGCTCGGCGTCCTCCGGGAGCTGCGCCTGCGTCCGCGGAGCCGGACACGCTGCCGCGAGCAGGCGTTTCGTGTACTCGTTCTGCGGCGCGTCGAGCAGGCGTTCCGTGGCGTTCAGCTCGCGCATGCGGCCGTCGCGCAGCACCAGGATGCGATCGGCCATCTGGGCCACCACCGCCAGGTCGTGGCTCACATACACCGCGGTCACGCCCCGCTCGCGCACGACACGGCGGAAGGCGCGCAAGACTTCGATCTGCGTCGTGACGTCCAGCGCGGTGGTGGGCTCGTCGAGGATCACCACCTCCGGGTCGGTGATGAGCGCCATCGCGGCCATCAGCCGCTGCAGCTGCCCGCCGGACACCTGGTGCGGGTAACGCGAGCCGATCGTCTCCGGATCGGGCAATGCCAGCTCGCGAAACAGCGCGATTGCCTTCAGCTCCGCCTCGGCGCGCCGCAGCTTGCCGTGGAGCACGGCGGGCTCCACCACCTGATCGATGATGCAGCGAGACGGGTTGAACGACGCCGCAGCGCTCTGCGCGATGTAGGCCACGGTGCGCCCGCGCAGTGCCCGCAGCTGGCGAGGCTTCAGCGCCAGCACGTCCACCTCGCCGACACGCACGGTGCCGCCCGAGATGCGGCAGCCGCGACGGGCATAGCCCATCAAGGCCAGCGCGGTGGTCGTCTTGCCCGAACCCGACTCGCCAATCAGCGCCAGCACTTCGCCAGGCTGGATGGAAAAGCTCAGCTGCTCGACCAGTGTGGCCTCGCCCGCGCTGACGCACAGGCCTTCGACGGCGACAGGGCTTCCCATCAGCGTGCTCCGCGTTCGCGGGCCACCCGGCCCGGCAGGTTGTCGATCACCAGGTTGACCGCGATCGTGAGGCTCGCGATCGCCGCCGAGGGCGCGATGACGGACGCACCGCCATCGGCCAGCGCGCCGATGTTCTCGCGCACGAGCGAACCCCAGTCGGCCACCGGTGGCTGAACGCCCAGACCAAGGAAGCTCAGGCTCGCCAGCAGCAGCACGATGTAGACGAAACGCAGCCCCAGGTCGGCCAGCATCGGCCCGGTGATGTTGGGCAGGATCTCCCGCAGCATCACGTACAGCGTGCCCTCGCCGCGGGTGCGTGCCACCGTCACGTAGTCCAGCGCGTTGATGTTCACGGCCAGCGAGCGCGCGATGCGGTAGGCGCCCGGCACGTAGATGACCGCCGCGGTGATGATGAGCATGGTGATCGATGAGCCGAAGCCCGCCACCATCAGCAGCGCGAGCATCTTGCCCGGGATCGCCGTCAGCGTGTCCAGCCCGCGGCTCAGCACGGCGTCTATCCACCGGCCGCTGGCGGCCGCCAGCAGCGCGAGCAGCGTGCCGGTGCTGCTGGCCAGCAGCGTGGCGACCAGCGCCACGCCCACGGTGTATCGCGCGCCTTCGATCACACGGGCCAGCATGTCGCGGCCCAGGTAGTCGGTGCCCAGCCAATGGGCCCTGCTGATGGGCGCGAACACGTCGCCCCCGCCCATGGCCCCGCTGCGCGACAGCAGCGCCGGGCCGAACAAGGCGGCCAGCATCCAGAACGCGAGCACGAGCAGGCCCAGGGTGCCCCAGACGCCGAACTGCGAGAACCGCCCGCCGCGCGCACGCGCCACCGGCGGAGGAAGGTTGCCTGAAGTGGGTACGGTCAACATGACTTGGACCTCAGCGATGCCGCAGCCGCGGGTTGGCGACGATGCCGCAGACGTCGGCGGTCGTCACGAGGATCAGGTAGGCCGCGCAGAACAGCATCGCGCAGGCCTGCACCAGCGGCATGTCGCGCTGGGAAACGCCGTCCACCATGAGCTTTGCGATGCCTGGGTAGTTGAAGATCGTCTCGACGATGATCACGCCGCCCAGCAGGTATGAAAGGCTCAGCGCCACCGCGTTGGCAATCGGGCCGACGGCGTTGGGCAACGCGTGCGCCAGCACCATGCGCAGCGGTGACGCCCCCTTCAGGCGCACCATTTCGATGTATGGCGCCTCGAGCTGGTCGATCACGGCGGCGCGGGTCATCCGCATCATCTGCGCAACGATCACGCAGCACAGCGTCAGCACCGGCATCGCGAACGCCTGCAGCATCTGCCCGAGCGACTCGATGTCGTTCACGTAGGAAAGCGCCGGGAGCCAGCGCAGCTGGACCGCGAAGACCAGCACCGCCAGCGTCGCGACGAGGAACTCCGGCACCGAGACGATGGCCACCGCGCCGGTCGATGCGGCCCGGTCGAACCAGGAGCCCCGCCACACCGCAGCCGCCACGCCGAGCGTCAGCGCGATCGGCACCGAGAACAGCGCCGTCACGGCCGCCAGCAGCAGGGAGTTGGGCAATCGGCTCGCGATCAGCTCCCTGACCGGCAGCTGGGTGGTGGACGAATTGCCCAGTTCGCCTCGCACCAGCCCCGAGAGCCAGCGCAGGTAGCGCTCGGGAGCCGGCACGTCCAGGCCCATCCGCGCCCGCAGCGCGGCCAGCGCCTCGGGCGTGGCCTCCTGGCCCAGCTGCTCCTGTGCGGCGTCGCCGGGCAGCACCGCGGTGATCGCGAACACGACCACCGAGACGGCCAGCAGGGACAGCAGCGCCAGCGCGACGCGCTGGGCCAGCAACACGACAATGACGCGATTCAGCATGACGTCCTCACCGCCAAGGCGCTTCGGGCGCGGCTCATTCGAGCCACACGTTTTCGGCAAAGTTGTAGCCCATCAACCCGCCGAGCGGGATGGGCGACAGGCCCTTGAGCTTCTTGCTGTGGCCGTCGAGGCTGGCCAGGAACATCGGAATGCCGATGCCGGCCTCCTGGTGGATCATGGTCTGCAGGTCGGCGTACATCTGCCTGCGCTTCGCGGTATCGGTCTCGGCGCGGGCGGCCTGCAGCAGCTGGTCGAACTTCGCGCTCTTCCAGCGTGACTCGTTCCAAGGCGCGTCGGACTTGAAGAACTGCGTCAGCAGGATGTCGGCACTCGGGCGGGGGTTGATGTTGCCGAAGCCGACCGCGCTGTTGAGCCAGTGGTTCGACCAGTACCCATCGGCCGGCATGCGCTTGACGTCGAGAGACAGGCCGATGCTCTGCGCGGTCTGCTGCAGCATCAGTGCCATCTCCACGGAGTTGAGCGCCGCCGGCGATGCGACGATCGGCACCGCGCCCGTGACACCCGACTTCTGCAGGTGGTACTTGGCCTTGTCCAGGTCGAACGCCCGTTGCGGCAGTCCGGCGAAGTAGAACCGGTTGGTCGGGTCGATCGGCTGGTCATTGCCGACCACTGCCTGGTCGAGAGCGATCGTCTTCCTCATCTGATCGCGATCGAACAGGTGCTTCATGGCCAGCACGAAGTCGGCGTTGGCCCCGGGCCCCATGTCCTTGCGCATGATCAGGTCGGAATACTGGCCCGACTGCGTCTTGAAGATCGCATAGCCCGGCGTCGCGTTGATGCGCGCGATCGAGCGCGGGTTGACCGCGGCAACGAGATCCATGCCCCCCGAAAGAAGCGCGTTGACGCGGGCGCTCTCGTCGGCGATGCCGACGAACTCGATCTCGTCCAGGTACGGCTTGCCCGGCTTCCAGTAGCGCTCATTGCGCACCACGACGGAGCGAACGCCGGGCTTGAACTCCTTCAGCTTGTAGGGCCCGGTGCCGATGCCGGCGGCGAAGTCCGTGGTGCCGTCCTTGACGATGTGGAAATGGAAGGTGCCCAGGATCACCGGCAGGTCCGCGTTCGGCGACACGAGCACGACCGTGACCTCGTCGGGGCCGCTGGCCTTCACGCTCTCGATCTGGTCGGCGAGTGCCTTGGCCTTCGACGCGGTGGCCGGGTCCTTGTGGCGCAACAGCGAAAACACCACGTCGGCCGGCGAGAGCGGCTTGCCGTCATGGAACTGCACGCCCTTGCGCAGCTTGAACACCCAGGTCTTCGCATCGCTCGTGGCAAACGACTCGGCCAGCGCGGGCTGCGGCGCGAGGCTGCCGTCCAGCGAAGTCAGGCCGTTGTAGAGCATGTTGCCGCGTGAGTAGTCGGTCTGGTTCGACTGCTTGGCCGGGTCGAGCGTGTCGGTCGCCGCGGCCGTCATACCGGCAACGCGGATCCTGCCGCCTCGCCTGGGCGTCTGTGCATGCACTGACATGGCGGTGCCGGCCAGCGAGCCGGCCAGCGTGGCCTGCATGCCGCCGGCCATCAGCATCGCGAGCACGTCGCGCCGGCTGGCGCCGCGTTGCAAAGCGGTCATCAACCGCTGGCTTTCATGCGGGCCGACCAAGGCCTCGAGTTGCTTTCGTTCGGTCATGTCTCGCTCCAGGTGGGGGTTGTCGTCTTTCGGTGCAGGTCGGTCTGAAGGAGCTGCCTCAGGCGAGGCGGTCCTTCAGGCTGTAGTACAGGCCTATCGCGGGGAGGAACCAGGGCGGCCCGAAGTGGCCAGGGATGGCAGGCCAGCTGCGGCCTTGCCACGGGTTGGCATCGCGGTCGCCGGCCATCACGGCCGCCATGCGCTCGCCCATCAGCACCGACATCTGAGTGCCGTGGCCGCTGTATCCCATCGAGTAGAAGGCGCCGTCGCGTTCGCCGGCGTGCGGCAGGCGGTCCTGCGTCATGTCGACCAGGCCGCCCCAGCAATAGTCGAGGCGCACGCCCGCCAGCGACGGGAACATCTGCTCGAGCCCGGCGCGCAGGATCTCGCCGCTCTTCGCATCGGACGTCGGGCTGGTGACCGCAAAGCGCGCCCGGCCCCCGAACACCAGCCGGTGGTCGGGCGTCAGGCGAAAGTAGTGATGGATGTTGGCGATCGTCACGTAGGTGCGCCTCTCACGCAGGAGCGCGCGCGCGCGCTCTGCGCCCAGCGGCTCGGTCACCACGATGAAGCTGCCGATCGGCACGATGCGCCGGCGCAGCCAGCCGAAGCTGCCGTAGCCGCCGTGGCGAGCCGCTCCGGTGGCCAGCAGCACCTGCGCCGCCTTGATGCTGCCGCGGTCCGTGTGCACGACGTGCGCCTGCCCCTGCCCCAGGCGCTCGAGTCTAGTGACGCAGGTGCCGAGATGGATCCGTGCACCACGCCGTTGCGCAACCTCTGCAAGGCCATTCGCAAAACGGCCCATGTGCATCTGGCCGCTGCGCTTGTAGAGCAGGCCGCCCTCGAAGCGGTCGCTCGCGACCTCCGAGCGCACGCGGGCCGCATCGAGGACCTCGATGTCGACGTCGACGCGGTCGTTGCGCAGGCGTTCGGCGCTGCGCTTGAGCGCCTCGAGGTGGGCTGGTCGGGTGGCGAGCTTGAGCTTGCCGGTGCGCGTGAAGTCGCAGTCGATGGCCTCCTCGCGCACGATGCGCTCGACTGCATCGACCGCCGCGTCATAGGCCTGGTACCACGACCGCGCCCGTTCCACGCCGACCCTGGCGGCGACTTCGGCATAGTCCACCGCCAGCCCGTTGTTGACGTGTCCGCCATTGCGGCCCGAAGCCTCGGCGGCCACGCGGTTGCCCGCCTCGAGCACGACCACCGAAGCACCGCGCCGCGTCAGAGCCCGCGCCGCCGACAATCCGGTGAAGCCGCCGCCCACGATGGCGACGTCGCACTGCGCCGGCAGATCCCTCATCTCCGGCGTGAAGGCCGGCGTTGAGGCAGTCCAGTACGACTCGAGCTTCATGGCGCGCCGCCGCTCAAAGGCCCACGACGCCCGGCAGGCCGCCGATGTCCTGGATCTCGACGTAGCGATAGGCCGGGTTGCCCGGACCATGGCCGCGGTTGACGAAGACCTTGTTGACGATGCCGATGTCGTCGGCGGACATCAGGTCGTAGCGCAGGCTGGAGGACACGTGCAGCAGGTCTTCCGGGTTGCAGCCCAGCGAATCGATCATGAACTCGAAGGCCTTCAGCCTCGGCTTGTAGGCTTGCGCCTGCTGCGCGGTGTAGACGCGGTGGAAGGGTGCCCCGAGCATCGCGACGTTCTTCTGGATCTCGTGATCCATCGCGTTCGACAGGATCACCAGCGGGATCTCCTTGGCCACCTTGGCCAGGCCGGCAGGGACATCGCCGTGCGGCCCCCAGGTGGGCACCGCGTCGACGTAGCGCTGGGCCTCGGCGTCGAGATACTGCAGCCGCCACTTCCTGCACAGCCGCCGCACCGCGTTCTTCAGCACCACGTCGTACGGCTGCCAGTCGCCGAGCACTTCGTCGAACCGGTAGGCGGTGAAGTCGGCGATGAACTGCTCCATGCGGTCGGCCGGCACCCGGTCGGCAAAGATCTCGCGCGTCAGCTCGCCCATGCGGAAGCGAGTCAGCGTGCCGTAGCAATCGAAGGTGATGTATTTGGGTCGGAAGGTCATGTCTCGTCTCTCTGGTGGTGGGCTGTCATCTGGGCGTCATTGCAGCATGTCAGCACGGTTGGCGATGGTGATTTGCGGGTCCTCAAGCAAGCAAACTGCGGTTTGCGCGGGGCGGCACGGCATGCCATGCCGTGCGCACACAAGTCGTGCGTCCTGCACCTGCTGCCGCCCCGATGTGGCACCCGGCGGTGCGCGGCAAAGCAGGCAACCGGGCGCTCCGCACCGCAACCGATTCAGATAGAGGCATCTCGCTGCTCCGCTCGTGGAATGCGAAAAATGGTAGGCGGCGCCCCGCGGCATTTGTGCCTGTTCACGACCGGGCGGCAGCAGGTAATCGCAAACCTGCGCCCTCTTGCAGCGTTAGCTTGCGAATTGCTCCGAGCCCCCTCTTCCGGCTGGCGCATGGCTTCGAAAACAACCAAGATAGCCAGGCCAATTGACCGGGAGACAGACCATATGGGTGCAATCAGTGCACCGGCATCCGACGGCGTGACCCTGCGCCCGATGACCGAATCCGACCTTGGGGCGGGGCATGCCTTGACCGCCGACCTCCGCTGGCCCTACCGGCCCATCGACTGGGAGCAGGCCTTTCGCCGTGGCGAGGGGCTGGTTGCCGAGCGCGACGGCGCGGTGGTCGGCACCGCGCTGCGCTGGCGCTGGGGTCCGCGCCACGCGACGATCGGCTTCGTGGTCGTCTCGCCGGCCTGCCAGGGACGGCGCATCGGCCACCGCCTGATGAGTGCGTTGCTCGAAGGGCTCGAAAACCACACCGTGCTGCTGCATGCCACGGCCGACGGCCGCGGCCTGTATGAACGGCTGGGCTTCGTGCGCATCGGCGAGCTGCGCCAGCACCAGGGCCTCGCGTTGCCCTCGCCACCCATTGCGCTGGAGCCCGGTTGGCGCCTGCGCCCCGCGAGCCAGAACGACCTCGAAACCCTGCAGTCCCTTGATGCGCGCTCGCGCGGCATGCCGCGCGGCGCCTTGATCGAGGAGCTCTTCGCCCAGGCCGACGCAACCGTCGTGCTGAGCCAGGACGACACCGCCCGCGGCTTCGCGATGCTGCGCCGCTTCGGGCGCGGCCACGCCATCGGGCCGGTGGTGGCA
This sequence comes from uncultured Rivibacter sp., assembly GCA_946481025.1. The sequence goes on from CAMLNA010000019.1 coordinate 40,283, forward strand.
CCTGATGCCAACGGCGCCCAGGCCCTGATCGCGCACCTGTCGGGCCAGAACGCCGGGCGGTTCACGCGCATCGATATCGACTTCGACTCCGGCCTGGCCGAATGGCTCGAGAGCCTGGGCCTGCTGCGCGTCGACGCGCCGACCGCGATGCTGCGCGGACCGGCGCTCGTGCAGGCGGCGGACACACGGCTGTTCGCCGTCCTCATGCAGGCGCTCGGCTGATGGCCTGCACCTTCGCCTACAAGGCCGACCCCGTGCGCGGCCGGCAATGGTCCGAGGTGTTCCGTCATGAGCTGCCGCAGGTCGACTTCCGCATCTGGCCCGACGTCGGCGACCCTGCTCTCGTCCACTACCTGGCTGCCTGGGAGCCGCCGCGCGACATCGCCGAGCGCTTTCCTCACCTGAAGCTGCTGTTCTCTTCAGGCGCCGGCGTCGACCAGTTCGACTTCTCGGCGCTGCCGCGCGACCTGCCCGTCGTACGCATGGTCGAGCCCGGCATCATCCGCGGCATGGTCGAGTACGTCACCCATGCGGTGCTCGACCTGCACCGCGACATGCCCGCCTATCGAAGGGCGCAACAGCGGGCGCAATGGCAGCCTCTGTCCGTCAAGACGGCTGGCGAACGGCGGGTCGGCGTTCTGGGCCTGGGATCGCTCGGCCAGGCCGTGCTCGCCCAGCTCGCCGCCTTCGGCTTCGACAGCGCAGGCTGGAGCCGCTCGCAACATGCCATCGAAGGCGTGCGTTGCCTGTCAGGACCCGCCGGCTTGAACGACCTGCTGGCCCACAGCGACATCCTGGTATGCCTGCTGCCGCTGACCGATGAAACACGCGGCTTCCTGAACGCCGCCCTGTTCGAGCGCCTGCCGCGCGGCGCCGCCGTCGTGCACGTGGGCCGCGGGCCGCAGCTCGTGGTGCCCCACCTGCTGGCCGCACTCGACGCAGGCCACCTGTCGGAGGTGGTGCTCGACGTCACCGACCCCGAACCTCTGCCGCCGGCACATCCCTTGTGGTCGCATGCACACGTGCGCATCACGCCGCACATCGCCAGCATGACCCAGCCCGCCAGCGCTGCGCGTGTCGTGATCGACAACCTGCGCCGCTTCGAACGCGGCGAGCCGCTGGTCGGGCTGGTCGATCGGGCGCGTGGGTATTGATGCGCGAAGGCCGCAGCACGATCTGCGGCGAGCGACGCCACAAACGCAGCAACAAGCCGCAGGCACACCGCAATGCGGCACCACCGTTGGCAGGGCAGCACCTAAGCTGGACCCATCGAAAACTGAGTTGACATCCCTTGCCATGAGCCTTGCCACCACCCGCCCCGACATCGACGCGCTAGTTGCTTTCGACCGCGCCCACCTCGTCCACCCGGTGGCCAATTGGCGCCAGCACGAACAACGCGGCCCGTTGATCCTTGCCGAGGCGCGAGGTGCCTGGCTCAAGGACGCGGCCGGGCACGAACTGCTCGATGGCTTTGCCGGCCTGTGGTGCGTCAACGTCGGCTACGGGCAGGAGAGTGTCGTGCGTGCGGCCACCGAGCAACTGCGCGCGCTGCCTTATGCCACCGGCTACTTCGACTTCGCGAGCGAGCCCGCGATCCGCCTGGCCGCCAGGCTGGCAGAGATCACGCCGAGCTCCCTGACGCGGGCCTACCTCACGCTCGGAGGCTCCGAGGCGGTGGATGCAGCGGTTCGCTTCGTCGTGCAGTACTGGAATGCTTCGGGCAAACCCGCCAAGAAGCACTTCATCTCGCTGCAGCGTGGCTATCACGGCTCGTCGTCCACCGGCGCCGGCCTCACGGCGCTGCCGGTGTTCCACCGCGGCTTCGACCTGCCGCTGCCCACGCAGCACTACATTCCCTCGCCCAACCCCTACCGTCATCCGCTGGGCGACGATGCGCAGGCGCTGATCTCCGCCTCGGTGCAGGCGCTGCGGGACAAAGTGGCCGAGCTGGGCGCCGACAACGTGGCCGCCTTCTTCTGCGAACCCATCCAGGGGTCGGGTGGTGTCATCGTGCCGCCGGCGGGTTGGCTGAAGGCCATGCGTGAAGCCGCCCGCGAGCTGGACATCCTCTTCGTGGTCGATGAGGTGATCACCGGCTTCGGCCGCACCGGTCCGATGTTCGCCAGCGAGGCCGAAGGGGTGGACCCGGACCTGATGACGCTTGCGAAGGGCCTGACCTCGGGCTACCTGCCGATGGGCGCCACCATGCTCTCGGAAAAGGTCTACGCCGCGATCGCCGATGCGGCGCCCGCCGGCGCGCCGATCGGTCACGGCGCCACCTACTCGGCGCACCCGGTGGCCGCCGCGGCAGCACTCGAGGTCCTGCGGCTCTACACCGAAGGCGGTGTGCTGGCCAACGCGCAGCGTGTCGCGCCCTATTTCGCGGCGGCCCTCGACGGCCTGCGCTCGCACCCGCTGGTGGGCGATGCCCGCTGCCGCGGCTTGCTCGGGGCGCTGGAGCTGGTGAGCGACAAGGCCGGCAAGCGCGGATTCGACGGCTCTCTCGGACTGCCCGACCGCCTCTTCGCATCGGCCTACCGCCACGGCGTCGTGTTCCGGTGCTTCGCAGACGGCATCCTCGGCTTCGCACCCGCGCTGACCTACACCGAAGGCGACGTCGAGCAATTGTTCGAACGCGTGAAGAAGGTGCTCGACGAAGCTCTGGGTTGGCCCGATGTGCGGGCGGCACTTGCCGGCTGAAAATCGAGGTCGTATCGCCACTTCGACGCTCACGCCATGCCAGAACCCCTGAAACTCGACCGCCTGGACCTGCGCATCCTCGCGCAGCTGCAGAAGAACGGCCGCATCACGAACGTCGATCTGGCCGATGCGGTGGGGCTGTCCCCGAGCCCTTGCCTGATCCGCGTCAAGCGGCTCGAGCAAGCCGGCTACATCACCGGCTATGGGGCGAGGCTGCGGCTCGAAAAGCTCGGCGACACCTTGACCGTGTTCACGGAAGTCACGCTGACGGACCACCACCGCGAGGACTTCATCCGCTTCGAGGCGGCGATCCGCGAGGTCGACGAGATCCTCGAATGCCATCTCGTCAGCGGCGGCTACGACTACCTGCTGCGCTTCATCACGCGAGGCGTCAATCACTACCAGGAAATCATCGAAGGCCTGCTCGAGCGCAACATCGGCATCGAGAAGTACTTCAGCTACATCGTCATCAAGTCGCCGTTCATCAAGACGCACTGCCCCATCGAGAAGCTGTTTCCCGAAGAGCGCTA
>CAMLNA010000020.1 GCA_946481025.1 uncultured Rivibacter sp.
GACTGGCCTTGTTGATGTCCACCGTGGCCGTGGTGGCGGCGTGTGGGGGTGGCGGAGGAGGCGGCAGCCCGTCGCCCACGCCCGTGCCGACGCCGGCCCCCACGCCAGGGCCGACCCCAGCGCCGACACCCGCACCGACCTCCATCACGATCAGCGGGACGGCCCGCTACGAGTCGGTGCCGGTGCGCGCCAACGGCATCGGCCTCAACTACAGCGCCATCACCGCAAAGCCGATCCGCGGCGCCACGGTGGAGCTTCTCAACGGCACCGGCAACACCCTCGCCACCACGGTGACCGACGCGCAGGGCGCCTACTCGTTCAGCACCACCAGCAACCAGGCCCTGCGCGTGCGCGTGCGCGCCGAACTGAAGGACACCACGCCGGCCAACGGCATGTGGGACATGACGGTGCGCAGCAACACCAACGGTGATGCGCTGTACACGCTCGACTCCGCGCAGTTCACGCCCACCGCCAGCGAAACGCGCGACCTGCTGGCCGGCTCCGGCTGGGGCGGCAGCAGCTACAGCGGCGTGCGCGCGGCGGCGCCCTTCGCGATCCTCGACGTGGCCTACCAGGGTCTGCAGAAGGTGCTGAGCGCCTCGCCCAGCATCAACCTGCCGGCCCTGCGGCTGTTCTGGAGCGCCAGCAACCGACCAGCCACGAACCCGAACGGCTCGCTCAACCTGGCCACCGGCCTGATCGGCACGTCGCACTACCGGCTGAGCGGCGACCATGCGCTCTACCTGCTCGGCGCCGAAGACAGCGACACCGACGAATACGACACGCACGTGGTCGAGCACGAGTTCGGCCACTACCTGCAAAGCGCGGTGTCCGAGGACGACAGCGTCGGCGGCCCGCACGGCAGCAACGACCTGCTCGACATGCGCGTCGCCTTCTCCGAAGGCTGGGGCAACGGCTGGTCGGGCATTGCGCTGAACGACCCGCGCTACTTCGACACCTTGTCGACCGACCAGGCCAACGGCTTCTCGTTCAACGTCAGCACCGCACCTACCAGCAACCGCGGCTGGTACTCCGAGTCCACCGCGCAATACCTGGTGTGGTCGGTCAACGCCGACCCAAACATCGGCTTCACGCCGATCTTCAATGCGCTTCAGGCGCTGAAGACCGAGCCCACGCTCACCAGCCTGTACAGCTTCGGCGCCGCGGTCAAGGCCGCCGCACCGGGCGGCACGGCAGCCGTCAACAACCTGTGGCAGCAGCAGCAGATCTTCGGCACCGACGCATTGGGCACCGACGAGACCAACACAGGCGGCCTGGGCACGGGGGTGGCTTCGGTGTTGCCGGTCTACAAGGAGCACACGGCCGCCATCGGCGCATGGCAGAACTACTGCGTGCAAGCCGGGTCCGTGACGGAAGAAGGCGATCTTGGCAACAAGCTGGGCAACTATGTCTACATCCGCTTCACGGCCAGCGGACCCCGCACACTGACCGTCACATCGACCAACGGCGGCGTTGAGACCGACCCGGACTTCCTGCTCGTGCAGTCCAACGGCACACGACAGAGCAGCAGCTCGGCCACGGTCAACAGCGAAGTGCTGACCACCACGCTGTCAGCCGGCCCGCACGTCATCGCGTTGAACGACTACACGCTGCCGCTCAGCACGACGCGCTGCTTCAACTTCAAGGTGGACTGATGACTCACTCGAACCACAAGCTTCACCGCCGCCTGGCCCTGGCCACTCTGTGTGCCGCGGCCTGGTCCTTCGGCTCGGCAGCCTTCGCATGCCCGGACGGCGCACACAAGACCGCCGGCGCCGCCGCCTCCAGGACGGCAAGCACCGCCACCAAGAAAACCACCTGGGTCAAGCTCAACCAGAAGCACAACGGCTCGGGCGTACAGGTGCGCTACAACGTGCCGGCGGCGCTGCAGGCCGGACAGCCTTCGACGGTGCGATTGCGGTTCAGCACCGTGTCCGACGCCGCGGGGGCGGTCGCCGAGATCAAGGCGCCCGCCGGCGTGACGCTCAGCGGCGCGGCAGGCCCTTTGACGCTGCCGCAGGGCCGCGCCACGACCGTCGACATGCAGGCCACCGCCGCAGCCGACGGCCAGTATTTCGTCGACGTACTCACCACGCAGGCGGGCCGCACCAGCGTGCAGTCGATCCCACTGCAGGTGGGCGACGCCAAGCCGCAACTCAAGACCACCGGCAAGCCTGAAACGACGCCCAGCGGCGAAAAGGTGATCTCGCTGCCGTCGCAGTAAACCGCAGGCTCAGGTACCGGGTGCCAGCGCCCGGTACCTTGACGCCGACCCCAGCCCGGCGCGGCGCAAGGCCGCGTTCAGGTGAGACAGGTGGGCGTAGCCGCAGCGCTGCGCCACTTCCGCCAAACCCAGCCGCCCCGCCCCCAGCAGCTCGCGCGCCCTCAGCAGCCGCCGCGCCATCACCCAGGCATGCGGGCTCATGCCGAAGCTGGCCTTGAACATGCGCGCGAAGTGGTATTCCGACAGGTGCGCCACCTCGGCCAGGTCCGCCAGCGACAGCGCGGCCGCATCGCCTTGCGCGAGCGCAGCCTCGATGCTTTCGAGCACGCGCCGCCGCACCGCCGGCGACAACCCGCCCCTCACCGCCGCAAGCCGGCGCGGCTGCAGGTGGCCGGTCAACAACTGCGCCTGCACTTCGAGCGACAGGTGCTGCAGGCGCAGGCCGGCATCGGTGCCGCTCCAGTCGGTGGCCGCCAGGCTGCCGCACAGCCGGGCCAGGCGCTCGTCATGGAAATAGATGCGGTCGGCCAGTTGTGCCGAACGCGGCTCGAGGTCGAACCAGCGCTCGGCGGCCTGCGCGACCTGCAGCTTCGGCAGGTACAGGTGCAGCAGCTCGAGTGAGCCGCGCACTTCCCAGCGCGACTCGTGTTCGGCCGGCATGCAGCACAACGCCCCCGGCTCGCCGCGAGCCGAAGGCGCCTGCAGGCAGCGCACCGCATGACCGCCGCGCAGGTAGAACGACAGCGTGTGGTGGCCGGGGTGTGAATACGCCGCCTCGGTGTCGGCATTGCGCCAATGCACCAGCCAGGCACCGTCGGGCCCCACCGGCGCGACGCGCAACGGCGTGGCGCGCGAGCGCAGCAGCTCGGCAAACACCGGGAAGCGTTCGGCCAGTGACGACGGGGGCGTGACCATGGTCGAAAGCTTAGCGAGCCTTCCTCCCTCCGCCCGGCCCAGGCGCACAAATGCGCAACTTCCTGCCAGTCACCGCGGCGACCGGACCACAGACTCCCGACCCATGACGACGAACGCCCTGCTCTATTTCCTCACGGTGCTCATCTGGGGCACCACCTGGATCGCGCTGAAGCTCCAGCTCGGCGTGGTGCCGATCGCCTGGTCGATCGCCTACCGCTTCTGGCTGGCCGCCGCGGTGCTGGTGCTGTGGCTGCTGTGGCGGCGCCAGTGGCGACTGCCACCGCGCCCGGTGTGGCCGCTGCTCGCCCTGCAAGGGGCCACGCTGTTCTGCCTCAACTTCATGTGCTTCCTGCACGCGAGCCGCTGGGTCGCCAGCGGCCTGGTGGCGGTGTGCTTTTCCACCGCGCCGCTGCTCAACGCACTGAACGGCCGGGTGTTCCTGCGCAAGCCGCTGTCGTCGCAAGTGCTGGCCGGCAGCGCGCTGGGCGTGACCGGCCTGCTGCTGCTCTTCGGCAGCGAGGTGGCCAAGGACCTGGCGCGCCCCGAAACCCTGTGGGGGCTCGGGCTGGCGCTGGCGGGCACCTACTGCTTCTCGCTCGGCAACCTCCTCTCGAGTGCGATGCAACGCCAGGGGCAGACACCGGTGCAGACCAACGCCTGGGCCATGCTGGTGGGCGCCACGCTGGTGGCCGGCTATGCCGTCGCCAGCGGACAGGCCATGGTGTTCGACACCTCGGCCACCTATGTGGCCGCCTGGCTGTACCTGGCCGTTCCCGGCTCGGTGATCGGCTTCACCGCCTACCTCACGCTGGTGGGCCGCCTGGGCGCCGACCGCGCTGCCTACTGCACGGTGCTGTTCCCGGTGGTGGCGCTCAACATCTCGGCCTGGCTGGAGGGATACGCGTGGACGCCGGCGGCGCTGCTCGGCCTCGTGCTGGTGGCAGCCGGGAACGTGGCCGTGTTCTGGCGCGGGCCGTGGCTGCGGCTCGCACGGGCCGGCTGAGCCGCCCACGGCACCACTCAGCCGCGCGTCCCGAAGATGGCCGTGCCGATGCGCACCAGCGTCGCGCCCTCGGCAACGGCGGCCTCGAGGTCGGCGCTCATGCCCATCGACAGCGTGTCCAGCGGCAGGCCGTCGCGCACCAGCACCTGCTGCAGCTCGTGCAGCAGGCGATGCGGCGCACGCTGCGCCTCGAAGTCGCCTTCGGGTTCGGGGATGGCCATCAAGCCGCGCAAGCGCAGCCGCGGCAGCGCGGCCACGGTGCGCGCCAGCCCGGGCACGTCGGCCGGCGCGACGCCGCTCTTGCTCGCTTCGCCGCTGACGTTGACCTGCAGGCACACGTCGAGGGGCGGCAGGTGGGCCGGGCGCTGGTCCGACAGGCGCTGCGCCACCTTCAGGCGGTCGAGGCTGTGCACCCAGTCGAAGTGCTCGGCCACCACGCGCGTCTTGTTGCTCTGCAGGGGGCCGATCAGGTGCCACTCGATCTGCGGCCGCAAGTCGGCCAGGGCGACCATCTTGTCGAGCGCCTCCTGCACGTAGTTCTCGCCGAAGGCACGCTGGCCGGCGGCGAAGGCGTCTCGCACCGCGGACGCCTCCTGCGTCTTGCTCACCGCCAGCAGCGTGACGCTTTGCACGGGCCGTTGCGCGGCCGCACAGGCAGCCGCGATGCGGCGCTGCACTTGTTGTATGTTGTTTGCGATCGTCGCCATAATGGCCCGAGCTTAAGTGACGCGGCCGCCACCGCTGCAGCCCGCGCCCAGAACCCGAGGCCCCCACCGCCTCTCGCGAGACAACATGGACATCACCCAACTGCTGGCGTTCTCGGTCAAGAACAAGGCATCCGACCTTCACCTCTCCGCCGGCCTGCCCCCGATGATCCGTGTGCATGGCGACGTGCGCCGCATCAACGTGGACCCGCTGGAGCACAAGCAGGTGCACGACATGGTGTACGACATCATGAACGACGCCCAGCGCAAGGCCTACGAAGAAACGCTCGAGTGCGACTTCTCGTTCGAGATCCAGGGCCTGGCGCGCTTTCGCGTCAACGCCTTCAACCAGAACCGCGGCGCCGGCGCCGTGTTCCGGACCATCCCGAGCAAGATCCTCACGCTCGAGCAGCTCAACACCCCCAAGGTGTTTGCCGACCTCGCGCTCAAGCCGCGCGGCCTGGTGCTGGTGACCGGCCCCACCGGCTCGGGCAAGTCCACCACGCTCGCCGCGATGGTGAACCACCTGAACGAAAACGAATACGGCCACGTGCTCACGGTCGAGGACCCGATCGAATTCGTGCACGAGTCGAAGAAGTGCCTGGTCAACCAGCGCGAAGTCGGCCCGCACACGCTCTCCTTCTCGAACGCGCTGCGTTCGGCGCTGCGCGAAGACCCCGACGCGATCCTCGTGGGCGAAATGCGCGACCTCGAAACCATCCGCCTGGCGCTCACCGCGGCTGAAACCGGCCACCTGGTGTTCGGCACGCTGCATACGTCGAGCGCGGCCAAGACGATCGACCGGGTGGTCGACGTGTTCCCCGCCGCCGAGAAGGAGATGGTGCGCGCCATGCTGTCGGAGTCGCTGGTGGCGGTGATCTCGCAGACGCTCTGCAAGCTGAAGGACGGCTCGGGCCGCGTGGCGGCGCACGAGATCATGCTGGGCACCTCGGCCATCCGCAACCTGATCCGCGAGAACAAGATCGCGCAGATGTACTCCGCCATCCAGACCGGCCAGGGCATGGGCATGCAGACGCTCGACCAGAACCTGACCGAGCTGGTGCGGCGCAACATCATTTCGCCGGCCGAAGCCCGCGGCAAGGCCAAGATCCCCGAAAACTTTCCCGGCTGAAGCACACCGTCGTGAAGAAGCTCATCGAACGCCTGAAGGGCGCGCCCAGTTCCGGCGCGTCGCCGGCCGTGAGCCCCGAGGATTCGGGCTACTTCTCGACGATGTTCATGGAGCACCAGGGCGACGAGACGCAGATGCTCGTCACCTGGCTGTCCCGTGCGCAGGAGATCAAGGCCGAGCCTTTCGACCGCAAGCGCGGCGCCGAGATGTTCGCCAAGCTGTGGGGCGCCGACCGCTACGTGGCGGCCCTGAGCGCCGACGAGCTGCAGCGCATGAGCCAGTACCTCGAGTTCGTGACCGTGGCCGCCAACCACGAGGTGATCGGCCAGGACGAGCAGGGAGACTACATGCTCATCGTGCTCGACGGCACGCTGGCCGTGGACCGCGTGCAGCCCTGGGGCGACCGCGCACGGCTCGCCGAGGCTCGCTCCGGCGACATGCTGGGCGAGATGTCGTTGCTCGACGCAGGCGCGCGGTTTTCGGCATGCACGACGCTTACGCCTTGTATCCTCGCTGTGGTCGACGCACAACGGCTTGATGAGATGATCATGTTCGAGCCGCGCCTGGGACTGGCACTGCTCGCTTCGCTGTCGCGGCGGCTTTCGCTGCGGCTGCGTCAGGTGAGCGCGCGGCTTTCAGCCTTGCTTTCACGCGCTTGACGCTTGACTGTTTGACGGAGTAACGAACGCACCAGGGTGCCGGGTGCCTCGGGGGAATGGCTCACTATGGAACGCGACCAGGCATCAAAGTTCATCAATGACCTGCTGCGGCTGATGATGGCCCGCGGCGGCTCGGATCTTTTCCTCACGGCCGACTTTCCGCCGGCCATCAAGGTCGACGGCAAGGTCACCAAGGTCTCGCCGCAGCCGCTGACCGGCCAGCACACCATCGCGCTGGCCCGTTCGATCATGAACGACAAGCAGGCGGCCGAGTTCGAGCGCACCAAGGAGTGCAACTTCGCGATCGCCCCGCAAGGCACCGGCCGCTTCCGCGTCAACGCGTTCATCCAGCAGGGCCACGTGGGCATGGTGCTGCGGACCATTCCGCAGCAGCTGCCCACCATCGACTCGCTGGGCCTGCCCGGCGTGCTGAAGGACGTGGCCATGACCAAGCGCGGGCTGGTCATCTTCGTCGGCGCCACCGGCTCGGGCAAGTCCACCTCGCTGGCGGCGATGGTCGACTACCGCAACGAAAACTCCTACGGCCACATCATCACGATCGAGGACCCGGTGGAGTTCGTGCATCCGCACAAGAACTGCATCGTCACGCAACGCGAGGTGGGGCTGGACACCGACGGTTGGTTCAACGCGCTGAAGAACACGCTGCGCCAGGCGCCCGACGTCATCCTGATGGGTGAGGTCCGCGACCGCGAGACGATGGAGCACGCAGTGGCGTTTGCCGAGACCGGCCACCTGTGCCTGGCCACGCTGCACGCCAACAGCGCCAACCAGGCGCTCGACCGCATCATCAACTTCTTCCCCGAAGAGCGGCGCGCCCAGCTGCTGATGGACCTGTCGCTCAACCTGAAGTCGCTCATCTCGCAGCGCCTCCTGCCGCGCCAGGAAGGCAAGGGCCGCGTCGCGGCGGTGGAGATCCTGCTCAACACGCCGCTCATCTCCGAGCTGATCTTCAAGGGCGAGGTGTCCGAGATCAAGGAGCTGATGAAGCGCAGCCGCGAACTCGGCATGCAGACCTTCGACCAGAGCCTGTTCGACCTCTACGAGGGCCAGTTCGTCACCTACGAAGATGCCCTGCGCAACGCCGACTCGGTGAACGACCTGCGCCTGCAGATCAAGCTCAACAGCCAGCGCGCACGCAACTCCGACCTCGCCGCCGGCACCGAGCACTTGACGATTGTTTGAACACCCCCGTAGCGCCTGCGGCGCACCCCCTCGAGGGGGCGGCGCTGGCAGACCGGCAAAGCCGGATCTGCGGCGCCCACCTTGATCCGGCCCCATGTGCGCAGCACTGGGGCCGTCTCACTTCCGACGACCCAAGGACGCTTGATGAACACCAAGAGCTATGAGCCCATCGCATCGCAGACCGTCGCTTTCCTGGGCCTGGGGGTGATGGGCTACCCGATGGCCGGCCACCTGGCACGTGCCGGTCATGAGGTCACGGTCTACAACCGCACGGCTGCCAAGGCCGAGGCGTGGGCCCGAGAGTTCGGCGGCAAGAGCGCCGCCAGCCCGCGAGAAGCCGCACACGGCGCCGACATCGTGTTCTGCTGCGTGGGCAACGACGACGACCTGCGTTCGGTGGTGATGGGCGGCAACGGCGCGTTCGCCGGCATGAAGCCCGGCGCGGTCTTCGTGGACCACACCACCGCTTCGGCGGAGGTGGCCCGCGAACTGGCAGCCGAGGCCAAGGGACGGGGACTGCAGTTCATCGACGCGCCAGTGTCCGGCGGCAACCTCGGCGCCATCAACGGCGTGCTCACGGTGATGTGCGGAGGCGATGCGGCGCCGTTTGCCCAGGTGCAGCCCGTGGCCATGGCCTTCGCCAAGGCTGTCACGCTGCTGGGCGACAGCGGCGCCGGGCAGCTGACCAAGATGGTCAACCAGATCTGCATCGCGGGCCTGGTGCAAGGGCTGGCCGAAGCCATTGCCTTCGGTCAGAAGGCCGGGCTGGACATGAAGGCGGTGCTGGGCGTCATCGGCAAGGGCGCCGCGCAGAGCTGGCAGATGGACAACCGCGGGCCGACGATGGTGGACGACAAGTTCGACTTCGGCTTCGCCGTCGACTGGATGCGCAAGGACCTCGGCCTGTGCCTCGAGGAAGCGCGCCGCAACGGCTCGCGGCTGCCGGTCACGGCGCTGGTCGACCAGTTCTATGCCGACCTGCAGGCCGAAGGCGGCGGACGCCAGGACACCTCCAGCCTCGTCCGCCGGCTGAAATAGCCCCCCGGCCTTACTGAGCCGCGGAGGCCGCGGGAGCCACGGGCTTGGGCGCCACGTGCTCCTTGCGGCCGAGTGCGGCGAGTTCTTCCTCGCTGAGGATCTCGAACACCTTCACCACCTTGCTGACGCCGGCAATGCTGCGCGCCAGCTCGGCGCCGCGGTTGGCCTCGCGTTCGGTGACGCGGCCCATCAGGAACACCGTGCCGCGCTCGGCCACCACCTTGTAGGCGTTGGCCATGATGTCCTTGGCATCCACGAAGGTGGCCTTGACCTTGCTTTCGATCAGCAGGTCGTTCGAACGCGAGCCGATGCTGCTGTTGGGGCCGACCACCAGCTCGTTGAAGGTGCCGCGCACGTTCTCGATGCGGGACAGGCTCTGCTCCACCGCCACGCGATCGGGCTCGGAGGGCACCTCGCCGGTGATGAGCAGCATGCGGTTGTAGCTCGTCACGTTGACGTGCCCTTTTTCACCCAGCACGTCTTTCACGCGGTTGGACGCCTTCAGCTCGATGGCCTGGTCTTCGATCTGGGTGCCGGACGTCCGCCGGTCGGTGGCCAACAGTGCGCCGCCCACGGCGGCCCCGCCGATCAGCAGCGGCGCGCAGCCGCTCAACACACCGCCCAGCGTGCCGGCCGCCAGCAGCGTGAGCACCAGTGAACGCAGTTTCGCTTTCGAGTTCGTCATGGTCATCCGTTGTCGGTTTCGCCCAGCAGCTGAGCATCCACCGCGTCGCACAGGCAGTGCACGACCAGCAGGTGGACTTCCTGGATGCGCGCCGTGCGATCGGCCGGCACGCAGATGTGCACGTCGGTCTCGGTGAGGCGCTCGCGCAGCTTGCCGCCGCCCTTGCCGGTGAGCGCGATCACCGTCATGTCTTTCTCGTGCGCGGCTTCCACCGCGGCCAGCACGTTGGGCGAGTTGCCGCTCGTGGTGATGGCGATCAGCACGTCGCCGGGGTTGCCCAGCGCCTGAACCTGCTTCGAGAAGATCTGGTTGAAGTCGTAGTCGTTGGCGACCGCGGTGAGGATGGAGCTGTCGGTCGTGAGGGCGATGGCCGCAAGGCCCGGACGCTCACGCTCGAAGCGGCCGACGAACTCGGCCGCGAAGTGCTGGGCATCGCCGGCGGAGCCGCCATTGCCGCAGGCGAGCACCTTGCCGCCCGCGGTGATGCAGCCCAGCAAGGCACTGGCTGCGTCGGCCACCGGCCGCGTCAGCACCTCCGCGGCCTTGTACTTGACGTCGGCACTGTCGAAGAAGTGCTGCTGTATGCGTTGTTCCAACATGGGAGGGGATGATAAGTCAGTCGATTGGTGGGCCCTCGCCGCCGGGAGGTTCCGCGGTTTTGCAGGATTTTCAAAGTGCGTCGAAGGCGGCCGGCAGCCATTCGATGCGGTCGCCGTCAATGGCCACCACGTCGAATCGGCAAGGGGGCGGCGTTGCCAGCCTCTGCAGATAGTTCTGCGCGGCAAAGACGATGCGCTGGCGCTTGGCAGCCGAAATGGTTTCTGCAGCGCTGCCGTGGCCGCCGCCGGCACGCCGGCGCACTTCGACGAACACCAGCGTGCCGTCGCGGTCGCGCATGATCAGGTCCACTTCGGCCCCGCGCGAGCGGGGGCCGGCGGCCACCCGATAATTGCGCTCCACCAGCTTGAGCCCCGTGCGCTGCAGATGCGCCAGGGCCCGGCTCTCGCCCTCGTCACCGCTCGCCTTGGTCGTGACCACTCCTGAAGCCTCCTCCCTATTGAGCGCCGCGGCCGCAGCCGCGGGCGCGCAGCAGTATCCCAAAGGGGCGCTGTATGTCGTCGCCACGCCGATCGGCAACCTGGCCGACATGAGCCTGCGTGCCGTCCATGCGCTGGCGCTGTGCGATGCTGTGGCCTGTGAAGACACCCGCGTGACCGCGGGGCTGCTGCGCTACCTCGGGCTCGACCACAAGCCGCTGCTGGCCGTGCACGAGCACAACGAGGCCGGTGCAGCCGCCGGGGTCCTCGAGCGCCTGCGCCGCGGTGAGCGGGTGGCCTATGCCAGCGACGCCGGAACGCCGGCGGTGAGCGACCCCGGCGCGCGGCTGGTGGCGGCCGTGCATGCCGCGGGCCTGCGCGTGCTGCCGCTGCCCGGCGCCAGCAGCGTGGTCACCGCCCTGAGCGCCGCCGGCGACGTGGCCGGCAACGGCTTTCGCTTCATCGGCTTCCTGCCGCCCAAGGGCGGGGAGCGTGCCACCGCCCTGGCGCAGCTGGCCAACGAGCCCGGCACCGCGGTGCTGTTCGAGGCGCCGCATCGCATCGAGGCGCTGGCGCGCGCGCTGGCCGACGCCTGCCCGGCACGGCGGGTCACGGTGTGCCGTGAACTCACCAAGCAGTTTGAGAGCATCCACACGCGGGAGGCGGCCGACCTGCCCGGCTGGCTGGCCGAAGACGCCAACCGGACACGCGGGGAGTTCGTGCTGGTGCTGCACGCGCTGCCCAATGCCGCCGAGAGCCACGACACGCTGCCGCCTGAGGCCGAGCGGCTGCTCAAGGTGCTGCTGGCCGAGCTGCCGCTCAAGCAGGCCGTGGCGCTGGCGGCCGAAGCGAGCGGCGTGGCTCGCAATGCGCTGTACCAGCGGGCGCTGCAGCTCAAGCAGGAAGACTGAGCGCCGCTGTGGCATGGCGTGCCCCGGATGCCTAGAATGGCCCGCATGATTTCGCGCGAACCCACCCTCGAGCGACTGGCCACCGCCAGGTCGCTGCTGCTTGAACCCTTCGGCCTCGACGAGACCAAGCTGGCGCAGGCGCTGGCGGTGATCGGCGAACATCGCATCGACGACGCGGACCTGTACTTCCAGTACACCCGCAGCGAAGGCTGGAGCCTGGAAGAAGGCATCGTCAAGAGCGGCAGCTTCGGCATCGACCAGGGCGTGGGCGTGCGTGCGGTGGCCGGCGAGAAGACGGCCTTCGCCTACAGCGACGACATCTCCGAAGCCTCGCTGCTCGATGCGGCCCGCACGGTGCGCAGCATCGCTGCCGCCGGCGCGAGCAGGCGGGTGAAGGTGGGCGGCGCGCCCACGGTCGCAGGCAGCCGCGTGCTGTACGCCCCCATGGACCCGATCGCCACGCTCGACAGCACCCAGAAGGTCGCGCTGCTCGAAAGGGTGGAGCGGCTCGCGCGCAAGCGCGACCCGCGCATCGTGCAGGTGATGGCGGGCCTGGCCAGCGAATACGACGTGGTGATGGTGGCGCGCGCCGACGGCACGCTGGCTGCCGACGTGCGGCCGCTGGTGCGCCTGAGCGTCACCGTGATCGCCGAGCAGAACGGCCGCCGCGAAGTGGGTTCGGGCGGCGGCGGCGGCCGATTCGGCCTGGGCTACTTCCACGACGACGTGATCGTGGGCTATGTGGAGCAGGCGGTGAACGCGGCGCTCACCAACCTCGAGAGCCGTCCGGCCCCGGCCGGCGAGATGGACGTGGTGCTGGGCCCCGGCTGGCCGGGCATCCTGCTGCACGAGGCCATCGGCCACGGGCTCGAAGGCGACTTCAACCGCAAGGGCTCGAGCGCGTTCTCGGGCCGCATCGGCCAGCGTGTGGCGGCCAAGGGCGTGACCGTGCTCGACGACGGCACCATCCCCGATCGGCGCGGTTCGCTCAACGTCGACGACGAAGGCAATGCCTCGCAGCGCAACGTGCTGATCGAGGACGGCATCCTGCGCGGCTACATCCAGGACGCCATGAACGCCCGGCTCATGAAGGTCAAGCCCACCGGCAACGGCCGCCGCGAAAGCTATGCGCACGTGCCGATGCCGCGCATGACCAACACCTACATGCTGGGCGGTGACAAGTCGCGCGACGAGATCGTCGCCAGCCTCAAGCGCGGGCTGTATGCCACCAACTTCGGCGGCGGGCAGGTCGACATCACCAGCGGCAAGTTCGTGTTCTCGGCCAGCGAGGCGTTCTGGGTCGAGAACGGCAAGGTCCAGTACCCGGTCAAGGGCGCCACCATCATCGGCAATGGGCCCGACGCGCTGACGCGGGTGAAGATGATCGGCAACGACATGCAGCTCGACACCGGCGTGGGCACCTGCGGCAAGGAGGGCCAGAGCGTGCCGGTGGGGGTGGGCCAGCCCACGCTGCGCATCGACGGGCTCACCGTCGGCGGCACCGCTTGACGCGCCTCAAACCGGCAAAAACTGCTTGACGCGGTGCACAAGCGCCGTGCTACATTCGCGCCCATGCTTCGCGCTTCCAGCTTTTACTTTGCGTACTTTTGGTTCTCGCACCGCCCCGGCGGAGGAGAGGCAAGCGCCTAAGCAAAGCAAGTAGCGCAAACCGAACCTCAAAAACCGCCGGGTCCCCCCGGCGGTTTTTTTTCGCCCCTGCGCTGCCCCACACAACACCAAGCCCACCACACGAAGGAGCCCGCCGTCATGAATGCCAAGTCCGCCACTGCCACCGAGGGTTGGTATGCGCACGGAGAGAAAACCTCGCAGACCGACGACGAAAGGATCAAGGACGTGACGCCGCTGCCGCCGCCGGAGCACCTGATCCGCTTCTTCCCGATTCGCGGCACGCCGGTGGAAACACTGGTGGCCGAGACCCGCCACAACATCCGCCGCATCATGCAGGGCAAGGACGACCGGCTGCTGGTGATCATCGGCCCGTGCTCGATCCATGACCCCTCGGCCGCGCTCGAGTACGCGCAGCGCCTGAAGACCCAGCGCGAGAAGTACGCCGACACGCTGGAGATCGTGATGCGGGTGTACTTCGAGAAGCCGCGCACCACGGTGGGCTGGAAGGGCCTCATCAACGACCCTTACCTGGACGAGAGCTTCCGCATCGACGAAGGCCTGCGCATCGCGCGCCAGCTGCTGCTGGAGATCAACCGCCAGGGCATGCCGGCCGGCAGCGAGTTCCTCGACGTGATCTCGCCGCAATACATCGGCGACCTCATCTCGTGGGGTGCCATCGGTGCGCGCACCACCGAAAGCCAGGTGCACCGCGAGCTGGCCTCGGGCATCTCGGCGCCGATCGGCTTCAAGAACGGCACCGACGGCAACATCAAGATCGCCACCGACGCGATCCAGGCCGCGGCCCGCGCGCACCACTTCCTGTCGGTGCACAAGAACGGCCAGGTCGCCATCGTCGAGACCAAGGGCAACAAGGACTGCCACGTGATCCTGCGCGGCGGCAAGATGCCCAACTACAGCGCCGAGCACGTGGCCGCAGCCTGTGCCGACCTCGAAGCCGCCAAGCTGCCGTGCAACCTGATGGTGGACTGCAGCCATGCCAACAGCTCCAAGCAGCACGAGCGCCAGATCGACGTGGCCAAGGACATCGCCGGGCAAGTCGCCTCGGGCAGCCGCAGCATCTTCGGTGTGATGGTCGAAAGCCACCTGAAGGGCGGCGCGCAGAAGTTCACCCCGGGCAAGGACGATGCGTCGCAGCTCGAATACGGCAAGAGCATCACCGACGCCTGCATCGCCTGGGACGACTCGCTGCAGGTACTCGACGTGCTCAGCCAGGCGGTCAAGCAGCGCCGCCGCTGACGCACACTACGGGCTCTCGACCAGGAGATCGGCATGCGCAGCACCGTGGTGGTTCATTTCGGCCCATCCGACGACGTGACGCTGTACCTCGACGGTCCCGCCATGGCGGCCGACGAAGCCCGGGCCTGGCTCGACGAGCAGTTCGTGCACGAGGACTGCGAACCGCTGCGCGCGAGCGGCAAGGTGCTCATCGCCGACAAGGTTCTGGCCCTGGCGCAGACCGTGGGCCGCAGCCGCTTCGACGGCGATGCGGCCTGGGCACAGGCCTTTGCGCGCGCCGCCAGCGCCGCGCTGGCCAAGCCCGCGGTGCGGGTGGACCTCGTGGCGCTGGCGTTGACCTTCTGAGGGTGAGCGGCTGCAAAGCCCGGTAAGTCAACTCGGGCGGCCTGTAACCCAGGCAACCTGCGGCAAAAGCGCTGGTCCGCCCTCCCCGGGGCGGTTGCAATGGCGCCTCTTGCAACTCCTCCGGAGAACATCCATGACTCGCTCCAACGTGCTCGTCAACGCCCGCCGCGTGCTGTTGGTCAGCGCCGCGAGCTTTGCACTCGTGGCGCAAGCTCAGACCTCGCAGCCCACGACCACGTCACCGGCCGAGCAGAAGCCGGCGTCCAAGCAGGCCTCGCCCGCGCAGGCGGCCTTCCAGCGCGCCGACAGCAACAAGGACGGACGGCTCACCCAGGAAGAGGCGGCCCGCATGCCCGCCATCGCCGCGAAGTTCGGCGAACTCGACGGCGACAAGGACGGCAACCTGTCGGTGAGCGAATTCGCCATCGGCTACGGCGACAAGTAAGCCGGCGCCCCCTCATGCGCCGAAGGCCCGGGACGGGCGTCCCCGGGCCTTTTTTGCTTTGTGCCTCAGGCGCCGTCGCGCGCCAGCCGCTCGCTGTGCCAGTACACGTCGTCGCCGCCCAGCCCGTCGAGATTGGCACGGTTGAGCACGCGGGCCAGCACGAACAGCAGGTCCGACAGGCGATTGAGGTACTGGCGCGGCTCCGCGCGCACCGCCTCGCCCGCGGCCAGCGCCACCACCGCGCGTTCGGCCCGGCGCGCCACGGTGCGGCCCACGTGCGCGATGGCGGCGCTGCGCGTGCCTGCCGGCAGGATGAACTCCTTCAGCCTCGGCAGCGAGCCGTTGTAGTGCGCCAGCGCCGCGTCCAGCCGGGCCACCGCATCGGCCTTGAGGAGCTCGTAGCCGGGAATGGACAGCTCGCCGCCCAGGTTGAACAGCTCATGCTGGATCGTGACCAGCAGTTCGCGCACGTCCGGCGGCAGCGGTTCGGCGAGCAGCACGCCAATGTGCGAGTTGAGCTCGTCGACGTCGCCCATGGCCTGGACGCGCAGGTGATCCTTCGACACGCGGGTGCCGTCGCCCAGGCCGGTGGTGCCGTCGTCGCCGGTGCGTGTGGCGATCTGAGAAAGTCTGTTGGACATGTCAAGGTTTCCGTGAGGCCGAGTGCCTAGAATTCTTGCACTGCCTTCGCAATGCCTCACCGCAGGAGCCGTTTCATGAATGCGATCACCGAACTGCCCTTCCGCGTCGAGCCCCGCCCGGTGCCCGCGGTCATGCTGGCTGCATTGAAGGAGCGCTTCGCCGAGCGCTGCTCGACGGCGCAGGCGGTGCGCGAGCAGCACGGCCGCGACGAGTCGCCCTTCGACGTGCCGCCGCCCGAGGCGGTGGTGTACTGCGAGAGCAACGACGACGTGGCCTTCGTGGTGAGCCTGGCGCACGAGCATGCGGTGCCGGTCATTCCGTTCGGCGCCGGCTCGTCGCTCGAAGGCCACCTGCTCGCGGTGCAAGGCGGCGTGAGCATCGACCTCAGCCGCATGAACCGCGTGCTGAGGGTGAACGCCGAAGACCTCACCGTCACCGTGCAGGCCGGCGTGACGCGCAAGCAGCTCAACGACGAACTCAAGCATGAAGGCTTGTTCTTCCCCATCGACCCGGGCGCCGATGCGTCGATCGGCGGCATGAGCGCCACGCGCGCCAGCGGCACGAACGCCGTGCGCTACGGCACGATGCGCGAGAACGTGCTGGGGCTCACCGTGGTCACGGCGGGCGGCGACGTCGTGCGTACCGGCACGCGCGCCCGCAAGTCGAGCGCCGGCTACGACCTCACGCGGCTGTTCGTCGGCAGCGAAGGCACCCTGGGCGTGATGACCGAGATCACGCTGCGGCTGTATCCGCTGCCGGAAGCCGTGTCGGCCGCGGTGTGCTCGTTCCCGGATGTGGAAGCAGCCGTGCGCACCACCATCCAGATCATCCAGCTGGGCGTCCCCATCGCCCGCTGCGAACTGCTCGACGCGAATGCGGTGCGTGCGGTCAACAAGCACGACAAGCTGGCGCTGCGCGAGGCGCCGATGCTGCTGATGGAATTCCACGGCAGCGAGGCCGGTGTGAAGGAACAGGCCGAGCTGGTGCAGGAGATCGCGGCCGAATTCGGCGGCCAGCAGTTCGAGTGGGCCACCACGCCGGAAGAACGCACGCGCCTATGGACCGCCCGGCACCACGCCTACCTGTCGGCCCTGCAGATGCGCCCTGGCTGCCGCTGCATCACCACCGACACCTGCGTGCCGATCTCGCGGCTGGCCGAATGCGTGAGCGCGACCGTCGCGGACGCCGATGCGGCGGGCCTGCCCTACTTCATCGTCGGCCATGTGGGCGACGGCAACTTCCACGTGGGCTACCTGATCGACCCCCACCAGCCGGCCGAACACGAGCTGGCCGAGAAGCTGAACCGCGAGCTGGTGGCGCGTGCGCTGGCATTGGAAGGCACCTGCACCGGGGAGCACGGCATCGGGCTGCACAAGATGGGCTTCCTGCTCGACGAGGCCGGTGCCGGCACTGTGGCGCTGATGCGCAGCGTGAAGCAGGCGCTGGACCCGAAGAACATCATGAATCCCGGAAAGATCTTCACGCTCTGACCCTCCGCTCTGTGACCGGAGGTAAAGCCGCGCCACCGGCGGTCGGGCCGATACTACCCTTCACGTTTTTGGCACCGCCGCGCACGGCCTCCCTCGCCGACATGCCATCCAGCCTTCGCCTTCGTCCGGCCCGCCGGCCCCTCACACGCCTGGCCAGTGCCCTGGCTGCCCCGCTTGCAGCAGCGCTGCTCGTCAGCGGCTGCGCCAGCGAGCAGACCCGCACCGGCGGCAAGACCGAGGTGCTCATCTCCAGCGGCTCCGAAACGCAGCTGGCACGCTGCCGCAACAGCCTCGGGGCCGTGGCCATCACCGAGTCGGACACCAATGCGCAGGCACTCATATCAGCGGGGCTGCCGCGCTCGATGGCGCCGCTCGTGCGCCAGCTGCTGCTGCAAACCCGCTGCTTCGTGGTGGTCGACCGGGGCCCGGCCTTCGCGATGCTCGAGCGGGAAATGAAGCTGCGCGAACAACAGGGTGAGCTGCACGCCGCACAGGTGGCGGCCATGACGGCTGCCGACCTGCTGATGCGTGCCGAGATCGTGTTCCTCGAGCAGACCGGCGGGCAGCGCGGCGGCGTGGGTGCGCTGCTGAACAACGTGTTGGGCGGCGTGGCAGTCGAAACCCGCACGCGCGAAGCGCTGGTCGTGATGACGGTGGTGGACGTGCGCACGAGCGAGGTGCTGGCGGCGTCGTTCGGGCGCGGCACCAGCGAATCGTCCGGGGTGGGCAGCATCATCCTGGGCGGAGGGCTGCTGGCCATCGAAGGCGGCTGGCTCGACACGCCGCAGGCCAAGCCTGTGGCCGCCGCGCTGGTCGACGCGTGGAACCAGCTGTTGCCACGACTCGCCGCGGTGAGCGACATGGCGGATGCGCCTCCCGCTGCGTCGAAATAGGCCGCTCGGCACGCCGATCAATTCGCGGCAACACGCGTTTCGACCGGTCACCGCTCGGGTATTGGAAGCGCGATACACCGGTGTCCGTGAAAAGCGCCGCCTTCCTGATGCTCGCCCTGGGTCGTCCCGCGCACATGGGCGCGCTCGCGCCGTCGTCGCGCCGGCTGGCCGACGCCATGGCCGAAGAGGCGGGCCGGGCGCGCTGCATGATCGAGCTGGGTGCCGGCACCGGCGCCATCACGGCAGCCTTGCGCGAACACCACCCCTGCATGCCGATGCTGGCGGTGGAGCTGCAACCGACGCTGGCCGACGCCCTGCAGGGCCGCTGGGACGGCGTGGAGGTGCGCTGCGGCGCGGCGCACCACATCCTGTGGCATGAAGCGCCCCGGCTGCCCGGCGAAACCGTGGTCGTGTCGTCGCTGCCGCTGCGCTCGCTGCCCGCACCGCTGCGCGCCGTGACGATCGACGCGTTGTGCGCCTTCGTGGGGGCACACCCCGCGCGCCGCCTGGTGCAGTACACCTACCAGCCCAGGGCGCCGTTTTCTCTGCCGGGCGGCAGCCCGCTGCGCTGGCAACGGCGCCGGCGGGTGTGGCGCAACCTCCCGCCGGCCGACGTGTGGGTCCTGGAGCGCTCGCCTGCGTCTCCGCTTGCGGGCGCTTGCGCGTCAGTGAGCCGGGGGGGGTGACACCGTCCAGCGGCGCTTGGTCTCGCCGTGGCTGTCGACGCTGTCGAGGTGCACGGGGAAGCCCCACAGCCGGGCGACGTGCTTCAGGACTTCCTGCGCGTCGTCGTTCAGGGGGCGCGCGTTGTGCTGCGTGTGCCGCAGCGTGAGCGAGCGGTCGCCGCGCAGGTTGACGCTCCATACCTGGACGTTGGGCTCGCGCGAACCCAGGTCGTACTGCTTGGCCAGCGCCTCGCGCAGATGGCGATAGCCGATGTCGTCGTGGATGGCGCTCACCTCGAGCTCGGGGTCCTGGCTGTCATCCTTGATCGCGAACAAGCGGAACTCTCGCATCAGCCGCGGGCTGAGGAACTGACCGACGAAGCTCTCGTCCTTGAAGTTGCGCATCGCGTAGTCGAGCGTCTTCAGCCAGTCGCTGCCGGCGATGTCCGGGAACCACGCGCGGTCTTCCTCGTCGGGGTTCTGGCAGATGCGCTTGAGGTCGGTG
Source organism: uncultured Rivibacter sp. (assembly GCA_946481025.1). The sequence continues at coordinate 19,383 of CAMLNA010000020.1, forward strand.
TACATCGCAAAGCCGAGCGCGTACGGGTTGATGCCGCTGTACGCGCGGTGCCCCACCGGCGGCTGGAACACCACGTTCGTATGCGACGACAGCCACTCGATCATCATCCCGTCGGCCAGCAGGCCGTCTTCGTACATGGTGTTGAGCAGCGTGTAGTGCCAGAAGGTGGCCCAACCTTCGTTCATGACCTGGGTCTGGCGCTGCGGGTAGAAGTACTGCGCGACCTTGCGCACGATGCGCACGATCTCGCGCTGCCAGGGCTCCAGCAGCGGCGCGTTCTTCTCGATGAAGTACAGCAGGTTCTCCTGCGGCTCCTCGGGGAAACGGCGTGCGGTGTCTTCGCCGTGCGACTTGCCGGCCTTCTTGGGCAGCGTGCGCCACAGGTCGTTGATCTGCCGCTGCGCATAAGCCTCGCGGTCTTCGCGGCGGGCCTGTTCCTGCGCCAGCGAAAGCTTCTGCGGCCGGCGATAGCGGTCGACGCCGTGGTTCATCAGCGCATGGCAGGAGTCCAGCGTCTCTTCCACCGCCTGGATGCCGTGGCGCTCTTCGCATTCGGCCACGTACTTCTTGGCGTAGACCAGGTAGTCGATGATGGACGAGGCATCCGTCCACATGCGGAACAGGTAGTTGCCCTTGAAGAAGCTGTTGTGCCCGTAGGCCGCATGCGCAATCACCAGCGCCTGCATGGCGGTGGTGTTCTCCTCCATCAGGTAGCTGATGCAGGGGTTGGAGTTGATGACGATCTCGTAGGCCAGGCCCATGTGGCCGCGCTTGTAGTTCTTCTCGGTCGAGATGAATTCCTTGCCATAGCTCCAGTGCCGGTAGTTCACCGGCATGCCCACGCTGGCGTAGGCATCCATCATCTGCTCGGAAGTGATGATCTCGAGCTGGTTCGGGTAGGTGTCGAGCCCATAGCTCTGGGCCGTGCTGCGGATCGCGGCGTGGTACTCCTCGATCAGCTCGAACGACCAGTCCGAACGATCAGGCAGCGTTTTCTCGGCCCGCGGCCGGCGCACCACCTGGGTGGAGAGCTTCACCGGAGGTTGCGGCGGCGGCAGTTCGCTGCCGGTGAACAGGTCGGGGGTCGGGTTGTCCACGACGGGTGCGGTATCGGTCGAGCGTCGCTTCATGCGTCCACCCCCTCCTTCTTGAACAGCTCGCGGAACACCGGGTAGATGTGCGAGGGCTCCAGCACCTTGCGCATGGCGAAGTGCGGATAGATCTCGGCAATCTGCTGGTATTCCTCCCAGAGGTTCTGCTCGGGCTCGGCCACCTGCACGTAGGCGAAGTAGCGGCACAGCGGCAGCAGCTGTTCACTCACGATCTCGCGGCAGCGGCCGCTGTCGTGGTGCCAGTTGTCGCCGTCGCTGGCCTGCGCGCCGTAGATGTTCCATTCACTCGTCGGGAATCGCTGCTTGATGATGTCGTGCATCATTACCAGCGCACTCGACACGACCGTGCCGCCGGTTTCGGTGGCGTGGAAGAAGTTCTCCTCGTCGACTTCCTGTGCCTGCGTGTGGTGGCGGATGAACACCAGCTCGATGTGGTCGTAGTGCCGGGTCAGGAACAGGTACAGCAGGATGAAGAAGCGCTTGGCGAGGTCCTTGCGCTGCTCGTCCATCGAGCCCGACACGTCCATCAGGCAGAACATCACCGCCTTGGTGGTGGGTACCGGCACCTTGACGCGGCTGCGAAAGCGCAGGTCGATCGGGTCGAGGTACGGGATGCGCTCGACCCGCCCGCGCAGGAAGGCGATGCGCTCCTCGGTGGCCTTGATCTCGGCCGTGGTGACGGGATCACCCGGCAGCGCGGTCCGCAGCAGTTCTTCGAGACGCGCCTGCAGCTCGCGCAACTCGCGGCGCCAGTCGGCGCCGATGGCGATGCGGCGGCCGATGGCGCCCCGCATCGAGCGCACCACATGCAGGTTGTTGGGGGTGCCGTCGCTGGTGAAGCCCGCGCGGTGGCTTTTGTACTCGGGCACCTCGGCCAACGAGGTCTTCACGAGGTTGGGCAAGGCCAGGTCTTCGAAGAAGACCTGCATGAACTCTTCCTTGCTGAGATGGAAGACGAAGTCGTCCTCGCCCTCGCCGCTGTCGCTGGCCTGCGAGCCGCCGCCACCGCCCTGCCCGCCCTGCGGCCGCTCGATGCGGTCGCCCTTGACGTATTCGCGGTTGCCGGGGTGCACCATCTCGCGCTGGCCGCCCTGGCCATGGCCGAACACCGGTTCGGACACATCACGCTTGGGGATGTGGATGTTCTCGCCCTGCTCCATGTCGCGGATGCCGCGCTGGCTGACCGCCTTGCGCACCGCTTCCTTGATCTGCTCCCGGTAGCGGCGCAAGAAACGCTCGCGGTTGCCGATGGACTTGTTCTTGCCCGCCAGCCTGCGATCGATGATCTGCTGAAGCATGGAAGCCCCTGCCTTGATGTGTGCCGTCGCCGTCGTCGTCTCCTGGTGCGTATTCAAGAACTCTTGCGCACGCGCAGGTACCACTCGCAAAGCAGGCGCACCTGCTTGGGCGTGTAGCCCTTGTCGACCATGCGCGTCACGAAGTCCTCGTGCTTCTTGGCCTCGTCGGCGCTCGCCTTCGCATTGAAGCTGATGACCGGCAGCAGCTCCTCGGTGTTGGAGAACATCTTCTTCTCGATCACCGTGCGCAGCTTCTCGTAGCTGGTCCACACCGGGTTCTTGCCCTGGTTGTTGGCCCGCGCGCGCAGCACGAAGTTGACGATCTCGTTGCGGAAGTCCTTCGGATTCGCAATGCCCGCCGGCTTCTCGATCTTCTCGAGTTCGGCATTGAGCGCCGCGCGGTCGAACACCTCGCCGGTGTCGGTGTCGCGGTACTCGTGGTCCTGGATCCAGTAGTCGGCATACGTGACGTAGCGGTCGAAGATGTTCTGGCCGTACTCGCTGTAGCTCTCGAGGTAGGCGGTCTGGATCTCCTTGCCGATGAACTCGGCATACCGCGTGGCCAGGTGCTCCTTGATGAAGGCCAGGTACTTCTGCTCGGTCTCCTGCGGGAACTGCTCGCGCTCGATCTGCTGCTCGAGCACGTACATCAGGTGCACAGGGTTGGCGGCCACTTCAGAAGAATCGAAGTTGAAGACCTTCGACAGGATCTTGAAGGCGAAGCGCGTGGACACGCCGCTCATGCCTTCGTCCACGCCGGCGTAGTCGCGGTATTCCTGGTAGCTCTTGGCCTTGGGGTCGGTGTCCTTCAGGTTCTCGCCGTCGTACACCAGCATCTTCGAAAACAGCGAGGAGTTCTCGGGCTCCTTCAGCCGGGTGAGGATGGCGAACTGCGACATCATCTTGAGCGTGCCGGGCGCGCACTTGGCTTCGGCCAGCGACGAGCCGCGGATGAGCTTCTCGTAGATGTGGATCTCTTCCGAGACGCGCAGGCAGTACGGCACCTTGACGATGTAGATGCGGTCGAGGAAGGCTTCGTTGTTCTTGTTGTTGCGGAAGGCCTTCCACTCGCTCTCGTTGCTGTGCGCCAGCACGATGCCGTCGAAGGGGATGGCGCCGAAGCCCTCGGTGCCCTTGAAGTTGCCTTCCTGGGTCGCCGTCAGCAGCGGGTGCAGCACCTTGATCGGCGCCTTGAACATCTCGACGAACTCCAGCAGCCCCTGGTTGGCCAGGCACAGGCCACCGGAATAGCTGTAGGCATCGGGGTCGTCCTGCGCGTAGGTCTCGAGCTTGCGGATGTCGACCTTGCCGACCAGCGAGGAGATGTCCTGGTTGTTCTCGTCGCCCGGCTCGGTCTTGGCCACGGCGATCTGCTTGAGCACGCTGGGGTGGCGCTTGACCACCTTGAAGCGGCGGATGTCGCCGCCGAATTCTTCGAGGCGCTTCACCGCCCACGGGCTCAGGATGCGGTTCAGGTAGCGCCGCGGGATGTTGTATTCCTTCTCGAGGATGGCGCCGTCCTCGTCGGGGTCGAACAGGCCCAGCGGCGACTCGTTCACCGGCGAACCCTTGAGGGCATAGAACGGCACTTCCTGCATCAGCTGCTTCAGCCGCTCGGCGATCGAGCTCTTGCCGCCCCCCACCGGGCCCAGCAGGTAGAGGATCTGCTTCTTTTCCTCGAGGCCCTGGGCCGCATGGCGGAAGTACGACACGACCTGCTCGATCGAGTCTTCCATGCCGTAGAACTCGGCAAAGGCCGGGTAACGCTTGATGACCTTGTTGGCGAAGATGCGTGACAGGCGCGGATCGTTGCGCGTGTCGACCAGCTCCGGGTCACCGATGGCCTTGAGCATGCGCTCGGCTGCGGTGGCATAGGCCAGTGGCTCCCGCTTGCAGATGTCGAGGTACTCCTCGAGCGAGAGCTCCTCTTCGCGGGTGCGTTCGTATCGCGCAGTGAAGTTGCTGATCACGTCCATCGTTTGACCTCCAATCCTCTACCGAGCTATTGCGGAGGCGGCGTCGCACGTGTTGCGCGTGGCAGGCCACGTGATGCGCTACCTGGCTGACTCAAAGATCGTTCAAATCCGTGCCTTGCAAGTGCGGAGAAGAGCTGCCTTTGCCGCCCTGTTCTCGCATGCGTTGCAAGGAGCATGCCCCTTTCCGGCGCATCGCGCTACCGCCGAACAAAGGGAACCCTGTTTCGCGCGCAAGTTCCTCAGGTCATACGTTGTCAACGCACGTGCTGCCGCACGGCGCCGGCGCGTGCATCCGTACTCGATGCCGCATCCATGGAATGCATGCTGCGCCTTTTTCTGGCGGAGTTGTTTTAGGGATTAACCCTTTTTGCGTCAAGATTTTGCGCAGCGGGCGCGCGTGCACGCGCGGTGCTCAGCCGCGCACCGCCGATGAGACGCAGGTAGAAGCGCGGCGCTATTCCTGGCGGCCGCGCAGCTTGTCGATCAAGCCATTGAGTTCGTCGAGCGAGCCGAAGGCGATGGCCACCTCTCCCTGCTCGCCGCGCTTGGTGCGCTTCTTGACGCGGATCTCGATCGGCGCAGTCAGAAGGTCGGCCAGTTCTTCCTCGATGCGCAACAGGTCGCGCGGCTTGTCGGCCTTGATGCGCATCAGCGGCGCCTGCCGGCCCTTGGCGGCGCGCGCCACCAGCTTCTCGGCTTCACGCACCGAAAGCTTCTTCGCCGCGATCTCGTTGGCACTGGTGATCTGATGGGCACGGTCGAGCGCCAGCAGCGCCCTCGCATGGCCCATGTCGAGGTCGCCGGCCATCAGCATGTGCTGCACCGGCTCGGCCAGGTTGAGCAGGCGCAGCAGGTTCGATGCCGCACTGCGCGAACGGCCCACCGCCTGCGCGGCCTGCTCGTGCGTGAGGCCGAACTCGTCGGTCAGGCGCTTGAGGCCTTGTGCTTCCTCGAGCGGGTTGAGGTCCTCGCGCTGGATGTTCTCGATCAGCGCCATCACGGCGGCGGCTTCGTCCGGCACTTCCTTCACGAGCACCGGCACCTCATCCAGCCCGGCCAGGCGGGCAGCGCGCGAGCGGCGTTCGCCGGCGATGATCTCGTAGCGCCCGGCGGCCACCGGCCGCACGAGGATGGGCTGCATCACGCCCTGCGACTTGATGCTCTCGGCCAGCTCGTACAGCGAGCCTTCGTCCATGCGCGTGCGCGGCTGGTACTTGCCGGGCTGCAGCGCATCGAGCCTCAGCGTGGTGGGCGTGCGGGCGGCGTCGCCGCCGGCCGGCGCGTCGGGGACCTTGGGACCGAGCAGCGCCTCGAGGCCGAGACCGAGACCTTTGGGTTTTTTCGTGACCATGGCGGCGGATTGTCCCCGACAAAACCGCGCGTCCCGCGACGCCGTCGGCAGCTCAGCGCTCGACCAGGGCCTGCAGGAGCGCCCGGCCTTCCGGCCAGTCGCCCAACGCCGAGTCGCCGTTGATGTGGCCGCGCGCGCCAATGGATACCAGCTCGGCGCCCCAGTCGGCCGCCAGCCCCGCGGCACGGCCCGGTGAGCAGAACGGGTCGTCCTGGCTCACCACGGCCAGCGCCGGGAATGGCAGCCGCCGGCGGGGCATGGGGCGCCAGTTGTGCAATTGCGGCGGCGTGTCGTCACGTTCCACGTCGGGCGGTGCCACCAGCAGGGCCGCCTTCACCCGATGCAGCTGCCGGCTGTGCGAGGCCCAGGCCGCCACCAGCTGGCACCCCAGGCTGTGCGCCACCAGCAGGGCCGGCTGCTCGCTGGTCAGCAGCTCCTCCTCGAGCCGCGCCATCCAGTCGCCGCGTCGCGGCCAGTGCCAGTCGTCCTGCACCACGCGCCGGTCGCCGAAAGCCGCTTCCCAGCGGCTTTGCCAGTGGCCCGGGCCGGAGTCGAGCCAGCCCGGCAGCAGCAGGATGCGCACAGCGTCGCCGCTCACGGCCGGTTCTATCGCGGCAGCGGCAGGTGGATGCGGCTTTCGCGCTGCGGCCCCCGCAGCACGTTGCCGTCGCTCACCGGCTGGCCCTGCTTGAAGGCGGCCTGCGCCTGCTTGCCCAGGCCCAGCGGCACCGGCGGGCAGGCATTGCCGTTGGCCCGCATGTACAAGGCCGTCGCGAGCTTGGCCTCGTTGACGTCGCCGAGCGGTCGGCCAAGGTCGTCACCCGCCGTGCAGGTGGCCGCAAAGCCGTCGGCGTAGTCGCCGAAGCCCTTGGCATTGACGCCCTTGAACTCGATCGGGAAATACGAGATGCCGCAGTTGTCCTCGGCCGTGAAGCCATACGGCTTGCCGCAGGTGGTGGTGCCAACGATGTTCACCTGCACGTCGATGCCGCGCAGGCCGTTGATGACGGACTCGCTGGCCGAGCAGGTGCCGCCGCTGGTGAGCACATAGACCCTCGTGAGGTTCAGCGACGGCAGGGGCTGCTGGTTCGTGCACTGGAAGTTGGCGTTCAGGATGCACGACGTGCTGTAGAACGGCGTGCCGGGGGCCGCGTTGTCCGCCTTGCGCTTGTTGTTGTACTGGAATTTCTCGAACACCAGACCTTGGGTGCGGCTCTGGCCGGCGATCATGTACGCCAGCTCGCTGGCGATGAAGATGTAGCCGCCGCCGTTGTAGCGCAGGTCGAGCACGAGGTCGCTGACGCCTTGCGAGCGCAGCGAATTGACCGCATTGATCAGCTGCTGCTCGGCAGGCACGATGTGGTCGTTGAAGACGATGTAGCCGACCTTCTGGCCATCGCCCGCGGTGATCACCTGCGTGACCAGCACGGGTGTCTTGGTGATCGCGGCCGCGGTGAACGTGCGGGTCAGGTTCGCGCTGCCGGCGCGGCTGAACACGAAGGAGAAGGTGCCGGCGCTGCTGGGGAACAGCGCGGCGTTCAGCACGGCCACACCCGCGGAGGTGCCGTCGTCGGCGCTCACGCCGTTCACGCTCACCAGCGTGTCGCCGCGCTGCAGGCCGGCGCTCGCCGCCATCGAGCCGGGCTCGACGTAGGCAATGCGGATGCTGCGCGGGGGCGTGGGCGACAGCATCGACCATTCGATGCCGTAGCCCAGCGCCACGCCCGAGCCCGCCAGGTCGTTCCAGGCCCTGGTGGGGTAGGTGAAGCTGAAGCGGTCGCGGAATTGGCCGCTGGGGGTGAGCACCGGCGTGCGCAGGGCGTTGAAGTAGCCGTCGATGGAGTCGTAGAAGCCGCTGGGCGTGTCGACGCTGTATGGCGCTGCATTGGCGTCGACGTTGGGCATCTCGTCGTACCAGAGGTAGGCGCTGTTCATGTACGAACGCACCCATGCCTTCTCGCTGGACAGCGAACCGCTGGTGATCGCCCGTGTCGCGTCGCCTCGGTAAGGGTTGTTGGGTGAGCACTGCTGGGCGGCAGGCAGGACGTCGCCGCCTGATCCGCCCCCGCCTCCGCAGGCCGTCAGCAGGCAAGCACCCATGAATGCAGCCAGGCCCCTGAATTTGCAGGCTCGGTTCAAGAAGTTCATAAACGCAGGCCCTCCCAGGACCGTGACGGATCGAACGAAGGTGGCGCGATTCTAGGGAGCCCCGGCCGGCCGCCGCGCCCCCTCAAGTGGCTGACGCATCCCGGCAACGGTAGTGGTACGCGTAGGTGTCGGCAAAACCGAGCCGGTGGTAGACCGCGCGGGCCGCGCCGTTGGCCGCATCGACCTGGAGGTAGGCAGCACGGGCGCCCAGCGCGTGCGCGCGTTGCAGCATGGTGCGGCACAAACGCGACGCCCAGCCTTGCCCGCGGTGTGCCGGCGCGGTGAACACGTCATACAGGCCGACGAGGTCATCTTCGATGGCGAACTGACCGCAAGCCACGAGGTGGCCATCGACCAGCACCGCCCAGCCGGTGTAGGGCACGGGCGAGGTCATCAGCCGCTGTGCATGCGCCACCCGCTGCGACGCCGGCGAGCCGCGCAGCTCGCCCACCGCCTCGGCGAAAGCGCCGGCATCGAGTTGCCTCAGTTCAGAGCCCTGCGGCGAATCGGCCTCCGCCGTCTGACCGTCGACCGCTGGCCCGAGCGACGGCAACACCATCACCCGGGTGTCGTCGATGCGAGCCCAGCCCTGCTGCTCAAGCTCGGCATCCAGGCCGGCAGGCTGAGTGAAAGGCGTGATGCGCACGAAGAAAGGCAAGCCGGCCTGTGCATAAGCGGCCTCGCATCTTGCGAGCTTGTCGGCCAGTGGCAGCCTGCCGGCGGCCACCGCATTCACACAGCGCGCGCGCTTCGCCTTGCCCGGCGAGAGGCGGACGAGCCAGCCGTCCAGCCAACGCTGCTGCGGTGGCGCACTGGCATTGAGGCCCGCGTCCTCGATGCGCGAAATCAAAGCCTCATCAGCGATTGCAGGCATGTGACTGCTCACATGCCACGAATACGCTCAACCATCTCACGGGCGAAGTCCACAAAGGCCTGCGCCCCTTTGGAGGCCGGATCGAACACCACCCCGGGCAGTCCGTAGCTCGGCGCTTCGGCCAGGCGCACATTGCGCGGAATCACTGTGTTGAACACCTTGTCGCCGAAATGCGCCTTGAGCTGGTCGCTCACCTGGGCCTGCAGCGTGATGCGCGGGTCGTACATCACGCGCAGCAACCCGATGATCTGCAGGTCACGATTGAGGTTGGCGTGCACCTGCTTGATGGTGTTGACGAGGTCTGACAGCCCCTCGAGCGCGAAGTATTCGCACTGCATCGGCACGATCACGCCGTGTGCGCTGCACAGGCCGTTGAGGGTGAGCAGGCTCAGGCTCGGCGGGCAGTCGATCAGGACGAAGTCATAGGACGCGTCGACCGCGGCCAGGGCGGCCTTGAGCCGCTTGTCGCGCTGCTCCAGTTCGACCAGTTCAACTTCGGCGCCGGCCAGTTCGCGGTTGGCGCCCAGCACGTCGTAGCCGGCCTTTTCGGAGGGGCGGCGCGCTTCTGCGACCGAGGCCGACCCGAGCAGCACGTCGTACACCGTGAGAGGCAGCGCACGCTTGTCCACGCCCGAGCCCATGGTGGCATTGCCTTGCGGGTCGAGATCGACCACCAGCACCCGCTGGCCGATCTGCGCGAGGCCGGCCGCGAGGTTGACGGTGGTGGTGGTCTTGCCGACGCCGCCTTTCTGGTTGGCAATGCAGAAGATCTTGGCCATGGATGTGGTGCTGGAGGGTGGGCGCGCATGGAACGCACCTGGCGTGAAGCCCGGTATTGTCGTTGAGGCGGGGCTGGCTTCGGTTGCTACCAGCCCACATCGAACGCGCCGCGGCGACTATTGCGCGCCGAGCTTGATGCCGAAGCCGATGAGGAACACGCCGGCCGCCCGCTCGAGCAGCCGGGCGATGCGCCGGTGTGCCCGCACCTTGGCGGCCATTGCGTTCGCGAAGGCGCACAGCAGCAGGCAGTACACCAGCGTGATGGCTGCGATGGTGACCGCCATCGCACCGAATGTGATGGCGCCGCGGTGAGCGGCGGGGTCGATGAAGAGCGGGAAGAACGCCATGTAGAAGACGATGGCCTTCGGGTTGAGCAGCGTGATGAGCGCCGCCTGACGGAAGTAGCGCCCCGGCTTGAGGTCGATTACGGGAGCACCGCCCTCCTTGGCAACGAGGAGCCTGAGGCCGATCCAGGCCAGGTATGCCGCGCCGAGATACTGCACGGCCTTGAACACCGCCGGGTAGGCAGCGAGCAGTGCAGCGACGCCAGCCACCGCCAGCCACAACAGCACCTGGTCACCCGCGATCACGCCGAACGTTGCTGCGGCGCCCGCGCGAAATCCACCCTTGCCGGTGGCAGTGAGGAGCGTGAAGGTCCCCGGCCCAGGCAACGCGAGGAACAGCAGAACGGCGGCACAGAAAGATCCGTAGTCAGTGATACCCAGCATGCAATGCTCCTCAGGTCTTGCGGCGCATCCAGACGATGCACCGCTCGGCTTGCAGGCCGGGAACGTTGAGATGTTCCACGTGAAACACCTCAATGTCCGCCGGCAGCGCGGCGACTTCAGCGTCCGGCTGCTTGCCCTTCATGGCGAGCCACACGCCGGCTGGCGCGAGCGACCCGCGCGTCAATGACACGAAGTCCGCCAGCGATGCAAACGCCCGCGACGTGATGACGTCCCAGGTCTGGGGCGCCAGGCTTTCCACACGCGCATGGACGCCCTGCAGATTGCGAAGGCCGAGTTCGGCGGCCACTTGTTTGATGAAGCTCGCCTTCTTGGCAACGGCATCGACGCAGCTCACCTGCAGGTCGGCGCAGGCAATGGCCAACGCGACTCCGGGCAACCCAGCGCCGGCGCCCACGTCCAGCACTGAGGCCGGCCGCCCTTTCAACTCGCGCTGCAGCGGCCCGACGATCGCCAGGCTGTCGAGCAGGTGCTGGGTCAGCATCTCGCCGGGATCTCGCACCGCGGTCAGGTTGTAGACACGGTTCCACTTGCCAATCAGCGACAGGTACGCCAGCAGCTGCCCGGTTTGTGCTGCGGCCAGGGGCAGACCCAGCGCGGCCGCGCCCGCACGCAGCGCGTCGGCAAGCTCCCCACCCTGTTCGACTGGCCCGCTCACGCCGCAGCGCCGGTCTTCGGCGTGTCGTCGTTGGCAGCGGGTCGCTGCTCGAAGCCCTTGAAGCGCCCCTTCTTCAGGTGGATGAGCAGCAAGGAGATCGCCGCCGGCGTGATGCCCGAGATGCGGGACGCCTGGCCCAGCGTTTCGGGCCGGTGCTTGCTCAGCTTTTGGCGAACTTCGAAGCTCAGGGCCTTGACCTGGTGGTAGTCGAGCTCGGGGGGCAGCTTCAGATGTTCGTAGGTCGCTGCGCGTTCGACCTCGTCGTTCTGCTTGTCGATGTAGCCGGCGTATTTGGTCGCAATCTCGAGTTGCTCGATCACTGCATCGGCCAGTGCCGCGCCCAGTTCCGATCGCAAGGTTTCACGTGAAACAGCAACGTCCGGACGGGCCAGCGCAGCCACCGCGACCACTGCGTCGAAGTCCACACCCGGCCGGCGAAGCAGGTCCACCAGTGCGTATTCACGCTCCAGCGCCTTGCCGATGAGCCGCTCGGCATCGGCCGCCGGGAGGATGCCAGGGTGCACCCAGGTCGACCTGAGCCGCTGCGTTTCACGTGAAACAGCATCGCGTTTCCGGTTGAATGCCGCCCAGCGTTCGTCATCGACCAAGCCCAGGTGCCGGCCCACCTCGGTGAGCCGCATGTCGGCGTTGTCCTCTCGCAGCTGCAACCTGAATTCGGCCCGGCTCGTGAACATCCGGTAGGGCTCGGTCACGCCCTTCGTGATGAGGTCATCCACCAGCACGCCCAGGTACGCCTGCTCGCGGCCCGGCAGCCAAGGGTCGCGCCCCTGCACTTGCAGCGCGGCATTCACGCCGGCAAACAGGCCCTGAGCCGCAGCCTCTTCGTAGCCCGTCGTCCCGTTGATCTGCCCGGCAAAGAACAGCCCGGCGATGGCCCGGGTCTCGAAGCTGGCCCTCAGCTCGCGTGGGTCGAAATAGTCGTACTCGATGGCATAGCCCGGTCGCAGGATGTGCGCGCTTTCCAGCCCGGGCATCGAATGCACGGCCGCAAGCTGGATGTCGAACGGCAGCGAGGTCGAGATCCCGTTCGGGTAGAACTCATGGGTCGTCAGCCCTTCCGGCTCCAGAAAGATCTGGTGCGAGGTCTTGTCGGCAAAGCGATTGATCTTGTCTTCGATGCTGGGGCAGTAGCGCGGCCCCACCCCCTCGATCACGCCGGTGAACATCGGGCTGCGGTCGAAGCCGCTGCGGATGATCTCGTGGGTGCGCTCGTTGGTATGGGTGATCCAGCACGGCAGCTGCTGCGGATGCTGCTCAGGCCGCCCCAGGAAGCTGAACACCGGCACGGGGCTTTGGCCGTCCATACCGTCACCGGGTTGTTCGGTCAGCCTGGAGAAATCGATGGAGCGGCCATCGATGCGTGGCGGCGTCCCGGTTTTCAGGCGGCCCTGCGGCAGCTTCAGCTCCTTGAGCCGCGCCGACAGGCTCACCGCCGCAGGGTCACCGGCTCGGCCAGCGGTGTAGTTCTGCAGGCCGACGTGGATCTTGCCGTCGAGGAAGGTGCCCGCCGTGAGGACGACCGCACGGGCCCGGAAGCGCAGGCCGACCTGCGTGACCGCCCCCACCACCCGGTCGCCCTCGACCATCAGGTCGTCGACCGCCTGCTGAAAGAGCCACAGGTTGGGCTGGTTCTCGAGCCGGCGGCGGATCGCCGCCTTGTACAGGATGCGATCGGCCTGCGCGCGAGTGGCCCGCACCGCCGGCCCCTTGGACGAATTGAGGATGCGGAACTGGATCCCGCCCTCGTCGGTGGCACCAGCCATCGCGCCGCCCAGCGCATCGATCTCCTTGACCAGGTGCCCTTTGCCGATGCCGCCGATCGAGGGGTTGCAGCTCATCTGCCCCAACGTCTCGATGTTGTGGGTGAGCAGCAGCGTGGCGCAGCCCATGCGAGCAGCCGCGAGCGCGGCCTCGGTGCCGGCATGGCCGCCGCCAACCACGATCACGTCGAATTCCTTGGGATACAGCATCTGGGTGCCTCAAACGAAAGGCGTCGCGCAGGGCAACGCGGGCAAACCCTGAATTTTAGTTATCCACAGCCGGCCCGTCACCTGCACGGATACCCGCCCCGTCACGCCCAAAGGGCCCGGGCGACAATGCCGCCCATGAATTGCCGCCCCGGCTGTGCTGCCTGCTGCATCGCGCCGTCCATCTCCACCCCGCTGCCCGGCCATCCTTTCGGCAAGCCGGCCGGCTTGCGCTGCGCACAGCTCGACGACGACTTGCGCTGCCGCCTGTTCGGCCGCCCCGAGCGGCCGGCGGTGTGCGGCTCGCTGCAACCGTCGGCCGAGATGTGCGGCGACTCGCGGGAACAGGCCTTGCGTTGGCTCGGCTGGATGGAACGCAGCACCGCACCCGAGGGTTCTGCCGCCTCACCCCCGCCATGATGAAAAACCCGTTTTCACTGCACGGCCGCACCGCCCTCGTGACCGGCGGATCCACTGGCCTGGGCTTGGCCATCGCCCGGGCACTGTCAGCCGCAGGTGCCTGGGTGCTGGTCAACGGGCGCGACACGGCCCGCCTGCAGGCTGCGGTCGCTGCCGTCGAGGAAGCCGGGGCGGGCGCCGAAGGGGCCGCGAGCGCCCTGCCCTTCGACGTGGCCGACGAAACGGCGGTCGCCGCGGCCTTCGAGCAGATCGCCCAGCAGCATGGGCGGCTCGACATCTTGGTCAACAACGTCGGGCAGCGCGACCGGCGCGCGCTCGACGCCTTTGCGCTCGACGACGTGCGCCGCCTGCTGGGCGTCAACCTGGTGGCGCCATTCGACATCGCCCGGCGCGCGGCCGCGCTCATGCAGGCGGGCGGACGCATCGTCAACATCACTTCCATTGCCGGTCCGATCTCGCGAGGCGGCGATGCGGTCTACACCGCGGCCAAGGGCGGACTCGAGGCGCTGACGCGTGCGTTGGCGGCCGAACTGGGGCCGCGCGGCATCAACGTCAACGCGGTGGCACCTGGGTTTTTCGCCACCGACGTGAACGCGCCGCTGGTGGCCGACCCGAACACCCGCCAGTGGTTGCGGCAGCGCACCTCGCTGGGCCGCTGGGGCCAGCCCGACGAGATCGCCGGCGCGGTGGTGTTCCTCGCCTCACCGGCCGCCAGCTACGTGACCGGGCACCTGCTGGCGGTGGATGGCGGCTACCTGGCTCACTTCTAGAAGAAGCACTCGCTACCAGGTGGTCGCGGCCGCGGGCACCGAACGGGAGCGGGCTCGCGCCTGCCACCACGCCGCCAGGCTCGGATGGCCCCAGTACTTGTCGAAGAAGTAGTGCGCCACCGTGTTCACCAAAGGCTCCACGAAGGTGATCGCACCGGCGATGGTGACGCTGCCGGTGAGCGCGTAGCTCACGCTGAAGGCGATGCCCAGGTGCATCACGCCGAAGGTCGCTGTCTTCGCCATAAAAAGAAATCCTCTCAAACAAGAATGATTCTTGTTTGAGAGGATACGGGGCGTGCCTCCCGACACGCTATTGGATCGTCATGATGACAGCGATAGTTATCTTGGTAAGTGAGTCCTCAGTTAGCTCCTGATCCAGCCAGCGCGGGCACGGTGCGCAGATCCTGCGCCACTTTGCCTTGCTGCAGCACGATCACCCGCCCGGCCGATGCGATGGTCTCGGGCCGGTGCGCAACGATCACGCGGGTGAGCTTGAGTTGTTTCACGGCCTGGTTGACCAGGCGCTCGCGATCGACGTCCAGCGCGCTGGTCGCTTCGTCGAGGAACAGGATCTGCGGCCGCTTGTACAACGCGCGAGCCAACAGGATGCGCTGCTTCTGCCCGCCCGAGATGCTGGCGCCCATGTCGCCGATGAGCGTGTGGTAGCGCATCGGCATGGCTTCGATTTCGTCGTGCACGGCCGCCAGCCTGGCGCATTCCTGCACCCAGTCGAGGTCGGGCCGGGGGTCGAAGAACGCGATGTTGTCGATGATGGAGCCGGCGAACAGCTGGTCGTCCTGCATCACCGTGCCGATGAGACGACGCCATGCCGGAAGGCCGAATTGCCGCAGCGTCATGCCGTTGACCAGGATCTCGCCCTCGTCGGGCGCGTGGATGCCGAGCATCAGCTTGAGCAGCGTGGTCTTGCCGCAACCCGACGGTCCGGAGATCGCCACCGACTCGCCCGGCTCGATGCTGAGACTGCAGCCGTCGAGCACGCGTGCCTCGGTGTCCGAATACCGGAATCCCACGCCGCGCAGCTCCAGCCGCACCGGCGCGCCCTCGGCCTGCTCGGCCGCCAGCAGGGCGCCCTGCTCCGCCTCCGGCTCGCTGAGCACAATGTCGGCCAGCCGCTCACCCTGCAGCTTGAGCATCTTGAGTTCGACGAGCTTGTCGATCAGCCCCGCGAAACGGGTGCTGAACTGCTCCTTGTAGGCCAGGAACGCGAACAGCATGCCGACCGAGAAATTGCGCTCCATCACCAGCAGCGCACCGACCCAGATGATGGCCACCCGCTCCAGGCCGAAGATCAGCTTGTGGCTGACGCCGAAGCCGATGTTGAGCTTCCTGGTCGTGATGTCGGCGTTCATCGCGTCGACCACCAGGTTCAGGAAACGCGCCTGCCGGTCTTCCTGGCGGTTGAACAGCTTGATGGCCTGCACGCCCCGCAGCGACTCGAGGAAATGGCTCGCCGTCTTGGCGTCGTGGACGATGGATTCCTCGGTGGCGTCGCGCAGCGGGCGGAAGAACGCCCAGCGCAGCAGCGCGTAGCCGCCCACGCAACCCAGTGCGATGAGCGTGAGCTTGACGCTGTAGATCCACATCATCACCAGCGTCACCACCACCAGCAGCCCGTCGAGCACCGCCTCGAGGAAGCTGGTGGTGAGCGTCTGCTGGATCTGCCGCACGGCGCCGAAGCGCGACATCACGTCGCCTGTGTGGCGCTTCTCGAACCAGGCCACCGGCAGGCGCATCAGGTGCGCGAACACGTTGCCCAGCCACTGCAGATTGAGCGTGCTCGACAGGTAGAGGACCGCCCAGGAACGAATGGCGCCGGTGCCCACCTGCAGCAGCACCAGCAGGCCGAAACCCAGGCCCAGGGTCACCAGCAGGTCGCGATCGGCGCTCACCAGCGCGCCGTCCACCACCCACTGCAGGAAGAACGGCGACAGCAGCACGAACACCTCGAGCACCGCCGCCAGCACGAAGATCTGCGCGAGGGATCGCTTCAGGCCGGTCACCCGCCCCAGCAGCTGGGGCAAGGTGACCGCCTGTCGCTCGTTGCGCGGCTTGAACTCGGCCGTCGGCAGCAACTCCAGCGCCACTCCCGTGAAATGCAGCGATACCTCTGAAATGGGCAACGTCCGCACGCCACGCGCCGGGTCGTGTATCACGGCCTGTCCGCGTCTGATCTCCCTGAGCACAACGAAATGGTTCAAGTCCCAGTGCAGCACGCACGGCAGCTGCAGCTGGTTCAGCTGCGACAGCTCGGCGCGCAAGGCACGCGGGTTCATCTGCAGCTGGCCGGCCATGTGCACCAGGTCCGCCAGCGTGGCGCCCTTGAGCGACAGCGAGAAGCGCTGGCGCAGCGTGGGCAGGTCCGTCTTCAGCCCGTGGTAGCTGGCCACCATGGCCAGGCAGGCCAGGCCGCATTCGGCGGCTTCGGTCTGCAGCAGCATCGGCAGCGTCTGCGTGCCGAGGCCCAGGCGGAGCTGGCGCAGCATGTCCATCACACCTTGCCCGCCACGCCGATCAACGGCTCGAAGATCCACTCGATCAGCCGCCGGCGGTCGAGCATCACGTCGGCCTCGAGCTGCATGCCGGCGGCCAGTGCCTGCTCGCGACCATAGGCGCGCACCGCCTGCTGGTCGAGGGCCACGGTGATGCGGTACATCGGCTCGCTGGCGCTGCCGGCCAACGGCAGCCCCGCCAGCTCGGACGCCTGCAGCGGCGTCCTGGACACCTGCAGCACCCGGCCCGGCTGCTGGCCGAACTTCTGGTACGGATAAGCCTGGTAGCGCAGCAGCACCGATTGGTCCGCCTGCACGAACCCGACGGCGCTCGAGGGCGCAAACAGATGGGCGCGCAACGGTGCGTCGGCCGGCACCAGGCTGGCCAGGGTGGTGGCTGGCGACACGCTCTGGCCGGGCTCGGCCAGCACGGCGGTCACCACACAGTCCTGCTCGGCACGCACCACCAGGCTGCTGCGCGCTTCGTTCTCGACCGCCTTCTGCGCCAGTTCGGCCAGATCCCGCTCGATCTCGCCCTGCTCCGTCTGCATGCGCAACACGAGCTGGCGGCGTTCGGCCTCCATCTCCTCGATGTCGCGCTGATACGAGCCGCGCTGGCGCTCCAGCTTCTGGAGTTCGGCCTTCAAGCCCAGCACTTCGGCCGTCTTGGCCTGAACCTGCGCCTGCGACACGAAGTTGCCGGCCTGCAACGACTTCCACTGCGCCTCGTTCTGCTCCGCAAGCGCCAGGCGGCCGCGTTGCAGCTCGGCTTCGCTTTCGAGCTGCCTCTGCTCGTTGCGCAGCTGCTCGATGCGCCGCCCGAGGCTGGCCTGCTCTTCGACGACGAACTGGCTGCGCTGACGCGCCGCCCCCTGAAGGCTGGCTTCTCGCGCGGCCAGCGTCCGCTGCACCGCCGCCTGCGTGCCGCCAGCCAGGGTGTGCTGGTCGAGCGACAACTCGAACAGCGCCTCGCCCTTGCGCACCAGTTGGCCCTCGGTGACCAGGCGACGCACCACCGTGCCGCCAACGGCTGGCCGCAGGCCGATCAGCCCGCCCTCGGGCACGAGGTAGCCATTGACACGCGCCTTCTGCGTGTACTGGCCGACCGACAGGAAGGCGACCACCGCCACGGCGCAGGCCAGCATGAAGACGGTGAGCAGCGTCAACGACAACGGCCGGATGAGCTGGATGCCGCCCAGCCAGGCCTGCTGCTGGTGCTGGAGGGCTTCGGGGCGGAACAGGCTGGCCATGGTGAAACTGCGTGCGTTCTGCCTGGTTCAGCTCAACGCCGCGCCGCGCCGTGCGGCAGCACCAGGGGCAGCATGAAGAACAGCAGCACGAGCGCCGAGCCCAGCGTCAGCAGCGGTTGCTCGGGCAGGGCGATGGCGTCGACGGCGGACAAGGCGGCTAGCGCGGGATAGGCGGCCAGCAGGCACTGCATGACCACGTGCATGCGCACCCCCGAGCGGCGGTAGCGCCTCACCCCGACCAGCAGGGCCAGCGTGAGAGACATCACGACTGCAGCGCGCCAAGCGGCCGCGGACGCATCGACTGCCCCTCCGGTCAGCCAGATCAGCCCGACATACACCGCCGTCAAGATCAAGCCAAACCAGAGCGCGCTCCAGAACATGGCCTGGTCCGATGGCGAAGTCGCCTCGCGATTGAGCGCGAAGTAGTCCGCCATGATGAATTTCTCGACCTCAGAAAAACAACGGCGATCCCGAAACAGAACTTGGAGTTCAGTCACGGGATCGCGCGAAAAGTTTGAGAGAGAGTACCCGGGGCGCACACCCCATTTCTTGTTGTATTACCAAGTCCGATTGGGCGAAGAAGTGTTGCCACCACCCACCCACCGAAGCTGCTCAGTGTCCAGCTGGACGGGTGCTTGCTGCTCAGAAGTCTTGACTTCGGCTTCCTTCGCGGCTTCGGTTTCCACAACGACCTTGTTTTCCTGAGCCTGCTGCATGCTGCCCTCCAGACGCCTAGCAATTGCACGACCCTTCGTGCATGGCTCTCATTGCAGCAGCCGCCGCTACAGGGCGTAACTGTCAGCTCTTACAGGTGCGTGCGCCCGGAAAACCTGCTCGGCCGCGCCAAGAAGTGGAATCAGCGGATCAAACCAAGGCGCAGAGCTTTGATGACGGCCTGGTGCTTACTGGTGCAACCCAGCTTGTGCATGGCGTTGTTCACGTGCAGCACGGCAGTGCGCTCGCTGATGCCCAGAATGGCCCCAACTTCCCAGGCGGTCTTGCCATCCATGGTCCAGCGCAGCGCCTCCAGCTCGCGGGCAGTGAGTTGGGGCATGTCAAGTGCCTGCGCTGTCGGCACTAGCAACCGCATTGCCGCATCCTGCGCATGCACAGCAAACAGCTGCAGATCCGCGACGATGCGAGTGATTTCGGTCGGGCTGGCGGGCAGAGCCTGATCACGATCGACACCAATCATGAAATGCTTGCCGTCCGGCAGATGAAGCGCCATGCCCACACCAGTACGGTAGCCAAATGACGCCTGCCTTTCCCACTTTTCGATCAGCCCACTCTCCAGGTATGTGCTCTGATTCCAGATGATGGGAGTGCTGTGCCGCTTGCAGTGCTGCATCACGGGGTCGCGATGACTGATCTCCTCATCCTCGAACGAGGGGCGATAGGCCTCCGGCGTGTTGTCGATCGAGTAAAAGTCAGCCCCTCCGACTGGCTTGTCCACCGCGATGAAGGCATTCATCAGATCGAAGCCCAGCCATTTTGTAAAGCGCAGCACTTCGCCTCGCAACTCCTCGACGTTGCGCGCTTCCAGCACCGACGTAAACCCACCATGCAGCATGCGAGAAGGCTCCTGATCGCTGGGCCGCGACCGTACTGACTACTTAGTAGGTTGGTAGTAGGTTGGCAGCCCATCGCTGGGCGGAGCTAGGCGCCCCTGATCCCGGCGGCACGATATTGTGGCAGCACGAAAAAGAAAAGTTCGCAGTTTGGCGGCGCGCAGTGTGTGCAGATTGGCATGGCGCCCAGCACGCGTGGCGGGAGACACATGCGACCACTGGCGCCAGTGCCCCCTCTTAGCGCACCAGCCCCAACCGCAACGCCTTCGCCACCGCCTGAACCTTGTTTACGCATCCGAGCTTGTCAGCGGCACGGCCGAGGTGCCGCGCAATCGTCTGCTCGCTGATACCTAGGATCCGGCCGATCTCCCAAGCCGTCTTGCCATCGGCGGTCCATCGCAGTACCTCCAGTTCCCGAGCCGAGAGGGGACACGTCGCCTCGGGAATCCTCTCCGGCGCTGGCAGCAGCACACCAATCGCCGCCTCGTGCGCAAAAGCCGCGAACAAGCACAGTTCCCCCGCGAGCCTGCGCCTTTCAACAACGTCGCCGGGCAATGGCTGGTCACGATCGACGCCCAACATGAAGTGCTTACCGTCCGGCAAGTGCATGGCTATTGCAATGCCAGTCCGAAAGCCGAAAGCTGCCTGCTCTTCCCACTTGGTTCCCAAACCATCCGTCACGTAGGTCCCCTGGTCCCAGATGAGCGGCGTACTGCGATATTTGCAGTGCCGCGCCACAGGATCGCGACGCCAGTTCTCCTTGTCATTCGCCGCCTCAAGATAACCTTCCGGGATGTTGCTGACAGTGTAGAAATCTGTACCGCCCACGGCCTTGTCAACAGCCACAAATGCGCTCATCAAGTCGAAGCCCAGCCCGTTCGTGAAGCTCAACACCTGCGCTCGAAAGTCCGCCGCGTCTTTCGCGGCAAGAACCGAAGCAAAGCGATCGTCCGGCAGCATGCCGCCCCTTGGAGTGCTCATGTGATCAACCCATCTGCAACGCTTGCGCCACAGCCTGCACCTTGTTCACGTACCCCAACTTCTGCGTCGCGCTGAAGATGCGCCGCGCTGCCGTCTGCTCGCTGATGCCCAGGATGACGCACCTCCCAGGCCGTCTTTCCTGCCATGGCCCACTGCACACTTCCAGCTCGCGCCGTGACAGCCGGACCGATACGTCGGCATGCTCCTGCGGCACGAGCAGCCGCAGCGCTGCCACATGCGCATATGCCGCAAACAGGCATAGCTCCGCAGCGATGCGACGCCGCTCCTCGTCGCTGCTGGGCAATGACTGATGGCGGTCCACCGCAAGCATGAAGTGCTTGCCGTCAGGCGGATGCAAGGCAAAACCGATCCCCGTTCGATAACCGAAGCGGGCCTGCTCTTCCCACTTGTCAGCGACACCGTGCTCTAGGTAGGTCTCCTGCCTCCAGAGAATCGGCGTGCCGCTTCGCTTGCAGTGTTGCGTCACTGGGTCTCGCTGCCAGTTGTCTCGGTCTTCAAAGGCGCTTCGGTAAGCGTCGGGCGCGTTATCAATAAAGAAGGAGTCCGTATGGCCTCCGGGCATGTCGACCACCACAGCTGCCGACGTCAAATCGAAGCCCACCCACTTCGTGAACCCCAGCACGTGCTCGCGAAAGTCCGCGACATCCGTCAC
Organism: uncultured Rivibacter sp.; assembly: GCA_946481025.1. Next base: position 40,486 of record CAMLNA010000020.1, read on the forward strand.
ACCCAGTACCGACACAAGGCGAACCTCCGGCATAGTTCCTCCCGCCTTCATGCGATCAACCCCAGCTGCAACGCCCTGACCACAGCTTGCACCTTGTTCACGCAGCCGAGCTTTTGCGCGGCGTGGCCAAGGTGCCGCACCACTGTTTGCTCGCTGATACCCAGGATCACGCCCACCTCCCACGCCGTCTTGCCGGCCATCGTCCAGCGCAGGGCTTCTAGTTCGCGAGGAGAAAGTCGGACCTGCTGCTGTTCAGCCCCCACTCTGCGGCACGAGCAGCCGCACGGCGGCTTGTTGCGCATGCGCCGCGAATAGGCACAGGTCTGCGGCCATGGGGTACTGCTCCGCCAGACTGCTCGGCAGCACCTGATCCCGATCCACGCCGACGGCAAAGTGAAGGCCCTTCGGCAAATGCAGTGCGAAACAGATGCCTGTCCGATACCCGTAAGCCGCCTGCTTGCAGTGCTGCATCACTGGGTCGCGCCGCCCAGCCTCTCCATTCTTGTTCGTCTGCAAATAAGCCTCGGGAGCATTGCCGACGGCCAGAAACTCCGGCTCGCCCACCGGGCGATCGATAACCACGAAGGCCGATACAAGATCGAACCCAAGCCTCCGGGTGAAGCGCAAGAGACCGTTCCGGAACCCGTCAACGCTCTGCACCTCCAGCATCGCCGTGAACCGATCGCTCAACCGAGCCTCAGACATCGCCCCTCCCGCCGCACCGCCCCGCTCACCGCACCAACCCCAGCCGCATCGCCTTCACCACCGCCTGCACCTTGTTCACGCAGCCGAGCTTGTGGGTCACGCGGCCCAGGTGCCTCACCACCGTCTGTTCGCTGATGCCCAGGATCGCGCCGGTTTCCCACGCGGTCTTGCCTTCCATCGTCCAGCGCAGCACCTCGAGTTCGCGCGCGGTCAGGCGATACACCTCGTGGTCACGGCCTTCCTCGCACGCCGGCACGCACAGCGCGCCTTCTTCGAGAAACCGTCGATAGCTCACCTGGGGCACAGCCGCCGCACCGCGCGCGGCGCGCCTTGCCACGCGCGGCTTGTTGATGTCGGAACGTCTCGTCGCCAACGGCATCGATCTCCTCCTCTGGGCTCCGCCTCGCTGCCTGCGAGGGCCCACATGTTGCGCTGCGGCAGGCCTTCATGTGCATGAACCCCCTAAAAAGAAGGAGACGAATGCGCAACAACTTGCATAGCAGGCCGCCGGCACACGCCCTACACACAGCGCCTGACACAACACGCAAACCGCGTCAAGGGCAAGTCCTTGGCATAGGCCTCTGTACACCACGTCGATAAGGTTCGGCACATTGCACGACGAATAGCGCTGCTAATCAGCACGCTACTCAACCCACACCCCATTCGGCCGGGAGCCCGCCACATGACCTGCAGCCGCTGCAACCACAAGCGCCACCGCAACGGAGCCTGTTCGCCGTGTACCTGTTCAGAAGAAAAGTCCTTCAAGCGCAGCGAGCCCAGCACCTCGGCACCATCCGCCTCGGCGGACCACCCAGCTTCAGTGTCGTCACCGGCGTGGCCCTCGCGCTCGCTCTCGCGCTGGTGAGCTTTGCGATGTGGGGTCACATCACTCGCAAGGCCCGGCTGCCGGGCATGCTGGTGCCCACCCTGGGCAGCCTCCAGCTGCCTGCTCCGCAAGCCGGCATCGTGCTCGAAACCAGCGTACGCGAAGGCGACCTCGTGCGCGCCGGGCATCCTCTTGTGGTGCTGGGCGTAGACCGCACCACCGCCCAAGGCTCCACGGCGGCCCTCGTGGCCGGCACCCTTGCGCAACGCCGCAGCACCCTGCTTGCCGAGCGCGCCCTGCGCGAGCTGCACAGCAGCCAGCGGCGTGAAGCCCTGCTCGAGCGCATTCGCCACGCCGAGAGCGAGCAGCGCCGCACACGAGGCGAGGCCGAGCTGGCCCACCGCCGCGTGCACCTGGCCGGCAAGACGCTCGACCGCTACCGCCAGCTCGCCGCCGAAGGCTTCGTTGCTGACGTGCAGGCCCAGCAGAAACAGGAAGAGCTGCTCGACCTGCAGGCGCGCGCCCAAACCGCAGAGCGCAGCGCCGCCGCAGCAGCCGCACAACTTCACGCGCTGCAAGCCGAACACGCCACCCACGCCACGCAGCTGCGCACCGAGCTGGCCCAGCTCGACCGCACGCTCGCCTCGCTGGAGCAAGAGGGCGCCGAGAACGAAAGCCGCCGGCGCGTTGTCATCACCGCCCCACACGACGGCATGGTCACCGCCCGCACCTTCAGCGTCGGTCAGGGCGTGCAGGCCGGGCACACACTGCTGACCCTCATCCCGCAGACCCTGCAAGACGCGGCCAACGGCCAGCCGGCCGAGTTGCGTGCACAGCTCTACGCGCCCAGCCGCACGGCGGGCTTCATCGAGCCCGGGCAAACGGTGTGGCTGCGGTACGCCGCGTATCCCTACCAGAAGTTCGGCATGGCGCCCGGCGAAATCGAAGCGGTGAGCCGTACCCCCATCAACCCGCAAGACCTCCCGGCCGGCCAGGCCCAGGCTCTGCTGGCCGCGGCCCAGGTCAACGAGCCGCTCTATCGCATCGACGTTCGCATCCAGCACCAGCACATCGTCGCCTATGGCGAGCGGCAGTGGCTCAAGCCCGGCATGGCGCTCGAGGCAGACGTCATTCAAGACCGCCGCGCCGTCTGGGAGTGGGTGATGGAGCCGGTGCTCGCGGTTTCTGCGAACGCAAGAGCTTCTCACGCAAGCGGCATCAGCCCCGGCATCGTCCGTTGAGGAGCCACGCGCCTCATGTAGAGAGAGGAGCGGCCGTTCTTCGCCACTTTGAAGGAACAGCAATGAAGTCTTTGATGACCGCTGACGTGATGGCCGTATCCGGCCGCAACGCCCAGGACACGAACGACCGGCACCGCTCGCGTCGCAGGTCCCGAGCCACCCACGGAGAGAGCAACGATGGAAAGAGTCGCGCTGTATTTCTTTGCT
>CAMLNA010000021.1 GCA_946481025.1 uncultured Rivibacter sp.
CCACCACCGCCAAGCTCGCCAAGCACCTGATCGAGAAGCGCAAGAAGAAGGTGCTCACCGTCTCGGCCGACGTGTACCGGCCCGCGGCCATCGAGCAGCTCAAGACCGTCACCCGCCAGGCGGGGGCCGAGTGGTTTCCGTCCTCGCCGAGCGACGCGCCGCGAGACATCGCGCACAAGGCACTCGACCATGCGCGCAGGCACTATTTCGACGTGCTGCTGGTCGACACCGCCGGCCGCCTGGCGATCGATGAGGCCCTGATGGCCGAGATCCGGGACCTGCATGCCGAGCTCAGGCCGGTGGAGACGCTGTTCGTCGTCGATGCCATGCAGGGCCAGGACGCCGTCAACACCGCGAAGGCCTTCAAGGAGGCGCTGCCCCTCACCGGCATCGTGCTCACCAAGCTCGACGGCGACTCGCGCGGCGGCGCGGCACTGTCGGTGCGCACGATCACCGGCGCGCCGATCAAGTTTGCCGGCGTGTCCGAGAAGATCGACGGGCTCGAAGTCTTCGACGCCGACCGGCATGCCGGTCGCGTGCTGGGCATGGGCGACATCGTCGCGCTGGTCGAGGAAGTGCAGAAGGGCGTGGACGTCGAAGCCGCCCAGAAGCTGGCGGCCAAGGTCAAGGCCGGCGACAGCTTCGACCTCAACGACTTCCTGGCACAGATCTCGCAGATGAAAAAGATGGGCGGGCTGTCGGGCCTGCTCGACAAGCTGCCCACCGAACTCGCCGGCAAGGCCGGCGCCGGCGACATGGACCGGGCCGAACGCGACATGCGGCGCATGGAAGGCATCATCAATTCGATGACGCCGCTGGAGCGCCGCAAGCCCGAGCTGCTGAAGGCCAGCCGCAAGCGCCGCATCGCCGCCGGCGCGGGCGTGCAGGTCCAGGAGGTGAACCGCCTGCTCAACCAGTTCGAGCAGATGCAGGGAATGATGAAAAAGATGAAGGGCGGTGGCCTGATGAAGATGATGAAGCGCATGGGCGGGCTGAAAGGCCTGCCCGGTATGGGGCGCTGACGCACCGCTGACGGCCTGCCAAGGCGTCGAAGTTCGGATTGACCGCGGTGCAGGTGCCCGCTAACGTCAGTTGCTCCGTTTTTCCTGGATATCGGTACCGATGGATCCTCTATTGATTGGCCTGGTCGTCGTGGCGGTTCTGGCCGTGCTGTGGCTCGCGATGCGCAAGCGCCAGCCGGCCGCGCCTGCCGCAAAACCCAAGGCCAAGGCGTTCGATGCCCTGGATACGGTGGTCGCCTGGCCGCCCTCGGCCACGCGCCTCATGACCAACTCCGAACGCAAGGCCTACGCCGTGCTGCGCGCGGCCCTGCCGGAGCACATGGTGCTGGCGCAGGTGCCGCTGGCGCGTTTCATCAAGGTGCCCACCCGCTATTCGTATGCGGAGTGGATGCGCCGCGCCGGCCAGCTGTGCGTGGACCTGCTGGTGTGCGACTCGAGTTCGCAAGTGGTGGCCGTGGTCGACGTGCGCCAGGCCGACATCGACGAAAGCGAGCGGGCCCACAAGCGGCACGCTCGCATGGACCGTGTGCTCAAGGCCGCAGGCATTCCGGTGCACGTGTGGCGCGAAGGCCATCTCCCCAGCGCCGGTGCGGCGCGCGAGCAGGTGCTGCAGGGCATGCCGCCGGAGCTGTCCCAGCAGGAAGGCGGCGCCAGCGTGCGCACCCGGTCGGCGGCTGCCAGGCTGGCCCCTTCGCTCGACTCCGGGCTCGAGGACGACGATGCCGTGCCGCGCGATCCGCCGCCCTCCACCTGGTTCGACGAACTCGATTCCGCCCCCGCGCCGCTCGATGGCGGCGCCCCGGCCAACCGGCCCCGCAGCTGAAACGACGGGCGGTCGACGTCAGCCCGTCAGCAGCGCCTGCGCAAACTCGCGCGCGCTGAAGGTTTCCAGGTCCTCGAGCTTCTCACCCACGCCGATGAAGTAGACGGGCACGGCCTTGGCGTGGGCACGCGACCACAGCGCAATGGCTGCCAGCACGCCGCCCTTGGCCGTGCCATCGAGCTTGGTGACAACCAGGCCGGTCAGCCCCAGCGCTTCGTCGAAGGCCTTCACCTGCGCCAGCGCGTTCTGGCCGGTGTTGCCGTCCACCACCAGCAGCACTTCGTGCGGGGCGCCGTCCATGGCCTTGCCGATGGTGCGGCGGATCTTCTTGAGTTCCTCCATCAGGTGCAGCTGCGTCGGCAGGCGGCCCGCCGTGTCGGCGATCACCACGTCGCAGCCGCGCGCGGCCCCGGCCTTCACGGCATCGAAGGTCACCGCCGCCGGGTCACCGCCTTCCTGGCTGACGATCTCGACCTGGTTGCGGTCGGCCCACACCGCCAGCTGCTCGCGCGCCGCGGCACGGAAGGTGTCCGCTGCGGCGAGCAGCACCTTCTGGTGGGCACCCGCGAGGTGGCGCGTCAGCTTGCCGATGCTGGTGGTCTTGCCCGCGCCGTTGACGCCGGTGACCATGATCACCGTCGGCGTGTACTGGCCCACCACGAGCGGCTGCTCCAGCGGCTTGAGCAGGTCGGCCAGCGCATCGGCCAGCAGGTTGCGCACGGCTGCCGGCTGGGTCGCCTTGGCCTCCTTGACGCGGCGCTTCAGGTCGGCGAGCAGGTATTCGGTCGCAGCCACGCCGGCATCGGCCATCAGGAGGGCCGCTTCCAGCTCTTCGTACAGCGTGTCGTCGATCTGCGTGCCGGTGAAGACCTGGCTGATGTTGGAGCCTGTCTTGCGAAGACCCGACTTGAGCCGGTCGAGCCACGAATCGCGCGCAGCGGCAGGTCCGGGCTCGGGCGGCTGCGATTGCGCAACGGCCACAGGCACCGGCGGCAACGGAACCTGCGGCGCAGCCGGCGCCGGCGATGGAGCAGTTGACGGGGCCGGCGCCGCTGCGGGTTTCTTCTTGAAGAAGCTGAACATGGGATTCCTTGGATCGCGTTGGATTCTAGGAGGCCCGTCGCAGGCACCCCCGCTCTCTAGAATCGCGGCCGTGAAACCCGAGCGCCCCCCATCCACCCGCCATGCGCCGCACGAAGTGCGCCTGATCGGCGGACGGTGGAAACGCAGCAAGCTGCCGGTGGCCGATGCACCCGGCCTGCGGCCCACACCGGACCGGGTGCGTGAGACGCTGTTCAACTGGCTCGGCCAGGACCTCACCGGCTGGCGCTGCCTGGACGCGTTTGCCGGCAGTGGTGCCCTCGGTTTCGAGGCCGCCTCGCGCGGCGCGGCGCAGGTGGTGCTGCTGGAGCGCGACACGAGGCTGGCAGCCTCCTTGCGCGCGTCCAAGGCCCGGCTGGGGGCGTCGACCGTTCACGTCGAGACGGCGGATGCGCTCGCCTGGATGCGGCAGGCGCCGCGCGGCGGCTTCGATCTCGTGTTCCTGGATCCCCCGTTCGACGCCGACCTGTTCGAACCCGCGTTGCGCGCAGCGACCCCCTTGCTCGCGCCGGCCGGGTATGTCTACCTCGAAGCCGGGCACGCCTTCGGCGACGCCACGCTGCGCCCGCTCGGCCTGCAGGCCCATCGCAGCGGCCGCGCCGCAGCGGTGCATTACCATCTGCTGCACCGCCTGCCCGACGACCTTCCGTTGCCACCATGACCTCCGCGACCCGCCTCACCGCCGTGTATCCCGGCACCTTCGACCCGATGACGCTGGGACACGAAGACCTGATGCGCAGGGCCAGCCGGCTGTTCGAGCGGCTCATCCTTGCGGTAGCCGCGGGCCATCACAAGCGCACCATGTTCACGGTGGACGAGCGGCTCGAGATCGCGCGCGACGTCGCCAGGCCCTACCCCAACGTCGAGGTCATCGCCTTCCGCGGCCTGCTGCGCGACTTCGTGGTGTCCAACGGCGGCCGTGTGGTCGTGCGCGGCCTGCGGGCGGTGAGCGACTTCGAATACGAGTTCCAGATGGCGGGCATGAACCGCCAGCTCATGCCCGACGTGGAGACGTTGTTCCTCACGCCTAGCGATCAGTACCAGTTCGTCTCCGGTACCTTCGTGCGCGAGATTGCCAGCCTGGGCGGTGATGTCTCCAAGTTCGTGGCACCCTCCGTGCTCGAACGGCTGAAGAGCCGCGTGAAGAGCAACCCCTGAAGGAGCGTGCTGTATGGCGCTCATGATCACCGACGAATGCATCAACTGCGACGTCTGCGAACCCGAATGCCCGAACCAGGCCATCTCGATGGGGCCGGAGTTCTACGTCATCGACCACCGCAAGTGCACTGAATGCGTGGGGCATTTCGAAGAGCCCCAGTGCGTGCAGGTCTGCCCGGTGAGCTGCATCCCGGTCAACCCGGTGCACATCGAAACCCGCGAGCAGCTGATGGCGAAGTACCTGCAGTTGCAGGGCCGCGCGGGCTCCGACGCCCCCGTGCCCGCCGCCGGCAGCGGCAAGTCCGACTGACCTCTGCGCTCTGCGCAGGGCGCTCGGTTTCAGTCGCGAGGCCGCCGCTTCGTCGGCTCGCTGCCCGGACCCACGGCGGTGAAGCCTTCAGGCGCTGCCGGCTTCGCCGTCTTCGGCTTGCGAGCCTTGTTGTCCGCAGCCTTTGCCGCCTTCTCCGCCTTGGCTGGCCCGCTCAACGAGACGGCGCCGCCCGGCCGCAGCGACCGCTCGTGTCGCCGGTTGTCGCGCGCAAGGTCGTCCGCCGTACGCGCTTCGCGTTGCGCGACCTGGTGGGCAGCCGCCCGTTCGGTGTCGGTGCGCGAATCGTCCACGCTCACCGCGCGGCCGCCGCCACCGGCACACGGTTTCTCGCTGAAGGTGCGGCCGTCGGGGCCGCAGCGGTAGACGGTCGCCTGGCCGCCTGCGAGGGTGGCGGCGACCGCGAGCGATGCGCCGCAGGTCCAGCGCAGCAGCCCCTGTTGTTGTCGTTTCATCGTTCTCCTCCCCGAAGTGTTCCGCCGATCAGCCCGGCGGCGGCAGATCCGCCGGCCTCGGCGGCTTGGGCCGAGGCGGCTTGCTGGTGTGCAGCAGCAGCGTGGCGCGCTCCATCTCGCCGGACAGCAGCGCATCGAGCGCCGGCAGTGAACGATCGATGCAGGCTTCGATGGCCTCGCGGTGCTCTGCCTGCGGTTTGCGCAGCACGTAGTTGGCCACTTCGGCCTTCACGCCCGGGTGTCCGATACCCAGTCGCAGGCGCCAGTAGTCGCCCGTGCCGAGTTGCGCATGGATGTCGCGCAGGCCGTTGTGGCCGGCGTGCCCTCCACCGAACTTGAGCTTCATCTGGCCAGGCGGAAGGTCGAGTTCATCGTGGGCCACGATGATCTCTTCAGGCGCTATCTTGAAGAAGCGCGCCAGTGCGGCGACCGACTTGCCCGACAGGTTCATGAAGGTCTGCGGCTCGAGCAGCCACACCGGCCCATCCTTGCGGTTCACCCGAGCCACCAGCCCGTGATAGCTGCGGTCAGCAACCAGCGTGGCGCCGAGCTTGCGCGCCACCGCATCCACCCACCAGAAACCGGCGTTGTGGCGCGTGGCCTCGTATTCCGGCCCGGGGTTGCCCAGGCCCACGAAGAGTCGAATCATGATGGCGTCGATTATCGAGGGGCCCCGCAAACGACAAAGCCCCGCCAAGGCGGGGCTTTGTCAGCCGGCACGGGCAGGCTCTTACTTCTTGCCCTTGCCCTTGGCCGGCGCGGGGGCCGGTGCGGGAGCGGCTTCGGCCGGCGCCTCTTCGGCTTCCTGGGCCACCACGGCAGCGATCACCGGGTTCTTCTTGCCGTGCAGCACGACCTTGATGCCGGCGTCCAGCTTCAGGTCGCTCACGTGCAGCGACTGGCCCTTGGCCAGGCCACCCAGGTCCACCGTCAGGAACTCGGGCAGTTGCGAGGCCAGGCACTCGATCTCGAGATCGGTGGCCACGTGCGAGATCAGGCACTTGTCGAGCTTGACGGCCTGCGAGTTCTCTTCGTTGATGAAGTGCAGCGGCACCTTCTTCGTGATGCGGGTGGTGGCATCCACGCGCTGGAAGTCCACGTGCAGCACCAGCTGCTTCCAGGCGTGCATCTGCACGTCGCGCAGCAGGACCTTCTGCACCTGGCCGTTCAGTTCCATGTCGAGGATCGACGAATGGAAGGCCTCTTTCTTCAGCGCATGGAACAGCGCGTTGTGATCGAGTTCGATCTTGGCAGGCTCGCCGGCCCCGTAGACGATGCCGGGCACCTTGCCGGCATTGCGCAGGCGGCGGCTCGCTCCGGTCCCCTGCAGTTCGCGCGTGAATGCGACGAATTTCATGGTTTCACTCCAAGTAGAGAAGCGCCCGCGACCAGGCGCTGCAAAAAGGCCGCTCGCCCAGGCAGGCAAAGCGACCGCGACAACGGATCAGAAGTTGTTGTTCTGCTCCGAAAACAGCGAGGTGACCGATTCACCGTCTGAAATGCGGCGAATGGTCTCGGCAAACAGGAAGGCCACCGACAGCTGGCGGATCTTCGGCGTGGTTTGCGCTTCAGGCGACAGCGGGATGGTATTGGTGATCACCACCTCGTCGAGCTGCGAAGCCTTGATGCGCTCGATGGCGGGGCCGGAGAACACGCCGTGCGTGCAATAGGCGAACACGCTCTTGGCGCCACGGTCCTTCAGCACCTCGGCGGCCTTCACCAGCGTGCCGGCGGTGTCGATCATGTCGTCCATGATCACGCAGTTGCGGCCTTCGATCTCGCCGATGACGTGCATCACCTCGGACACGTTGGCCTTCGGCCGGCGCTTGTCGATGATGGCCAGGTCGCAGCCCAGCTGCTTGGCCAGCGCGCGAGCGCGCACCACACCGCCGACGTCGGGCGACACGACCACGAGGTCCTGGTAGTTCTTGGACTTGAGGTCCGACAGCAGCACCGGCGACGCGTAGATGTTGTCGACCGGGATGTCGAAGAAGCCCTGGATCTGGTCGGCGTGCAGGTCCATCGTCAGCACGCGGTTCACGCCGGCCGACTCGAGCATGTTGGCCACCACCTTGGCCGAGATCGGCACGCGCATCGAGCGCGGGCGGCGGTCCTGGCGGGCATAGCCGAAGTAAGGAATGACCGCCGTGATGCGACGCGCCGACGCACGCTTGAGCGCGTCGACCATCAGCAGCAGTTCCATCAGGTATTCGTTGGTGGGCGCGTTGGTGGGCTGAACGATGAAGACGTCGCGCGCGCGCACGTTCTGCTCGATCTCGATGTCGACTTCGCCATCGGAGAAGCGGCCGACCTTGGCCTTGCCGAGAGTGAGACCGAGATTCGCACCCATTTCCTGCGCGAGGACAGGATTGGCGTTGCCGGTGAAAAGGACGGTATCGGAGAGCATGGCGACCCTCGGTGCTGACGCTTTGCGGGTACTGGCCTCAGTGTGGCCGGGCCCCGTGCCAGCAGGCCCGGGAACAGGAAGAGGTTTGGCAGGGGAGGAAGGACTCGAACCCTCGCATGTCGGAATCAAAATCCGATGCCTTAACCAACTTGGCGACTCCCCTACACAGGACTCCGGCTTGCACCGGCGCCCTCAAAAAACTTCTGTCGCCTAGCCTGCGCACCACCCGACCAGCGGGTGCTGCTCCAGGCTGTTGCACAAGCGCCCCACCCATTGCGACGGCAGCTCATGCTGCTCGTACATCGGCGCGACGGGTGTGTCGCGGTCTGTGCACAACTGACCAGCTTCTGCGAACACCGCACTGCCTGAACCCGTCATGCGGCCGTTGCCGTAGCGGGCTTCCAGCAGCGCCAGGGCTTCGGCCACTTCGCTGCTGGCGGCTTGCGCCGGCTTCTGCAGGTCGTTGTGGCCAAACCCGTAGGGGTCCGCGAGAAAGTCCGAGAGTATAGCAGGCTGTGTGTCGCGAGCCAAGTGCGGGCTGTTGAAAATGGCCGCGGTCGGGATGGCAACCGCTGGCTTGAGCACCGCCAGCCGCCGCCGCGGCAGCTCGATCGGCGTCAGCCTCTCGCCGACGCCTTCGACCCAGGCATTGCGGCCGCCCACGAAAAACGGCACGTCGGCGCCCAGCCCGAGCGCGAGCGCGAGCAAGCGCTCGCGCGGCCAGTTCAGGCCCCACAGGCGGTTGAGCGCGAGCAGCGTGGAGGCGGCATCGGAGCTGCCGCCTCCCATGCCCGCGCCCCAGGGCACGCGCTTTTCGATCGAGATGTCCACCCCCTGCGACACGCCGGCAGCCGCCTGCAGCGCACGGGCGGCGCGCAGGCACAGGTCGTCTTCGGGCAGCGCCGCGCCGAGGTCGTGGCGGGCGACGCGCCCGTCGGTGCGGCGCTCGAAATGAAGGGTGTCCGCCCAGTCGATGAGCACGAACACCGACTGCAGCAGGTGGTAGCCGTCGGCGCGGCGGCCGATCACGTGCAGGAAGAGATTCAGCTTGGCGGGCGCGGGAACGTCGTGGATGGAGCGCAGGGCCATGGACATCGATCAGGAAGCGTCGAGCTTGACGCGCAGCGTGACCGCAGGCGCCTGGCGGGTGACAACGATCAGGCCTTCGCCGGCCTTGCTGCGATCGACCTCCCAGCCCAGCTGCTCGAAACCCGCCGCCGTGTCGCGCGAAGGCGCCCCCGCCCAGGGCCGGCCGCGCAGCCAGTCGAACAGCGCGACCAGCGGCACGCTCTCGCCGAGGGCCTCACGCGACAGCTCGTCCAGGTCGCCATAGACGCGCTCGCCACCGGAGCCGGCCAGCACCACCTCGCCGGGAGCCCAGCGGGCTTGCGCCACCTGCGTGCCCAGCGGCGTGGTCAACGAGAGCCGGCCACGCTGCGCGCCGCCTTCGAGCTCGAAGCCGGCCGACATCGACTTGGCTGCGTCGCCTTCGACCTTCAGCGCCAGGCGCCCGCTGAAGCGGTCGCCGTCGATGGCGGCCAGCGGCGGCTTGGTCGCACACCCACCCAGCATCGCCGCCGCGGCGATGACGGCGGCCAGCGCCCCACGGATCACAGATCGACCTTCAGGCGGGCCAGGGTGGACTTCAGCACTTCGTTGCCGGCGTCCTTGTCGCGGCCCTCGCGCCAGACCTTGCGGGCCTCGTCGCGCTGGCCGATCGCCCAGAGCACTTCACCCAGGTGCGCGGCGATCTCGGTGTCCGGCTGCGCCTGGTAGGCCTGCTTCAGCAGGCGCAGCGCTTCGGCGCTGTTGCCCAGGCGGTATTCCACCCAGCCCAGGCTGTCGGTGATGAACGGATCGCCGGGCGACAGCTCGAGCGCCTTGGCGATCAGCTCGCGCGCCTCCGGCAGGCGCTGGTTGCGATCGGCGAGGCTGTAGCCCAGGGCGTTGTAGGCATGGTGGTAGTCGGGCCGCAGCTCCATCACGCGGCGCAGCAGCGACTCCATCTCGGCCATGCGATCGAGCTTCTCGGACATCATGGCCTGCTCGTAGATCAGGTCGACGTTGTCGGGCGAGCGCTTCAGCGCCTCGGACAGCACCGCGTGCGCCTCGCGCCACTGCCGCATTTCACGCAGCAGCTGGGCCTCGGCCAGCAGCTTGGCGCGCGCATCGTCCTCGTTGCGCTCGGGCGACTTGCGGATGAGCTGCCGCGCATCGGCCAGCTTGCCCTGTCGCGCCAGCAGCGAAGCCCGGCGCGACAGCACCGTCAGCGCGCTCGACGGGCTGTCGATCTTGCCGAGCCACGCTTCGGCAGCCTTGTAGTCATTGCGTTGTTCGGCGGCCTGGGCCAGCAGCAGATAGGCCTGCGTACGGCTGGCCTCGACCGACCCTTCCTCCAGCTTGCCGGCTTCGGCTGGCGGCTCGGCCGTGCCGGAGGACGGCGGCAGCAGGCTCACGTAGCGCTGCAACGCCGCCTCGGCTTCGCGCGGGCGCTTGAGTTCGAGCTGCAGCGCGCCCAGGCTCAGCCACGCCGCCGCATAGGCGGGCTCCTGGCGGGTCAGCACCTGCAGCTGCGACGCCGCGTCGGCATAGCGCTGCGCACCCATGAGCCTGCGCACGTACGCCATGCGCAAGGTGTGCCCTGCAGGCTGCAGTTGAAGGTACGAGGTGACCAGCGACTCGGCCTCCGGCGTGCCGCCCATGAGCTCCAGGCCGAGCAAGGCGGGCCCTTCGGCCGTACCGTCCAGGGCTTGCGCCTGCCTTGCGAGCGCGAGCGCCTTCTGCGAATCGCCGGCATTGAGCCAGCCACGGCCCGTGGCCACGATCGCGCTGACGCGAGCATCGGTGCCCTGCACCGGACCCGCCCGATAGGCTTGCAGCAGGTCCTCCAGCACGCCGGCGGCCAGGCGCTTGTCGTTTGCGCGCGCCATGAGCCTGGGCATCGATGCGATCACCCCCGGTCGATCGGCGGCGGGTGTGAGCTCGAGCAGGCTGCGCAGGGGTTCCGGCACCTCGCTCAACCGCCCCATCGCCATCAGCAGCTGCACGATGTATTCGTGGGCCTCGCGCGACTCGGGCACCGCGGTTCGCCAGGCGCGGGCCGCAGACAGTGCCTGGTCCCCGGCGCGCGAACGAAGCGCGATGTCGATGGCGCGGCGGAACAGCCCTTCGTCGCTGCTGCGACGGGCGGCGTCGAGCAGCACCTGGTAGGCCGCGCCGGCCTCGCCGGAACGCAGCTCGAGTTCGCCCACCAGCAACTGGAAGAACAGCGACCCGTCGAGCGACGAATTGACGACCGGCGCTGCGGGGTCGCCGGGCGCTTCGGTCGGAGGATCGGATGGCTGTGCCGCCGCAGCGGTCGGCACGCACAAGGCGCACAGCGCGGCGGCAATCGAGGCGGCGCATGCGGCCAGACGGAAGGCGGGCATCAACAACTCCTGTGACCCGAAGGCCATGGTCGACGAATTCTAGGCTTCGACCTGCGCAAGCCGGTCGCGTTCCAGGGCTCGACTGTTGGTCAATTGGCGGCGTCGTGGTGTAAGGCTGCGCAACGGCCGCACCGGCGATGCGGCGATCCACGAGCCTGATAATCCGCCGCATGCCTGAGCTACCCGAAGTCGAAGTCACGCGGCTGAGTTTTGCCGAGCGCATCTTCGGCGCCCGCGTGACAGGTGCGAGGCTGGGCAAGCCGCTGCGCTGGCCGCTGGGCGTCGAGCCCGACGCGCTGCGTGACCAGATCGTCGGAGCGGTCACCCGCAGGGGCAAGTACCTGTGGCTGCCGCTCGAGGCACCGACGGCGGCGCGCGGCGGGCTGCTGCTGCACCTGGGCATGTCGGGCTCGCTCAGCTTCGCGCCGGCATTGCCGCTCGCCGGAGCACACGATCACTTCGAGCTGCACACCACCCAGGGGATGCTGCGCCTGACCGACCCGCGCCGATTCGGCGCGGTGCTGTGGTCGAGTTCGCAGGCAGAAGGCCTGGCCGGCAAGCTGCTGTCGACGCTGGGGGTCGAACCTTTCGACGCCGCCTTCACCGCTGCGCACCTGCATGGGCTCCTGCGCGGCCGCCGGGTCGCGATCAAGCAGGCGCTGCTGGCGGGGGACATCGTCGTGGGCGTCGGGAACATCTATGCCTCCGAGGCCTTGTTCCAGGCAGGCATCGACCCGCGCACTCCTTCATATCGCGTCAGCCTGGCACGTTGCGAACGGCTGGTGGAAGCAGTGCGCGGCACGCTGACGCGCGCGCTCGCGCTGGGCGGCTCGACGCTGCGGGACTTTCGCGACAGCCATGGCATGGGGGGCGAATTCCAGCTGCAGGCCCAGGTGTACGACCGCGAAGGCCAGCCTTGCCCGCGCTGCGGCACTGCGGTGAAGCGGCTGGTGCAAGGCCAGCGCTCCACCTACTTCTGCCCCGGCTGCCAGAAGCGCTGAGGCGCTCATCGCGCCCACCCGGCCCCGGCCCGCGGTAACAAACGCACACAAGGTGCGTGGCGCAGGTGTGACGCGCTGCGCAACACCCTGATTGGGGGGAGCGGGGCCTTAGGCTACGATGCCCGCACTCCCCTGCCCGCACAAAGAGAAACGGCCGCCATGTCACAGTCTTTCGCCCGCAGCCTGGACGCCCTCGGTGGCTGGCGCGTCAACGTGGAGTCGCGGCTGAAGGAGCTGACCCGCTTCCTGGGCGAGCATGAGCTGCTCGACGAGCCCGCGAACGACCTGCTCGACTCGCTGCGGCTGCGGCTCTCGGGCGACAAGCTGGTCGTGGCCTTCGTCGCCGAGTTCTCGCGCGGCAAGTCCGAGCTCATCAATGCGATCTTCTTTGCCGACGCGGGCCGGCGCATCCTCCCCGCCACGCCCGGGCGCACCACCATGTGCCCGGTGGAGCTGGGCTACGACGCCGACGAGGACCCCGGCCTCGCGCTGCTGCCCATCGACACGCGGCTCGACAACCTGTCGCTCGCCGAACTGCGCCAGCAGCCCAAGGCGTGGAAGGTGCTGCCGCTGGACCTGTCCGATCCCGATGCGCTGGCCGAGTCGCTGACCGAGGTGATGCGCACCAAGACCGTGCCCGTGGACACCGCCCGCGCGCTGGGCTTCTGGGACGACGAACGCCCGCAGGACAACCCCCCGGCCGACGCCCATGGCCAGGTCGAGGTGCCGGCCTGGCGCCATGCCCTCATCAACGTGCCGCACCCCTTGCTGCGGCGCGGCCTCGTGGTGCTGGACACCCCGGGCCTCAACGCGATCGGCGCCGAACCCGAACTCACCGTCGGCCTGCTGCCCAGCGCACACGCCACGGTGTTCATCCTGAGCGCAGACACCGGCGTCACGAAGTCCGACCTTTCCATCTGGCGTGACCACCTGGGCGGCCAGGGGCTGGCCCGCTACGTCGCGCTCAACAAGATCGACGCGCTGGTCGATCCCCTGAGCCCGAAGGCGCACACCGACGCGCAGATCGCCCGCCAGTGCGAAGAGGTGGCCCGCACGCTCGACGTGCCGCACCGCTGCGTGTTCCCCATCTCCGCGCGCCAGGCTTTGGCGGCCCGCGTCGCGAAGGACGATGCAGGCCTGGCCGAAAGCCGCCTGCCCGCACTCGAGGCCGCGCTGGCCGACGAGCTGCTGCCGCAGCGCCGCGAAGTGCTCGAGCAGGTGACGCTCGAAGGCGCCCAGCAGGTGCAGTCTCAGGTGACGCGCCGCCTCAACGACCGCCGCCGGCAGCTGGCCGAGCAGATGCTCGAGTTGCGCGGCCTGCGCGGCAAGAACACCTCCAAGGTGCGCCTCATGGTGTCGCGCGTCGAAGCCGAGGTGGCCGAGTTCGAACAATGCACCTCACGCCTGCAGGCCATGCGCATGGTGCACACCCGCATGCTGAAGGACGCGCTGGTCGGCCTGTCCAGCGACCGCCTGCGCGAGCAGGTCGATGCGATGCAGGAAGCGGTGCGCGGCTCGCTGCTGCAGCTGGGCGCCAAGAAGGCTTTCGTCGACATGTGTGCCGGGCTGCGCAAGCTGATCGAGAGCGCACAGGACCGCGGCAACGAGATCCACGACATGCTCGCCGCCTCGTTCAACAAGCTCAACGCAGAATTCGGCTTCGGGCTGTCGGTCGCCAAGGGGCCGGACCTCAGCCGCTTCGTGCGCGACCTCGAACTCATCGAGCGCAACTACGTGCAGTACCTGGGCATCACGCAGGCGCTGCGGTTGTCGCAACCGCGCTTCATGGAGCAGTTCCGCCGCATGCTGGTGTCGCGCCTGCGGGTGGTGTTCGAGTCGGCCTGCGGCGAACTCGAGCTGTGGAACAAGACGGCCTCGGCGCAGATCGATTCGCAGCTGCGGGAACGCCGCCGTGCGTTCAAGCGCCGCCGCGAGTCCATGGAACGCATCCAGCAGGCAGCCGGTGAGCTGGAGCATCGCCTGAGCGAGCTCGACTCGCAGGACCAGCGCCTGCAGCAGCTGCAGGCCCGCCTCAAGCAGGTGGTGGACGTGCTCGCTGCCGCCGCCCGGGCCAAGCCGGGCGAGGAGCCTGCTGCTGCCGCTGTCGCCCCGCTCGCCGATGGCGGCGAAAAGGCCGCCCCGCTGAACATCAAGCTGGTGGACTTGCCTGAAGAGGCCAGCGTCGATGTCTTCATCGACGTCGAGGAACCCACCGCACACCTCATTCGCGCCTGACCCGCGCCGATGCCACGCTCCCGAGTGGCCGCCTCCAGGGCGGCCGATTCCCCTTCTGCAACCACCGTCGACCCCGACCTCGCCCGGCAGTTCGCGCCTTTGGTGGTGGCCTGGCAGCGGGAGCACGGCCGCCATGGGCTGCCCTGGCAGCGCACTCGCGACCCGTACCGGGTGTGGCTGTCGGAGATCATGCTGCAGCAGACCCAGGTGAGCACCGTGCTCGCCTACTACGCGCGCTTCCTCGAGCGCTACCCCGACGTGAAGGCCCTCGCCGCTGCCGCGCTGGACGACGTGCTGACCGCCTGGGCGGGGCTGGGCTACTACAGCCGCGCGCGCAATCTCCATCGTTGCGCCCAGACGGTGGCGGCTGTGCACGGCGGCTCGTTTCCGGGCACCGCGGCGCAACTGGCCGAGCTGCCCGGCATCGGGCGTTCCACCGCTGCGGCCATTGCCTCGTTCTGCTTCGGCGAACGCGCGGCCATCCTCGATGGCAACGTGAAACGCGTGCTGAGCCGCACACTCGGTTTCGGTGACGACCTCGCCGAGGCTCGCCACGAGCGCCGGCTGTGGAGCCTCGCGGAGTCCGTGCTGCCGCGGCGGGGCGACGACATGCCGGCCTACACCCAGGGGCTGATGGACCTGGGCGCCACCGTCTGCCTGGCACGCAAGCCGAATTGCCTGCTGTGCCCGGTGCAGCCGCTGTGCGTCGCGCAGCGCGAAGGCGCGCCGGAGCGCTATCCGGTCAAGACCCGCAAGCTCAAGCGCAGCCGCCGCGAGCACTGGTGGCTGTGGCTCGAATGGCAGGACCAGGTGTGGCTGCAGCAGCGGCCCGCCACCGGCGTGTGGGCCGGCCTGTGGGTGCTGCCGCTGTTCGACGACGAGGCGCAGTTGCAGGCGACCGCACAAGGCCTGGGCTCGACGCCCGAGCCCCAGCCGCAGATCGAACACGCGCTCACCCACTTCGACTGGGTGCTGCATCCACGTCGGGCCCGGCTGGCGGCGCTGCCGGCGGCCGATACCGCGGGCGTGTTGAGCGAAGGCCGCTGGGTCGCGCGCGACAGACTGGGCGACGTGGCGCTGCCGTCGCCGCTGCGCAAACTGCTGCTGGGAGCTTAGGTCACGACGCCTTTGCTGCGCAGGAACTCGTCGACGAGCTTCAGGCGCACCAGCGGGTCGGGCAGCTCCATCAGCTTCTGCTTCGCCGTCACCGAGATCGGCAGCAGCTCGCACCAGCGATTGGCCACCCAGCCGGCGCTTTCGAAGCGATAGGGCTCGAGGATGTGGGCGACACCTTGGCGCTTGAGCGCCGCGATCGCGTTGGCCAGGCCCTTGGCGGTGCCGACCAGTTCTTCGGTGGGCAGCACCGGCTCGTCGTCGGGCAGGTCGCTCACGTCGGCCACCCACAAGCCGTTCGGCTGCTGGCGCGTGGCATGCGTCTCGAACCGCAGTGTGCCGCGGCAGCGCACCTGCAGGATGCCGCTTTGCGGGCTGTCCACGTCGATCAGCTCGGCCTGGCAGCCGATGGTTTCGAGCTCGACGGCGTCGCCGGCGCGCTTGACCTCGTGACCGCGCTTGAGCGCCACGACACCGAACGGGCGCTGCTCGCGCATGCAGGTGCCGATGAGGTCGAGATAGCGCGCCTCGAACACCTTCAGGCTCAACAGGCCGTCCGGGAAGAGCACCGACTGCAGCGGAAACAGGGGGAGCTCTCGAGTACTGCTGGGGGATGCTGTCATTTGGGGGTTCGATGACCCTCGCGTGCGCCGAGTTCGCGGTGCCGCACGAGGGTGACGCCGCGCGAAGCGAAGCGTCGGGCAAGCTGCTCGGCGCAATACACCGAGCGGTGCTGGCCGCCGGTGCAGCCGATGGCCACGGTGAGGTAGCTGCGCTGGTCCTGCTCGAAGGCCGGCAACCAGCGCACCAGGAAGGCTTCGATCTGCGCCACCATCTCGGCCACTTCGGGCTGGTCTTCGAGGTAGGCGATCACGGGGGCGTCGCGCCCGGTCAGCGGCCGCAGCTCGCGCACATAGTGCGGGTTCGGCAGCATGCGCACGTCGAACACGTAGTCGGCGTCGAGCGGCACGCCGTGCTTGAACGCGAAGGATTCGAAGATCAGCGTGAGCGTGGACGAGGCCGTCTGCACCAGGCTGCGCATCCAGGCGCGCAACTGCGCCGGGCGCAACTGGCTGGTGTCGATGGTGGAGGACACCTCACGCAGGTCGGCCAGCAGGTCACGCTCGAGCTCGATGGCTTCGGTGAGCACGCGATGCGCGTCTTCGCGCAGTTCGCCGGTGGTGGCCTCGTCGAAGTCGTCGGACAGCGGATGCCGGCGCCGTGTTTCGGAGAAGCGGCGCACCAGGGTGTCGGTGCTCGCGTCAAGGAAGATCGAACGCACCGCCACGCCTTCGTCGCGCAACTGCGCGAGCACCGGCAGCAGCAGCTGCACCGAGCCGGCGGTGTGGACGTCCACCCCGACCGCCACACGCCGGGCCGAGCGGGCGTGTTCGAGCTTGATGAATTCGCGCAGCAACTGCGGCGGCAGGTTGTCCACGCAGTAGAACCCGGCGTCTTCGAGCGCGGCCAGCGCCACCGACTTGCCGGAGCCCGAGATGCCCGTGACGAGCACGACTTCGCGCGGCTCGAGCGCAGGCGCGGGTGTGGGGGCAGCCGTGCTCATGATCTCTTCGCGCGGGTCTTGGCCGGTGCCGGCCCGGCGGCAACCGCGGTGGCCAGCATTTCCTTCGCATGGGCGAGGCTGGCACCGGACAGCTGCTGGCCGCCCAGCATGCGGGCGACCTCGGCCACCCGCGCCTCGCCGAGCACCAGCGATACGTCGCTGGTGGTGCTGCCGGCCCGGCTGGTCTTGGAGACCACGTGGTGGTGGTCGGCACAGGCGGCCACCTGCGGCAGGTGGGTCACGGCCATGACCTGCCGGTCGCGCCCCAGCTGCTTCATCAGCCGGCCCACGGTTTCAGCCACGGCGCCGCCGACGCCGGAATCGATCTCGTCGAAGATCAGCGTGCCGGCTTCACCCAGCTCGCTGGTGGTGACCGCGATCGCCAGCGCGATGCGCGAGAGCTCGCCGCCGGAGGCCACCTTGCCCAGCGGGCGGGGCGTGCTGCCTTCATGGCCGGCCACCAGGAACTCGGCCGATTCGAGCCCATGCGACTGCGGCTCCGCCAGCGCCGACAAGGCCACTTCGAAACGGCCGCCCGCCATGCCCAGCTGCTGCATCGCGGCGGTGACAGCCTGCGCCAGACGCGGCGCGGCGGCGCGACGGAGCTTCGAGACGGCCTTCGCTGCGGTGTCGTAGGTGCTGCGCGCGGCGGCGGCCTCGCGCTCCAGGGCCTCGAGATCGCTCGCGGCTTCGAGCGCCTGCAGCTCGCCGCGCCAGGCCTGCAGCGTGGCCGGCAGCTCTTCGGGCTGGCGGCGGTAGCGCCGGGCCAGGCTCATCCAGGCCGCCAGGCGCTCGTCGAGGGCCTGCAGGCGCTCGGGCTCGAGATCGGTGTGGCGCAGCGCCGCGTTGAGGCTGTGCGCCACATCCTGCAGCTGTGCCTGCACCCCCTGCAGCACCTCGAGCGCGCCGGCGAGCGCGGGCTCGTAGCCGGCCACCGGCTGCAGCGCGTCGACGGCGCGGCCTGTCAGCTCGTCAGCCGAACCCTCGGCTTCGGACACGGCGTTCAGAGCCAGTTGAGCGGCATCGAGGATCGCCTGCGCGTGCGCCAGGCGCTGGTGTTCGGCATTGAGTTCGGCCCACTCGTCGGGCCCCGGTGCCAGCTTGTCGAGTTCGCCGATCTGCCACTGCAGGCGTTCGCGTTCGCGCTCCAGGTCGGCCTGCTTGCCGCGTGCTTCATCCAGGCGCTGCTTCGCGCCGCGCCAGGCGGACCAGGCCGCGGCCATGGCGCTCGCCTCGACGCCCGCATAGGCATCGAGCAGCGCACGCACCGAATCCGCGCGGGTGAGGCTCTGCCATGCATGCTGGCCATGGATGTCGACCAGCTGTTCACCCAGCTCGCGCAGCTGCGTCACGGTGGCCGGGCTGCCGTTGATCCATGCGCGGCTCTTGCCCTGCGCGTCGAGCGTGCGGCGCAGCAGCAGCGTGTCTTCGCGCTCGAACCCGGCGGCTTCGAGCCACGGGGCGAAGGCCTCGCGCATGTCGAACTCGGCGGTGATCTCCGCGCGTGCCGCGCCTTCGCGCACCACGCCGGCATCGCCGCGGCTGCCCAGCGCCAGCTGCAGCGCGTCGATCAGGATGGACTTGCCGGCGCCGGTTTCGCCGGTGAGCACCGAGAAGCCCTCGGCCAGCTCGACCTCCAGCGAGGTCACGATGACAAAGTCGCGCAGCGCGAGACGACGCAGCATCAGCCCACCACCCCTTCGTTCCAGTGCAGCTTGCGGCGCAGCGTGGCGTAGTAGCTCCAGCCGCGCGGATGGAGGAAGCGTACGCGGTGTTCGGAGCGGCGCACCGTGATGCGGTCGCCGTGCAGCAGGCTCGCGAGGCTTTGCATGTCGAAGTTCACGTTTGCATCGCGCCCGGCGACGATCTCGACGGACACGCAACCCGCGTCGGGCAGCACGATGGGCCGGTTCGAAAGCGTGTGCGGCGCGATCGGCACCATCGACCAGCCGGCGATCGCGGGGTGGAGGATGGGGCCGCCGGCCGACAGCGCATAGGCGGTCGAGCCGGTGGGCGACGCAATGATGAGCCCGTCGGCCCGCAGGTTGGCGACGAACTGCTCGTCCACCGAGATCTTGAGCTCCACCATGCTGGAGGCGGCGCCGCGGCTCACCACCACGTCGTTGAGCGCATAACCCTCGTAGATGACCTCGCCGTCGCGCTCGACGGCACCTTCGAACATGCTGCGGTGTTCTTCCTCGTAGTCGCCGGCGATCATGGGCGCCAGCACTTCGGCGGTTTCGCTCACGGGAATGTCGGTAATGAAGCCGAGCCTGCCCTGGTTGACCCCCACCAGCGGCACGTTGTAGCGCGCCAGCTCGCGGGCGATGTGCAGCATGGTGCCGTCGCCGCCCACCACCACCGCCAGGTCGCACTGGCGGCCGAGCTCGGCCGTGGGAAGCGCGGGGTAGTCGGTGAGGCCGGTGTTGAGGGCGGTCGCGTGTTCGAGCGACACCTCCAGGCCTTGGCGCACCAGGAACTGGGCAAGCTCGTCCAGCACCGAGCGGCTGCCCTGAGCCTGGTACTTGCCTACGAGTGCGGCATGTCGGAAGCGCGTCGGCATGTGAGGAATTACACCATAGCGATTGCCCCTGGATTCTCACGGAGCAAGGCCAACCTAGAATGACTTTCATGCTGGACGACCGCGCCAAGACGCTGCTGAAGACCCTGGTCGAGCGATACATCGCCGACGGCCAACCCGTGGGTTCGCGCACGCTGTCCAGGGCCTCCGGCCTCGAGCTGTCACCGGCCACCATCCGCAACGTGATGGCCGACCTCGAAGAGCTGGGACTCATCGCCAGCCCGCACACGTCGGCCGGCCGCATTCCGACCGCACGAGGCTACCGCCTGTTCGTCGACACGATGCTCACCGCACGCGCGCTGCAGCGCGACGACGAGGCCGCGGTACCGCCCGACGCCAGGGGGCAGCTGCAGCCCGACCAGCCGCAGCGGGTGATCGCCAATGCGGCCCACCTGCTGTCGGACCTGTCGCAGTTCGTCGGCGTGGTCACCGCGCCGCGCAAGGCGTCGGTGTTCCACCACATCGAGTTCCTGCGGCTGGGCGAGCGGCGCATCCTGCTCATCCTGGTGGCACCCGACGGCGACGTCCAGAACCGCGTGATCTTCACCGCGCAGGACTACACGCAGAGCCAGCTCATCGAGGCCAGCAACTACCTCAACGCACACTACGCCGGGCTCACCATCGAGATGGTGCGCGAGCGGCTCAAGGGCGAGATCGAGGCCTTGCGCGGCGAGATCGCCGCGCTGATGCAGGCGGCCGTGCAGGCCGGCACCGACGCCATGGAAGAAAGCGACCAGGTCGTCGTCTCCGGCGAACGCAACCTGCTGGGCGTGCAGGACTTCGGCAACGACATGGGCTCGCTGCGCAAGCTGTTCGACCTGTTCGAGCAGAAGACGCAGCTGATGCGCCTGCTCGACGTGTCGAGCCGCGCCGACGGCGTGCGCATCTACATCGGCGGCGAAAGCCAGGTGGTGCCGTACGAGGAGCTTTCGGTCGTGTCGGCGCCCTACGTGGTGGACGGCCAGGTGGTCGGCACGCTGGGCGTGATCGGCCCCACCCGCATGGCCTACGACCGCATGATCCAGATCGTGGACATCACCGCGCGCCTGGTCAGCAACGCCCTGAGCCAGAAGTAGCGCCGCCTACAATGCCGGCTCCTTCTTCGGGGGCCGTTAGCTCAGTCGGTCAGAGCAGAGGACTCATAATCCTTTGGTCGTTGGTTCAAGTCCAACACGGCCTACCAACCCAACCCCGTTGCGCGATGGACGCGGCCTCCCTTCCGAGAGGCTAGAAGCGCGGCGCCTCGCCAGTGAAGCCCGGGTCGTACTTGCGCATCTGCTTCAGGTCGTCGCGGTTGCGCACGCCGCAGCGAAGGTACTGGTCGTGCAGTTCGGCGAGCTTCGCGCGGTCGAGCGTCACACCCAGGCCCGGTGTCGTGGGCACGCGCACCGAACCGTTGTCGAATCGGATCCGGCCGCCTTCGACCACCTCCTCTTCCTGCCACGGGTAGTGCGTGTCGCAGGCGTAGGTCAGGTTCGGGACGCTCGCCGCGACGTGCGTCATCGCCATCAGGCTGATGCCCAGGTGCGAATTGCTGTGCATCGACATCCCCAGGTCCCACAGCCGGCACATGCGCGCGAGCGCGCGTGTGATGCGCAGGCCGCCCCAGTAGTGGTGGTCCGACAGCAGCACCTTCACCGCCCCCGTTTCGGCGCCTCTGCGAAAGTCCTCCAGCGTCGTGATGACCATGTTCGTTGCCAGCGGCAGCCGGGTGTGCCTGGCAAGCTCCGCCATGCCGTCGAGGCCGGGGGTCGGGTCCTCGTAGTACTCCAGCAGTTCGTCGAGCTCTCGCGCGGCGGCGATGCTGGTCTGCAGGCTCCAGTTCGCATTGGGGTCCAGGCGCAGCGGCACACCGGGAAAGGCCTCGCGCAGCGCGCGCATGCAGGCGATCTCGTGCTTCGGCTCGAACACCCCGCCCTTGAGCTTGATGCTCTGAAAGCCGTAGAGGTCGATCATCCTGTGAGCCTGCGCCACGATCTGCGCGGGTGCCAGCCCCTCGCCCCAGGCATCGGGCGCGTAGGGCTTGTCGATGTGCTCGGCGTGCTTGAAGAACAGGTAGGCGCTGTACGGCACCGCCTCGCGCACCGCCCCGCCCAGCAGGTCGACCACCGGCGCGCCCGCGATCTGGCCCTGCACATCGAGCATCGCGACCTCGAAGGTGCTGATGACCTTGGCAGCGTTCTTTGCGCTGTGCGAACCAGGCGCGAGCTCGAACTCCACCGCGCCAGGGGTTGGACGAATGGTCGCGCGGACCCGCTCCTCCATCGTGTTCAGTGCAAACGGCGACAGGCCGATCACCAGCGGCTGCGCCTGCGCAAGCACGCGCAGCATCGGCTCGTCGCCGTAGGTTTCGGCGAGGCCGACGCGACCGTCGCTGGTCTCGACCTCGACGATGGCGCGCAACGCCCACGGCTCGTGGATGCCGGCGGCATTCAGCAGCGGCCCGTCGCGAAACGCGATCGGCGTGACGCGGACTGCCGTGATGGTGACGTTTCGGCTCATCGTCCTGCCCTCAGTTCACGGTTGCGCCGGACTTCTTCACCAGGGCTGCCCAGCGCGGAATCTCCTTGCCCATCAGCGCAGCGAGTTCCTCGGGCCCCGCGCCGACGAGTTCCATGCCGAGCTGCCCCTGCAGCTTGGCCTGCACGTCGGGCTGCTTCAGCGCCTTGGCGATCTCCGCATGCAGCTTCTGCACGATGGCCTTCGGTGTGCCCTTGGGGGCGTAGACGGCCTGCCACGACGCCATCTCGAAACCGGGAACGCCGGCTTCGACCATCGTCGGCGTGCCAGGCGCGAGCGGGATGCGCCGGGCGGTGGTGACGGCCAGCAGCTTCAGCTTGCCCGCCTGCAGCAACGGCAGCGCAGCCGTCATCTGGTCGAACATGAACGTCACCTGGCCCGCGGACACGTCGACCATGGCCGGCGGCGTGCCCTTGTACGGGATGTGAGTGAGCGGCACGCCGATGAGGTCGGCGAACAGTTCTCCGGCGAGGTGCGTCGAAGTGCCTGCACCGGAAGACGCAAAGGTTCGCCGCTTCTCGTCCTTCTTCAGGAGGGCGATCAGGTCGGCCACCGAGTTGACGCCCAGGTTCGGATCGACGAGCAGCACGTTGGGCAGCGTCGCGACGAGTGCGACCGGCTCGAAGTCCTTCACCGGGTCGTACGGCAGGTTCTTGTAGAGGCTCGCGTTGATCGCGTGCGTGCTGATCGTGCCGCCAAAGAGCGTGTAGCCATCCGGTGCGGACTTGGCAACGTACGAGGCGCCGATGCCGCCCCCCTGGCCGGGCTTGTTTTCCACGACCACGGTTTGCTTCAGGGCCACCTGCAGCTTCTCCGCCAGGGTGCGGCCCACCACGTCGGTCGAACCGCCCGCGGTGAACGGCACGACGTAGGAAATGGGCTTGGCCTGCGGCCACTCGGGCGACTGCGCAAAGACGTTGCCGGCCAGCGCCGCCGCCGTAGCAAGAAGGGAGAAGGCGATGCGGGTGTTCATCTGAAATGTCTCCGTGTGGATGGCGCTCGGGCGGCGGGCTCGGCCGCGCCGGCATCCGCAGTAAAGCACTAATACATTAGTGTGTCAATGCAAGAGGCGCCTAGAATCGCGCCCCATACGCTTCACCATTCACGAGGCCCATCAAGTTGAAGCCCCTGCGTCTCGACCGCTCGCGTCAGGCAGCCCCGCAGGTGCTCGAGCACCTGCGCGAAGCGATCATGTCGCTCGAACTCGAACCCGGTGCCGTGTTGTCACGCGCCGCACTCGCCGAAGAGTTTGGCGTGAGCCAGACGCCCATCCGCGACGCGCTGCTCAGGCTCGGCGAAGAAGGGCTGGTCGACATCTTTCCGCAGCACGCCACGCTGGTCAGCCGGATCGACGTCGGCGAAGCTCAGCAGGCGCACTTTCTGCGCCGCTCCATCGAGTGCGAGATCGCGCGTGTCCTTGCCGGCGCAGCGAACGAGGCGCTGCTCGCGAGGTTGCGCGCTCAGATCGACATGCAGGTCGCGCTGATGGGCGACAGTTCGCTGCGCGCGTTCATCGACGCTGATCGTGCGTTCCACCGCCTGATGTACGAAGCCGCAGGCGTGCCCGACCTGTACCAGCTGGTCCTGCGCCGCAGCGGCCACGTCGACCGGCTGCGGCTGCTGCACCTGCCCACGCGCGGCAAGCAGCAGGCCATCGTGCGCGACCATCGTCGCATCGTCAGCGCGATCGCCGATCGCGACGCCGACGCCGCACAGGCGGCTGTGCGCGATCACCTGTCGGGCACGCTTTCACAGCTTGACGCGATCCGCAAGAGCCATCCCGCGTACCTCACTTGACGGCCGCGCGGCGGCAGACCGGGCCCTCGGTTTTTGAAAGCTTGCCAAAGCCAGTGCCGAACCGGCTATAATCGCGGGCTCTTGGCGCTTTAGCTCAGTTGGTTAGAGCGACGGAATCATAATCCGCAGGTCCGGGGTTCGAGTCCCTGAAGCGCCACCAGATCCTTGAAGAAGCGTCAGCAGGCAACCGCCCGCTGACGCTTCTTTGTTTCAGGGCCGGGGGCCTGCATGTTCAGCCTGACGCTGCTCACGATCCGCCGCGCAAGGGAAGAACGCCTGCCCCAGGTGGCCGGCAGCCTGGCGTTCGCCACCGTGCTGTCCATGGTGCCGCTGCTGGCAGTGAGCTTTGCGCTGTTCACCCGCTTTCCGGTCTTCACCCGCTTCGAGCGCGCCATCGAAGAGCACCTGCTCAAGAGCCTCCTGCCGCCGGAGATCTCGCGCACGGTGCTCAAGCACCTGGGGCAATTCGCCAGCAACGCCAGCAGCCTCACGCTCGTGGGCTCCCTGTTCCTGCTGCTCGCCGCGCTGGCGCTGCTGCTCACCGCCGAGAACGCGCTCAACCAGATCTGGCAGGTCAGGAAGAACCGGCCCGTCCTCAAGCGGCTCGGGCTCTACCTGCTGATGCTGGCCATCGGGCCGCCGGCCCTTGGCGCCAGCCTGTGGGCCACTTCGTACCTGCTCAGCGCGTCGCTCGGATTGATCGGGACGCTGCCCCCTTCTGCCAGCTTCGTGCTGAACCTGGGGCCCGTGCTGCTGGGCATGCTGGCGTTCGCCTGCGTGTTCTACGTCGTGCCCAACGCCAAGGTGCGGCGGCGCGACGCCTTGATCGGCGGCCTGCTCGCCAGCGGAGCCTTCGAGCTCGGCAAGCGAGGGTTCGCGGCCTACCTGCTCAAGGTGCCCACCTACAAGGCGGTGTATGGGGCCTTCGCGGTGGTGCCGGTGTTCCTGCTGTGGATCTACTTCTCGTGGCTGGTGACGCTCGCGGCGGCGTTGGTCACTGCCAACCTGGGCCGCGGCGACGCCCGGCGTGCCGGCGCAAAAGTGCCTCGCCGGTGAACAGGGCCCCGAACTAAAATCGCCGCTCCTCACCCCACCAGCCACTGGATCTACACCATGTTCCGCTGTGTCCTGACGGCCGCCCTCGTCGTGGCCGCCCCCTTCGTTGCGCAAGCCCAGGTGGTGCGCAGCTTTCCGCAGAATGCGCTGCGCGGGCAGATCGTCGTCACCAACCCGCCCGAGATCACGCTCAACGGCAAGCCCTCCAGGCTCGCGCCGGGCTCGCGCATCAAGGGGCAGGACAACCTGCTCGTGATGTCGGGCGCGGCAGTGGGCCAGAAGCTGGTCGTCAACTACACGCTCGACCAGTACGGGCTCGTGTCCGACGTCTGGATCCTGCGTCGCGACGAGATCGCCAGGACGTGGCCGAAGACCGCGGAAGAAGCCGCGAAGTGGAGCTTCGACCCGGTCGCGCAAACCTGGACCAAGCCCTGAGGAGGCAGCCATGAGCAGTACTGCCGAGACCAAGAAGAAGGTCTGGATCAAGACCTTCGGCTGCCAGATGAACGAGTACGACTCGGACAAGATGGCCGACGTGCTGAAGGCGGCCGAGGGCTACGAGCCGACGACCAACGTCGAGGAGGCCGACCTCATCCTGTTCAACACCTGCTCGGTGCGAGAGAAGGCGCAGGAGAAGGTGTTCTCCGACCTCGGGCGCATCAAGCACCTCAAGGGCCGCGGCGTGAAGATCGGCGTGGGCGGTTGCGTGGCCAGCCAGGAAGGCGCGGCCATCATCGAGCGCGCGCCCTACGTCGACGTGGTGTTCGGCCCGCAGACGCTGCACCGCCTGCCCGACATGCTGGCCAGGCGCGACGCGCAGAACCGGCCGCAGGTGGACATCAGCTTCCCCGAGATCGAAAAGTTCGACCACCTGCCGCCGGCACGGGTCGAAGGCGCGAGCGCGTTCGTGTCCATCATGGAGGGCTGCTCCAAGTACTGCAGCTACTGCGTGGTGCCCTACACCCGCGGCGAAGAGGTGTCGCGCCCCTTCGAGGACGTGCTGACCGAAGTGGCCGGCCTGGCCGACCAGGGCGTGAAGGAAGTGACGCTGCTGGGCCAGAACGTCAACGCCTACCGCGGCAAGATGGGCGGCACCGATGAGATCGCCGACTTCGCGCTGCTGATCGAGTACGTGGCCGAGATCCCCGGCATCGAGCGCATCCGCTACACCACCTCGCACCCCAACGAGTTCACGCAGCGCCTGATCGACGTGTACGCCAAGGTGCCCAAGCTGGTGAGCCACCTGCACCTGCCGGTGCAGCATGGATCCGACCGCATCCTCATGGCCATGAAGCGCGGCTACACCGCCATCGAATACAAGAGCACGATCCGCAAGCTGCGCGCGGTGCGGCCCGACATCAGCCTGTCGAGCGACTTCATCGTCGGCTTCCCCGGCGAGACCGAAGAAGACTTCGCCAGGATGATGAAGCTGATCGAGGACGTGGGCTACGACTCCAGCTTCAGCTTCGTCTTCAGCCCCAGGCCCGGCACACCCGCGGCCGCCCTGCACGACGACACGCCGCAAGAGGTCAAGCTGAAGCGGCTGCAGCACCTGCAGGCCACCATCGAGGCCAATGTGCGCCGCATCAGCGCGAGCCGCGTGGGCACGGTGCAGCGCATCCTGGTCGAAGGCCCGTCACGCCGGCCAGGGCCGAACGGTGCGCCCGAACTCATGGGCCGCACCGAGTGCAACCGCATCGTCAACTTCGCCGGATCGCCGCGCCTGGTGGGCCAGATGATCGACGTGACGATCACCGAAGCACTGCCGCACTCGCTGCGCGGCGAGGTCGTGACCCGCGAGGAAGTCCAGGCGGCCTGAGCCTCGGTCAGGCCCGCGAGGGCGTGTAGACGCAGCGGTCGCCGCTGCTCTTGCGCTGCACGCTCACCGAATGCACCTGCGGTACGCGCTGCGCGATCTGTGCGTGGATGAACACGCACAGGTTCTCCAGCGTGGGCGTGCCCACCCCCGGCACTTCGTCGAGGAAGTGGTGGTCGAGCTGCTCGCGCACGGCGGCGATGGCCGCGCGCAGCACGCCCAGGTCCACCACCATGCCGGTGGCCGCATCGCGGGGGCCGCGCACCGCGACCTCGGCGGTGTAGGTATGTCCGTGGATGCGGCGGCTGCCCTTGGCCTCCGCCTGGCCCACTGCCGGCCGGCGCAGGGTGTGCGCGGCCTCGAAATAGAAGGACTGGCTCAGTTCGAACATCGGGGAGAGTCCTTCAGCGGATACCCAGGTACTTGTGCGTCTGCAGGCTCAGCTGCCAGCGCGGATGCTGCAGGCACCATTGCACGGCCCACTCGGTGTTCGCCTCGCGCTGCGGGCCGTCCATCGGCTGCACGCGGCGGTGCCCGAAGTCGAGCGCCTCCAGTTCGGCCAGGTCGATGCCTTGCTGCGGCACCACGACCTTCAGCTCCTGACCTGACCGCTGCACGAGCGGCGCGCCGGCCTTCGGGCTCACGCAGAGCCAATCGATGCCCGGCGGCGCAGCCACGGTGCCGTTGGTTTCGACGGCGATCTCGAAGCCCTGCGCATGCAGCGCGTCGATCAGCGGCACGTCGACCTGCAGCAGCGGCTCGCCGCCGGTGAGCACCACGAAGCGGCCGGCACCGCCCTCGGGCCACAGCGAGGCGATGCGTGCGGCCAGGTCGTGCGCCTGCGCGAACTTGCCGCCCAGCGTGCCGTCGGTTCCGACGAAGTCGGTATCGCAGAACTTGCAGACGGCGCTGGCGCGATCCTGCTCACGACCGGTCCAGAGGTTGCACCCGGCAAAGCGGCAGAACACGGCCGGCCGCCCCGCGTGGCTGCCTTCGCCTTGCAGGGTGTAGAAGATTTCCTTGACGCTGTAGGTCATGTCGCTGCCCCGCTCATCGCCGGCCCGGGCCCCAGCCTGCCCACAGCAGCGCCAGCGCGCAAGCCGCCGTCATGGCGATGTAGGTGGCCATGCGGCCATCGCGCCCGGTGAGCACCAGCCCGCCGATCAGCACCAGCGCACAGGACCCCACGGCCCAGGCGGCGAGCCGGCGCAGCGTCACGCCCTGCAGGGCGTGACGCCACAGGAGCTTGGCCAGCAGCGCGCTCAGCAAGCCCACGCCCACCGCGGGCATGAAGAAATTCACGAAATGGATCAGTGCGTCGAGGAGGCCCATGTCTGTGGCCGATGCAACTTGGCGCCCGTGCGGCGGATTCGCCACGGGGCGTCCGGCTATGGAGCCGATAAGTCTTTGAAAAAGCTCGCAATTTTATAATCGCGGCCATGAGCGTGTTTGCCCTCGGACTGAACCACACCACCGCCCCCGTGGACCTGCGGGGGCGGTTTGCCTTCACGCTCGAGCAACTGGCCCCCACGCTGCTCACCTTCCAGCAGCGCGTGCAGCCCGCCAGCGCCCCCGCGGGCCGGGCCCCCGAGGCGGCCATCCTGTCCACCTGCAATCGCACCGAGCTGTACTGCGCCGCCGGGCCGCAACTCGTGCGTCCGGCCATCGAATGGCTGGCCGGCGTGGGCGGCGTGGGTGCCGACGCGCTCAAGAACCACGCCTACGTGCTCGAGGGCGGCGAAGCCGCGCGCCATGCCTTCCGCGTGGCCAGCGGACTCGACTCCATGGTGCTGGGCGAGCCGCAGATCCTCGGCCAGATGAAGCAGGCGGTGCGCGAAGCCGACGTGGCCGGCACGCTGGGCACCACGCTGCACCAGCTCTTCCAGCGCAGCTTCGCGGTAGCCAAGGAGGTGCGCACCTCCACCGAGATCGGCTCGCATTCCATCAGCATGGCGGCCGCGGCGGTGCGCCTGGCGGCCCAGCTGTTCGAGGACCTGCGCGAGATCAAGGTGCTGTTCGTCGGCGCCGGCGAGATGATCGAGCTGGCCGCCACGCACTTCGCGGCCAAGACGCCGCGGCAGATGGTGGTGGCCAACCGCACGCTCGAACGCGGCGAAAAGCTCGCCATCCGGCTGGGCGCCGAGGCCATGCGCCTGGCCGACCTGCCGGCCCGGCTGCACGAGTTCGACGCGGTGATCTCCTGCACCGCGAGCACGCTGCCCATCATCGGCCTGGGTGCGGTGGAGCGCGCGCTCAAGGCGCGCAAGCACCGCCCGATGTTCATGGTGGACCTGGCGGTGCCCCGCGACATCGAGCCCGAAGTGGCACGCCTGTCCGACATCTATCTCTACACCGTGGACGACCTGTCGGCGCTGGTGCAGACCGCCGGCGAAAAGCGCCAGGCTGCCGTCGCGCAGGCCGAGGCGATCATCGAGACCGGCGTGCAGAGCTTCGTGCACTGGCTCGACCAGCGCGCCACCGTACCGCTCATCCAGGCGCTGCAGGCACAGACCGACGCCTGGCGCGAAACCGAAATCGCACGGGCGCGCAAGCTGCTCGCCAAGGGAACCGACGTCGAAGCGGTGCTCGATGCGCTGTCGCGCGGCCTCACGCAGAAGATGCTGCACGGCACCCTGGCCGAACTGCACGGCGCCGACAGCGTGCAGCGGCAGCAGCTCGCCGGCACCGTGTCGCGCCTGTTCCTGCGCGGCGAGTGGACCCCCGAATTGCGCAGCGCCGCCGCCCGCGCGGCCAACGACGACGACACCTCGCGCTCCTAGCGCCCCTGCCCCTCAGCCCGGCCCGTGCTTCCGGCACGCGCCTCATTTGCGCCTTCACCGATGAAAGCCTCGCTCCGCCAACAATTCGACCGCCTCGCATTCCGCCTGCAGGAGCTCGACGCCGCGCTGGCCGACCCGGGGGTGGCGAGCGACATGACGCGCTTTCGCGGCCTGTCGCGCGAACATGCCGAAGTGGAGGGCCTGGTGAGCCGCTACCGCCGCTATGTGCAGCGCGAAGGCGACCTGGCATCGGCGCGCGAGCTGCTCGAAGACCCCGACATGGCCGACATGGCACGCGACGAGATCGCGAGCGCCGAAGAGGAACTGGCGAGGCTCGACGGCGAACTGCAGCTCGCGCTGCTGCCCAAGGACCCGGACGACGACCGCAACGCCTTCGTCGAGATCCGCGCCGGCACCGGCGGTGACGAATCGGCGCTGTTCGCGGCCGACCTGGCGCGCATGTACACGCGCTATGCCGAGCGCCAGGGCTGGCGCTGCGAGGTCATGTCCGAAAGCGTGTCCGATCTCGGCGGCTACAAGGAAGTGGTGCTGCGGTTCGAAGGCGATGCCGTGTACTCGCGCATCAAGTTCGAATCGGGCGGCCACCGCGTGCAGCGCGTGCCGGCCACCGAAACCCAGGGTCGCATCCACACCAGTGCCTGCACGGTGGCCGTGCTGCCCGAGCCCGACGAAGCAGAAGAGGTGCAGCTCAACCCGGCGGAGTTGCGCATCGACACCTTCCGCGCCTCGGGCGCCGGCGGCCAGCACATCAACAAGACCGACTCGGCCGTGCGCATCACCCACCTGCCCACCGGCCTGGTGGCCGAATGCCAGGACGACCGCTCGCAGCACCGCAACAAGGCCAAGGCCATGGCGGTGCTGGCCGCGCGGCTGCGCGACAAGGAGCGCCTCGAGCGCCAGGCCAGGGAAGCGGCCACCCGCAAGAGCCTGGTCGGCAGCGGCGACCGCAGCGACCGCATCCGCACCTACAACTTTCCGCAGGGCCGGCTCACCGACCACCGCATCAACCTCACGCTCTACAAGCTCGGCAACATCATGGAAGGCGACCTCGACGAGGTGATCGCCGCCCTGCAGGCCGCGCGCGCGGCCGAACAGCTGGCCGAACTCGAGACCGGCGGGCTGGCATGAGCGCGCAGACGGTGGGCTCGCTGCTCCAGGCCGCGCGCGCCGCCGGAGTGGACCGGCTCGATGCACAACTGCTGCTGGCCCATGTGCTGCAGCGCCCCCGCGCCTGGCTGATCGCCCACGAGGATGCAGTGCTCGACGCCGCGCAGCTCGTGCAGGTACGGGCGGCACTCGATCGCCGGGCCGCTGGCGTGCCGGTGGCCTACCTCCTGGGAGAGAAGGAATTCCACGGGCTCATGCTCGGCGTGAGTCCCGACGTGCTGGTGCCCCGGCCCGACACCGAGGTGCTGGTCGGGTGGGCGCTCGAACTGCTGGACGCGGCACCTGCCGGTGCCGAGGTCGCCGACCTCGGCACCGGCAGCGGGGCGATCGCCCTGGCGTTGAAACATGCGTGTCCGCCTGCGAAGGTTTGTGCAGTGGATGTGAGCGCCGCCGCCCTGGCCGTGGCCCGCGGCAACGGCGAACGGCTCGCGCTGGCGGTCGAGTGGCTGGCCGGCCACTGGTGGTCTGCCTTGCATGCGCGGCGCTTCGATCTGGTGGTCAGCAACCCGCCCTACATCGCCGAAGGCGACCCGCATCTCGGGGCGTTGCAACACGAGCCGCAGCAGGCGCTCACATCGGGTGCCGATGGGCTCGATGCGATCCGGGAGATCGTGGCAGGGGCCGCAAATCACCTGCGCCCGGGCGCATGGCTGCTGCTCGAGCATGGCCATGACCAGGCGCCGCCCGTCAGTGCACTGCTGCGCGACGCAGGCTTCGAAGCCGTTGCCACACGGCCCGATCTGGCGGGCCTGCCGCGTTGCACTGGCGGACGCCGGCCGGCTTGACGCAGGCCGTTGCGTCGCCGCCATTCCCGGCGCTCTCTCGCCAAAGAATCCCCCACGGAACCATGCCAGCGTCGTAGCATCGCTTCGAAGTGCCTTGTCCCGAAAGGCCCGAGGGCCGAACCAGCAAGGAGGTCGCCATGCGTACGAAGTCTTGGCTGATGGTGATGACGGTGGCCGGCGCCATGTCGAGCGCCGGCGTGTGGGCAGCCGACACGGGCGTGGCCTCGTGGGGACCGCGGCTGCAGGCTGCCGAGGGCTCCGACGGCTGGCTGTCGGCTTCACGCCTGCAGGGCAGGCTCGGGCTGGCCACCAGCAACCGGCTTGGCCGCATCGACAGCTTGGCGGGCAGTGCGGAAGACAGCTCCCGCATCGAGAGCGTGAGCCTGATGGGTGACTACTACTTCTCCATCCGCCGCGGCCTGCGCGCCACCGGCGGCGTCGTCCTCGGCTCGCGGCCCACCTTCTGGGCGGCCCAACCCAGCTTCGGCTTGCACGGCGCGACCACGGCGCTGGCGGCGGAGCGCCGCAGTTTCAGCCTCGGCGGCAGCGACATTCACGGCGACAACGGCCCCACCACCGCCGTGCCCTACCTCGGGGTCGGCTACACGGGTTCGGCTTCCGCCTCCCGCAGCGGCGACGCCCTGCGGGCCGGCGGCTGGGGTTTCACCGCCGACCTCGGGCTCATGGCGCAGAACTCCCGCCAGGGCTTGCGGCTGGGCAGCCGCCCGCAGCAAAGCTTCGACGACTTCCTGCGCGACCTGAAGCTGGCGCCCATGGTGCAGCTCGGCGTGTCGTATTCGTTCTGAGGTCTTGGCGCCGGCGCAAGGGCGGGCACGGCGCTTTGCCGTATAACCTCGTCTCTTTTCCTGCTTGCATGACCGAGACCCCCATGAGCGACGTTCAACAACGCATCTCCGACCTGGTGCACGGCAACCGCGTGGTGCTGTTCATGAAAGGCACGGCGCAGTTTCCGATGTGCGGCTTTTCCGGCCGCGCCGTGCAGATCCTCAAGTCCTGCGGCGTGACGGACCTGAAGACCGTCAACGTGCTCGAAGACGAGGAGATCCGCCAGGGTGTGAAGGAATACGCCAACTGGCCCACCATCCCGCAGCTCTACGTGAACGGCGAGTTCGTCGGCGGCTCGGACATCATGATGGAGATGTACCAGGCCGGCGAGCTTCAGCAGGTGCTCGGCCAGCAGGCCTGACCACCGGTCAGCCGCCTCCCTTCGGGGCGGACTCCACTTGGCTCAAGAGATCAACTCACAGCGGCTGGTTGTCGGCATCACCGGCGCCACGGGTGCCGTGTATGGCGTGCGCCTGCTCGAGCGCGCACGGGCGCTCGGGCTCGAGACGCATCTCGTCGTCACGCCGGCCGGCGTGCTGAACGTGCACCACGAGCTGGGCCTCGACCGCGCCACGCTCGAAGCGCTGGCCGACCATGCCTACAACCCCGCCGAGGTGGGGGCCTGCATCGCAAGCGGCAGCTTCGACACCGCCGCGATGGTGGTGGCCCCCTGCTCGATGAAAAGCCTGGCCGCCATTGCACACGGCCTGGGGGACAACCTGCTCACACGCGCCGCCGACGTGACGCTGAAGGAGCGCCGCCGCCTGCTGCTGATGGTGCGAGAGACGCCGTTCAACCTTGCGCACCTGCGCAACATGACCGCCGTCACCGAAATGGGAGGCGTGATCTTTCCGCCCCTGCCCGCGTTCTATCACCGGCCGCAGACGGTGCACGACCTGGTGGACGACACGGTGGAGCGGGCACTCGCCCTCCTGGGCGTGCGGCACGCGCAGCCGCGCGCATGGAAGGGGCTCTGACGCCCCGCCCCGGCCAGCTCACACGCCCCGCTGGGCGGACGAGGCCGGCGCTTCGACTTCCGGCGTGAACAGCCAGCGCTTGCGTGCGGCAAATACCGCGTTGGGGTATTCGGCCTTGCCACGGCTGCCGTTGTAGCGACCCAGTCCCAGGAAAAGATCGCCCTTCTCCCGGTCGATGTAGTGGCGCAGGATCACGCAGCCGAACCGCAGGTTGGTCTGCATGTGGAACAGCCGGCTCACATTGCCGTCGCCGATCACCCGGCTCCAGAACGGCATCACCTGCATGTAGCCGCGTGCGCCGACCACGCTGATGGCGTATTTGCGAAAGCCGCTTTCCACCTCGATGAGCCCGAGCACCAGCGCGGTGTCGAGGCCGGCACGCTTGCTCTCGTACCAGACAGCCTCGAGGAACTCGCGCCGCACCTGGAAATCGGGCTTGCGCCGCTTGAGGCGATCGCCCACATGGGCCAGCCAGCGCCAGTAGGCGAGGCGCTCCTGCACCGTGGCGAACTCCGGCCGTGGCGGTGCGTTGTTGGCAATGGCGGCCGAAAGCGCCGAGCGGACCGCGTCGGCCAGCGGCTCCTCCACCTGCGCGCCGGCGAGCGACAGGCCCGGCAGCCCGGCCGCCGCCAATGCCACGCAAGCCCGACGGCGCGGCAACCAGACCTTGCTGACCTTGTGAAGATTCATGGCGTGATTTTCCGCCGCCGCGGCCCGGCGAGCCAATGTTCGAGCGGCCCGATCGAGCCCCGCGATGCCGCAACGCTGCCGAGCACCGCACAGGCGGCCCAGCCGGCCAGCGCAATTGCCGCCACCACCAGGGTGCCAGGCTGCCTGGCCGCGCCTGCGCCACTGAAGCACAAGGCCAGTACCACCGACCAGCCCACATACAACGACAAGGTGTACCGCCCCGCCGGCGCCAGCGTCGCCAGCCACGCCGCTGCACCGGCGTGCCAGCGGGCAGCCAGCGCCGCCACCACGGTGGCCGAAAGCCACGGTCCCACCAGCGCCGAAGCAACCACCACCGTGTTCTGTGCCGCATGGCCTCGCGAGACCGCCTGGTCGAGCAGGACTGCATACGCCACGTTGGCCGCCAGGGCCACCGGCAGCCAGCGTGCGACCCGCATGCGAGCGCGCTGCCAGCGCCGATGGGTCAACCAGCGCAGGCGGCCAGCCGCGAAACCAGCGAGGGTGATCGTCGCCAGCTCGGGCAGGAACAACAGCGGCGCAAGCAGCACGGTGTTCCAGTACGCGCTCAGGTTGAGCACCCACCACTCGCGCCAGGTGCCCGCGCTCGCATAGCTCGGCAGCGCTTCGGTGAGCGCAGGCGAGCCGGTGTTGAGCGCCGCGGCGAGTGCCATCGAAACGCCCCACAGCACCAGGAGCCCCCCCAGCGTCCGACGCAGCGTCGGCAGCGGCAGGCGCACCCAGCGCAGCAGCAACAAGCCGCACACGGCGTAGGCCGTGAGGATGTCGCCGCTGTAGACCAACGCACCGTGCAACACCCCCAGCAGGAGCAGGCGCCTCATGCGCTGGCGCCGGTGCACGAGCGCGGTCGCGGCACGGCTGCGCATCGAAAGCGCAAAGCTGTAGCCGAACAGGAAGGCCAGCAGCGGATAGGCCTTGGCCTGGAACAGCGCCGTCATGCCGATGAAAGCAGCATGCGCCGGCCAGGAGTCGGCGGGGACCGGCACGCCGGGAAGCGGGCCGTACGGGCCCACCGCATAGCTCATGGCATTGACGACCAGCACGCCGGCCAGCGCCAGCATGCGCAGGCCGTCGACCAGCGGTTCGCGCGACACGGGGTGCAGCGGCTCGGCCTGCACCATGCCGCCCGTCACCTCAGCTCGCGAGTCCGAGCCGCACCTTCAGGTGCTGCAGCACATCGCCCGGCGCGAGCTTGGTGGCAGCGGCGTCCCGGCGGCCCTGGTACTCGAGCTGGCCTTCCTTCAGGCCGCGGTCCGAGATCACCACCCGGTGCGGCACGCCGATGAGTTCCCAGTCGGCGAACATCGCGCCGGGGCGTTCGCCGCGGTCGTCGAGCATCACGTCGACGCCTGCGGCCAGCAGGTCGTCGTGCAGCTGGTCTGCTGCCGCCTTGACTTCGCCGCTGCGGTCGTAGCCGATGGGGCACAGCACCACGGTGAACGGCGCGATCGCGTCGGGCCAGACGATGCCGCGGTCATCGTGCGTCTGCTCGATTGCCGCGCCCAGGATGCGGGTGACGCCGATGCCGTAGCAGCCCATCTCCATGAACTGGGGCTTGCCGTTCTCGTCGAGGTAGGTGGCGTTCATCGCCTTCGAGTACTTGGTGCCGAGGTAGAACACGTGGCCCACCTCGATGCCGCGCTGGATGGCCAGCACGCCTTGGCCGTCGGGCGAGGGGTCGCCTTCGACCACGTTGCGGAGGTCGGCCACGAGGTCGGGCTCGGGCAGGTCGCGGCCCCAGTTGACGCCGGTGAGGTGGAAGTCCGCCTCGTTGGCGCCGCAGACGAAATCGCTCATGTTGGCCACGGTGCGATCGGCCACGACCTTCACCGGCTTGCTGAGGCCGATGGGGCCGAGGTAGCCGGGCTTGCAGCCGAAGTGTTCTTCGATCTCGGCGACCGTGGCGAAGCGGTAGCCTTCCTTCAGGCCCGGCACCTTGCCGGCCTTCACTTCGTTGAGGGCATGGTCGCCGCGCACCAGGAGCAGCCAGACGGTGGTCTTGGCCACATCACCATCGGCGCTCTTTTCGTCAGTGGCGAGCACCAGCGATTTCACCGTCTGCGACAGCGGCAGCTTCAGCAACTCGGCCACGTCTTCGCAGGTGGCCTTGCCGGGAGTGGGCGTCTTCTGCATCGCCTGCACAGGCGCGGCACGCTCGGCCACGAGCGGCACCGCTTCGGCCAGCTCGATGTTGGCGGCGTAGTCGCTCGTGGGGCAGTAGACGATGGCGTCCTCGCCGGTTTCGGCGATCACCTGGAACTCGTGCGAACGATCACCGCCGATCGCGCCGGTGTCGGCCGCGACCGCCCGGTATTGCAGGCCGAGCCGGTCGAAGATCTTGCGGTAGGCCGCGTACATGAGGTCGTAGCTCCTGCCGGCGGCCTCGGCGTCGCGGTCGAAGGAATACGCGTCCTTCATGGTGAACTCGCGGCCGCGCATCACGCCGAAGCGGGGCCGGCGCTCGTCGCGGAACTTCGTCTGGATGTGATAGAAGTTTTTCGGCAGCTGGCGGTAGCTGCGCAGTTCCTGGCGCGCGATGTCGGTCACCACCTCTTCGCTGGTGGGCTGGATGATGAAGTCGCGCTCGTGCCGGTCCTTCACGCGCAGCAGCTCGGGACCCATCTTGTCGAAGCGGCCGGTCTCCTGCCACAGCTCTGCAGGCTGCACCACCGGCATCAGAAGCTCCACCGCGCCGGCGCGGTTCATTTCCTCGCGGATGATGTTCTCGACCTTGCGGATCACCCGCAGGCCCATCGGCATGTAGTTGTAGATCCCGGCGCCCAGGCGCTTGATGAGGCCGGCCCGCATCATCAGCTTGTGGCTCACGACCTCGGCGTCGGCAGGAGCTTCCTTGAGAGTCGAAATGAAGAACTGGGAGGCTTTCATGGGCGCGATGACGGCGAAAACATGCCGGATGTCGGAAGAAGCAGGGAGCTTGCACGCCGCGGCTTGGGGTTAGCCGGGGGTCGGGCCATGGGGCCCGGTGCAATAATGATTTCAGTACTGAAATTTGGGGTTGATTATGCTCGACCGTGAAGGCTTCAGGCCCAACGTCGGCATCATCCTGCTCAACCAGCGGAACCAGGTCTTTTGGGGCAAGCGCATCCGGACCCACTCCTGGCAGTTTCCGCAGGGCGGCATCAAGCATGGCGAAACGCCCGAGCAGGCGATGTTTCGCGAGCTGCACGAAGAAGTGGGCTTGCATCCGGAACATGTGCGCATCATTGCGCGCACGCGCGACTGGCTGCGCTACGAGGTGCCCGAGCACTACATCCGGCGCGACGCGCGTGGCCACTACAAGGGCCAGAAGCAGATCTGGTTTCTGTTGCAGCTGACCGGCCGCGACAGCGACATGAACCTGCGCGCCACCGACCACCCGGAGTTCGACGCCTGGCGCTGGAACGAATACTGGGTGCCGCTGGACGTGGTGATCGAGTTCAAGCGCGACGTCTACCAGATGGCGCTGACCGAGCTCGCCCGCTACCTGCCTCGCACCAACCATCACAACCGCTACCTGCGCTCGGGCATGCGGCCGCATCGGCGCGACGACGACCACCATCCGTCGGTACCGCCCGAAGTGCCCGCGCCTGCGCCGAGCGAGGGCGAAAGCTGACCACGGCAGCACACGACGATGTGCGTGGCATCCAGGCGGGCGAGGCAGCCGTGCAGCGCTGCCTCGGGTTGCGCTAGACCAGCACCATGTTGTCGCGGTGGATCATCTCCGGCTCGGCGGTATAGCCGAGCAGCCGCTCGAATTCGCTCGACGGCTTGCGCGCGATGAGGCGCGCTTCGGCGCTGGAGTAGTTGGCCAGCCCGCGTGCGATCTGTACGCCGTCGGGATCGCGCACCGCCACCACGTCGCCGCGGTGGAAGTCGCCCGTCACTTCGACGATGCCGATGGGCAACAGGCTCTTGCCTTCGCCACGCAGCTTGTTCGCCGCCCCTGCGTCGACCATCAGCGTGCCGCGCAATTGCAGGTGGTCGGCCATCCACTGCTTGCGGGCGGCCTGCTTGGCAGTGCCGGCCACGAACAGCGTCCCGATGGCTTCGCCGCCCGCCAGCCGCACCAGCACGTCGGCTTCGCGCCCCCAGGCAACCACGGTGCTGGCTCCGCTGCCGGCCGCGCGCTTGGCCGCCAGCACCTTGGTGATCATGCCGCCCTTGCCGATGCTGGAGCCGGCACCGCCCGCCATCTGCTCGAGCGCCGGGTCGCCGGCCGTCACGACGTCGAGGAAGCGCGCGTTCGCATCCTTGCGGGGGTCGGCCGAGTACAGCCCTTTCTGGTCGGTGAGGATCACCAGCGCATCGGCTTCCACGAGGTTGGCCACCAGCGCGCCCAGCGTGTCGTTGTCGCCCACCTTGATCTCGTCGTTGACGACCGTGTCGTTCTCGTTGATCACCGGGATCACCTTGAGCGACAGCAGCGTGAGCAGCGTGGAGCGCGCGTTGAGGTAGCGCTCGCGGTCGGCCAGGTCCGCATGGGTGAGCAGCACCTGCGCGCTGCCCAGGCCGTGTTCGCGCAGCTTGGTTTCATAGATGTGCGCGAGACCCATCTGCCCTACCGCCGCGGCGGCCTGCAGCTCGTGCACTTCCTTCGGCCGGCTCGACCAGCCCAGGCGCTTCATGCCTTCTGCGATGGCGCCGCTGGAGACCATCACGACTTCGCGCCCCTGCGCAGCCAGCGCGGCCATCTGGCGGCACCAGTTGCCGATGGCATCGGCATCGACGCCTCGGCCTTCGTTGGTCACGAGGCTGGAGCCCACCTTCACGACGATGCGGCGGGCGTTCTTCAGAACGTCACTCATGGGGCTCCTGCGAAATCAGCGGAAACGGGGGTCGTCCGACGCGGGCTTGAAGCCAGGCTCTTCAGCCGCCGGAGCCGGCTCTTCGAAGCGCACGTCGGGTTCGACCA
Source organism: uncultured Rivibacter sp. (assembly GCA_946481025.1). The sequence goes on from CAMLNA010000021.1 coordinate 38,602, forward strand.
CATGCTCCTGGAACTGCGCCACGTGCTGCCAGATCGCCTGCACCAGCGGCTCGCAGCCTTCACGCGTGAGCGCCGAGATCTCGAACACCGGCCCCTTCCACTTGAAGCGCTTGACGAAGTCCTTCACCCGCGCCACCCGCTCCTCCGCCGGCACCATGTCGAGCTTGTTGAGCACCAGCCAGCGCGGCTTGTCGTAGAGCGTCTGGTCGTATTTCTTGAGTTCGGCCACGATGGCCTTGGCCTGCGCGACCGGATCGACACCTTCGTCGAACGGCGCCAGGTCCACGAGATGCAGCAGCAGTCGCGTGCGCTGCAGGTGGCGCAGGAACTGGTGACCGAGGCCCGCGCCTTCGGCCGCGCCTTCGATCAGCCCGGGCACGTCGGCCACGACGAAGCTGCGCTCAGGCCCGACACGCACCACGCCAAGGTTGGGATGCAGTGTGGTGAAAGGGTAGTCGGCGATCTTGGGCCGCGCATTCGAGATGGCGGCGATCAGCGTGGACTTGCCGGCGTTGGGCATGCCCAGCAGGCCCACGTCGGCCAGCACGCGCAGTTCGAGCTTGAGCTTCTTCTGCTCGCCCGGCCAGCCGGGCGTCTTCTGCCGCGGCGCCCGGTTGGTGCTGGTCTTGTAGTGCAGGTTGCCGAAGCCGCCGTCCCCCCCCTTGGCGAGCATGACCATCTCGCCGGGCTGGAGCAGTTCGACCACCAGTTCACCGGTCTCGGCATCGGTGACGATCGTGCCTACCGGCATGCGCAACACGATGTCTTCGGCCGCCGCGCCGAACTGGTCTGAGCCGCGGCCGGGTTCGCCGTTGCGCGCTTCGTGGCGACGCGAGAACCGGAAGTCCACCAGCGTGTTGAGGTTGCGGTCGGCCACCGCGTAGACATGCCCGCCACGCCCGCCATCACCGCCGTTGGGCCCGCCGAACGGGATGAACTTTTCTCTGCGGAAGCTCACGCAGCCGCTGCCGCCGTTGCCGGCGACCACGTCGATGTAAGCCTCGTCGACGAACTTCATGACTTGCTGTCCTTGCCCTGCTGGTTGTCCGCGGGCTTGTGGGTCACGATGGACCACGCTGCTGCTTGTGCGGACGGTCGCAATGGCACGATGGTAATGGAGGCCTTCCGAGCAAGGGCCTCAAAAACAAAGCCCCGGCAAGCCGGGGCTTTGTGCGAGTGCCTGTAAGGCCGCTCAGACCGGCGTGACAACGACCGTCTTGCGGCTTTGCGGGCCCTTCTCGGTGAAGGACACCTCGCCGTCGATCAGGGCGAACAGCGTGTGGTCCTTGCCGGTGCCGACGTTGGTGCCGGCGTGGAAGCGGGTGCCGCGCTGGCGCACGATGATCGAGCCGGCCGGCACGACCTGGCCGCCGAACACCTTCACGCCCAGCATCTTCGGTTGAGAGTCGCGGCCGTTCCGGGTGGAACCGCCGCCTTTTTTCTGTGCCATGTTTCGAACTCCTTGGAGCTAAAGCCGTGATCAGCCGTTGACCGCGCTGATTTCCAGCTCGGTGAAGGTCTGACGGTGACCTTGGCGCTTCTGATAGTGCTTGCGACGACGCATCTTGAAGATGCGCACCTTGTCGTGCTTGCCATGCGCCACCACCGTGGCCTTGACGCTTGCGCCGGCAACCAAGGGAGTCCCAACCTTCAGGTCCGCGCCGTTACCCACGGCGAGCACCTGGTCGATCACGATCTCTTGGCCAACTTCCGCAGCAATCTGTTCTACCTTGATCTTTTCGCCAGCAGCAACCTTGTATTGCTTGCCACCGGTTTTTATGACCGCGTACATATCAGCCCTTTCAGTAACAAAGAACACCGCGCGAAGGGGCTCCCCCAAAGCGCAGCTCCACGCCCAAGAGGCGAAGAGCCCGCGATCATAGCACAGCCGGGCTGTCAAGGTGCCCTGTCGCTTGGCCCGCAGCCGGGAGGCGCCTGGCCGCTCCCTATAATCCGCCGTCTGCTCACCGCGAGCCCGCTTCTGTTCAAGGGTCCCCAGCGTGTCCCCCGTCCCCACCACAACGCCCTCCGCCGCAGCGCTTCTGGCTGCCGACATGGCCGAGGTCGATGCCCTGATCCAGCGCCGCCTAGCGTCCGACGTGGTGCTGATCAACCAGATCTCGCACTACATCATCAGCGCCGGCGGCAAGCGCATCCGGCCGATGCTGGTCCTGCTGTTCGCGCGCGCGCTGGGCTTCAACGGCCCGGAGCGCTACGAGCTGGCCGCCACGGTGGAGTTCATCCACACGGCCACGCTGCTGCACGACGACGTGGTCGACGAGTCCGCCCTGCGCCGCGGCCGCGAAACCGCCAACGCGCTGTTCGGCAATGCAGCGAGCGTGCTGGTCGGCGACTTCCTTTACTCGCGTGCCTTCCAGATGATGGTGTCGGTGAAGCGCCTGCGTGTGCTGGAAGTGCTGGCTGACGCCACCAACGTGATCGCCGAAGGCGAGGTGCTGCAGCTGATGAACATGCACGACCCCGACCTTGCGGTCGAGGACTACCTGCGCGTCATTCGCTACAAGACGGCCAAGCTGTTCGAGGCCAGTGCGCGCATGGGCGCGGTGCTGGCGGGCGCCGACCCGGTGCTCGAGGAAACGTGCGCCTCCTACGGTCGCTCGCTGGGCACGGCCTTCCAGCTGGTGGACGACCTGCTCGACTACGAAGGCCTGTCGGCGCAGATGGGAAAGAACGTCGGCGACGACCTTCGCGAGGGCAAGCCGACGCTGCCCCTGCTCGTGGCCATGGCGCGCGGCACTGCGGAGCAACGAGCGCTGATTCGTCACGCCATCGAACACGGCGAGGTCCAAAAGCTGCCCGAGATCATCGAGATCGTGCGCGAAACAGGCGCGCTGGAAGCCACGCGCGAAGCGGCTCGCGCCGAGGCTTTGAAGGCTCGTGAATGCCTCGCTGCATTGCCAATGTCAGAAAGCCGCGAAGCTCTGCTAGAATTTTGTGTTCGTTCGGTGGATCGCTCTTCCTGAGCCGGTCCGACGAACCCGCAGAGAGGCCCGGCACCGGGCCCATCACTGCAAATCGGGGTGTAGCTTAGCCTGGTAGAGCGCTACGTTCGGGACGTAGAGGCCGGA
>CAMLNA010000022.1 GCA_946481025.1 uncultured Rivibacter sp.
CCCCTCGTCCGGCGGGTACGCCGGCCCGGCGCTCGGCCCGCGAGATCCAGGTCGACACAGGGTGTCTCATGGCGCCACCTCGGTGTTGCGATGCTCGGCGAAGCGGTTGCCGGTGTCGCTGTAGGCGCGACCCGAGGTCGAGGTGCCCCACGGGTCCAGCTTGCGGATGTGGGCGCCCAGCGTGCTGTTGCGCACCAGCGCCTGGCCGTTGGGCGAGGTGCCGGCCACGTAGGTGCCGCTGGCCACGCCCTCGTCCCAGGCGCGGCCGAGGTAGGTCGTGTTGGCGGTGGCGCCGCCGTCGGCGGTGAACTGGCTGTCGATCGCAAGCAGGCCGTAGGCGCTGTTCGGCGAGGTGCTGGGAGCCAGCATCGTGGTCGCGGCCCCCACCGGCAGCCGCGTGCTGAGGTAGTGGATGCGGCACTGGTCGAGCACGATGACGCCGCGGCCGAAGATGAAGTCGGTGTCGCCCTGGATGTGGCTCGCCTTGAAGTAGGCGCGCGACACCGTGCTGGCGTTGGGCGACTTCACGTACAGCGAGTCCTGGTGGCCGAGCACGCGCACGTTCTCGAACACCAGCTTGTCGGCCTGCGTCATGAGCGCCACCGCCTGCGCGCCGCCCGAGCCGGAGGCCCCGGCGGGGTAGCCGGTGCCATGGTCCACGTCGTCCATCGCGTCGTTGGCGAAGCTCAGGTTCTTGGCATGGAAGCCGTTGCTGTAGATCGCCACCGAGGCGCTGCCGCTGGTGCCGTAGGTGGCGCCGGCGAGGTTGGGGTTGCAGGGGTTGGCCGAATCGACGTTGGCCGCCTTCGCCTTGCCGTTGTAGTTGCCGTTCACGATGACGACCTCGCTGGCGTCGGCCGAGCTGCCGTACAGCGTGATGGGCGCCTTGTCCTTGGCGCACACCAGCTCGCGGTAGGTGCCGGGCTTCACGCGGATGTACACCCGCGTGCTGCTCGCGGTGGCCAACGGCACCGCGTCGATCGCGGCCTGCACGGTGGTGTGCGTGCCGCTGCCGTCGGCGGCCACGGTGTAGGTCGGCGTGAAGCTGCCCACGTCGCCGATGGCCGGCGGCACCCAGTTGTCGGTGGTGAGGCCGGCACCGCCGGCGCCGGTCAGCACGCCGGCCTGGGCCAGGTACTTCGCCACCGTGTAGTCCTGCGCCTGCGCATCGGTGAGCTGCGGGCGGCTCGCTGTGCTGGCCGGCACGGGAGCCGCAGCGGGAGGCGCGGGCGCCGGCACGGGCGCAGCAGCGGGGTCGTCGTCGCCGCCGCCGCAGGCGGCCGTGGCGGCCGCGAGCCCCATCAGGAGGGCGAGCGTGGCCAGTCTGGTCGTGTTCATGTCTGGGTCTCCTCGTTCGGTGGTGGACGGCGCTCGTACCGGCTCGGGCCGGCACGGCGCCTTCTCATCTCCACCGCGAGGCGTCAGACCCGGCGGCTGGTGTGTGAAATGAAAGGGCCGGGCTTCAGAGCCTTCCGGCCCCGGCACTGGCGCGCAGCGAACCGCGCAGGTTGTCGGCCGGCTGCAGCGTGTAGCCATAGGGCGGGCTCCACAGCTGCTGCACGGGCAGGCCGTCGCAGCCCTGCAGCTCCACGTCGATGACCGCCGTCATCGGCTTGCCGTCGTCGCCCTTGTCGCTGATGAAGCGATGGCCCGAGCTGCGGAAGCTGGTGGCGCTCTTGCCGCCGGCGAGCTTGCCGCACACCTCGGCCGGCTTCAGGCCGGTGAAGTCGTAGAAGTTGCCCTGCGAGATCACGTCGGACTGGTAGCGCGCCTGCAGCGCGGAGCCGAACTTCACGTCCTTGTCGGTGGTGGAGGTGCTGCCGGTGACGAGGTTGTTGTAGAGGTGCACCTGCCCGAAGCGCGCCAGCGGCTGGCGCGAGCCGAGGCTGTCCCACCAGTTGCCGGTGAAGGTGACGTGCAGCCGTCCTGCATCGCTCCAGGCACGGCCGGAGTCGCCGTTGCCCACCAGCGTGAGCTTGCCGTGCTTGTGGAAGCGGCTGGCCGACACGGTGACGTAGTCGGAGCCGCGCACGATGTCGAGCCCGCCGTCATGCCGCGTGTCGCCGGCCAGCGAGTCCGGCGTGTCGCCGTCGCTCACGGTCACGTGGTCGATCCACACATGCTGGGCACGCGAGATCGTCACGCCGTCCATGTAGGCGTTGGCCGAGTCCTCCGGGTTCACGTCCCAGGGCGTGTCGATCTGCAGGTTGCGCACGATGACGTTGCGGGTCCACGTGGGGTAGTCCTCCGCGTCCTTGCCGGAGGCAACCCAGGCCTTGTAGTCGGCCTCCGGGTCACCACCCGTCGCCAGCGGCAGCTCCTGCCCGACGAGGACCTGCGTGCCGGTCAGGCGTGCGGGCTGGCCGTTGACGTTGATGCCCACCAGCGTGGTGTTCGACGGCACCTGCAGCGAGCCGCCCTGCTTCTGGTCGGCGAAGCTGGTGTATTCGCGGAAGGCCCCGTTGTCCCAGCGGAAGTCGATGTGGCCGACGACGCGGATGATCTTCGGTTCGTCGCGCGCCTCGTTGACCGCCCTGAGCAACTGCTCCTTGTTGAACACGGTGTAGACGCGGTTCTTCGCCGCGCCCGAGCCGCCGGTCACGAGCACCGGGCGGTGGCCCGAGCCGTTGCGCGCGAAGCCGTGCCAGCCGTTGGCCGGTGCGCTCTCGCATTCGAAGCCCAGTTGCCCGGCCGTCGGGTCGGCCACCGCGAACTGCCACGCGGGCAGCACCGGCGCGGCGCGGTAGTTCGACGGGTCGTGCTTGCCGTCGATGGCCACCGGGGCGGTGTAGGTGCGCACGCCGTGCTTCGGGTTGATCTGCGCGGCGGGCAGGCCGCGCCTCACGGTGGCCGCGTCGATCACGCCGGCGGGCAGCACCGGCGCGGCGCACGCGCGATCGGCCGGTGCGGGTGCGGGGGTGGGTGCCGGCGTCGGTGCCGGTGCCGGTGCCGGTGTTGGGGCCGGCGTCGGGGCCGGCGTTGGTGCGGGGGTTGGGGTGGGTGCCGGCGTGGGGGTCGGTGTGGTGGAACCCACCGGCCCGACCGCGCACTTCTTCGCGAGGCCGGGGTACGGGTCGGAGCCGAAGGTCGCCACCGTGCAGGCGATGTCGCCCGACAGGTTCTTGATGACCCACTTGTCCTTGATGCCGAACGACACCGGCCGCACCACGGCGCCGGCCTTGCAGGTGCCGCCTTCGTCGGCGCACTTCGAATAGCCGCTCGGCCAGTCCACCGCCAGCGCGGGGACGGCAGCCGAGCACATCATCGCCGCCGCGGCTGCGCGGGCGACGACGGTCTTGTTTCGACGGGCAGACATCGCGTCTTCCTCTCGTGTGTTGGAGAAACAGCTCGGGGAAGGCCGACCCCGGGGACGGGGCCGGCCGCAAGGCGCGAAGCGCTGCGTCAGTTGACGGTGAGCTTGCCCGTGCCCGCGTTCGACAGCACGCGGGCCTTCACCTGCGAGGCCGACACGGCGCTGTTGCTGTAGGGGATGCTCCAGCTCGAGGCGGCGAAGCTGCACGAGCTCGAGAGGTTGAGCGCGGCACCGTTGAGCAGCGAGCCGACGTCGCTGATGGCGCCGGTCTTGCTCGACGAGCCCGGGTTCTTCACCACGTCGGGGCAGCTGCTCGCGCCGGTGATGTCGAACGCGTTCTGCTCCGAGCGGATCTGCGCCTTGTAGCCCACGCCGATGCTGTAGCCGTGCGCGTACACCGAGTGCGACTTGCTGCCTTCGAAGTAGTTGTTGACCACGTGCACGCGGCCGAAGCGCACACGCGGGGCGCGTTCGCTCACGTTCTTGAAGTGGTTGTCGCGGAAGGTCACCGTGAGGTGGCCGTCGTCGCTCGTCGTGCTGTCGGACGAACCGATCAGGTTGTTCTTGGCATGCAGCTCGAACACGTTGTTGGTGATGCTCACGTAGTCGGAGCCGTTCTTCACGTCGAGCGCACCGTCGTGGCACTGCTTGACCTTGCCGTTCTCGACGGGCGACTTGTCATCGGTCTGCGGCGCGTCGGTGAAGCGGTTGTGGTCGATCCACACGTTCTTCGAGCCGTCGACCACGAGGCCGTCGAACTGCGAGTTCCAGTTGCCGGTGGAACCGTCGTCCGGATCCCACACCGGCGCCACGTCGCACGGGTTCACGATCGTGAGGTTGCGCACGATGACGTTGTTCACGCCCTTCACGTTGATGACGGCGTTCACGAAGGTCGCCGAGGTGCCGGCCCCGATGAGCGTGGTGTTGGACGGCAGGTTGATGCGGCTGCGGGTGGCCTGGTCCGAGGTGCTGGTGAAGGGCCCGCCGTTGTCGGAAGAGGCCATGTCGATGGTGCCGTAGACCTTGATGATCTTGGCGGCGGTGCCGGCGGCGTCGATCGCGGCCTTCAGCTGCGACGGCGAGCTCACCTTGTAGATGCGGCTGGCCGCGGCGGCCGAGCCGCCGCTGGTGCCGCCGTTCTGGCTGGCCCAGCCGTTGGCCGGGGCGACTTCGGTGCTGGCATCGGCGCTCGGGGCCGGCGTGGGCGCGGGTGTCGGTGCAGGCGTGGGAGCGGGCGTCGGGGCCGGGGTCGGTGCGGGCGTGGGGGCCGGCGTGGGGGTTGGTGTCGGGGCCGGAGTGGGCGTGGGGGTCGGCGTGGTGGAACCCACCGGGCCCACTGCGCACTTCTTCGCCAAGCCCGGGTAGGGGTCGGAGCCGAAGGTCGCCACCGTGCAGGCGATGTCGCCCGACAGGTTCTTGATGACCCACTTGTCCTTGATGCCGAACGACACCGGCCGCACCACGGTGCCGGCCTTGCAGGTGCCGCCTTCGTCGGCGCACTTCGAATAGCCGCTCGGCCAATCCACCGCCAGCGCGGGGGTGCTGGCCGCACACAGCACGACTGCGGCGGCCGCGATCCGGGTCATGCCGGCGGTGCGTGCCTTGTCCGTCTTCTTCATTCGCGTTCTCCTCTAGATATGGTTTCGAATGACAGGCGGCATCAGGCCGCGCCCTGCGGGAGTCACCGGGCAAGGGGCCCGGCGCGGGGTCACAGAAGCGGCGCAGGGGCATGCGCCGCCCGACCCGTCAAAGCGTGGCCAGATACAAGGCGGGCTCGCCTTCGTGATCGGACGTGTAGAGCACCTGCTTCTCGTCGGGCGTGAACGACGGATGCGGGTGCGTGACCTGGCGGTTGCCCTTGTAGACCCGCCATGAGCTGTCGTGCCGGGCGATGCTTCGCTCGGTGCCGGCCTTCAGGTCGAACAGGTGCAGGTAGGGGTCGTTCTTGACCTGGTAGCCGCCGGTGTCGTCCACGTCGGCCGGGGTTTCGCAGCCGTCGCCCACGATCAGCGTGCCGTCGTGGTTGCTCATGAGGTGCGAACACGGCGGCATGCCGGTCAGGCGGCGGTTCTCGAGCGTCACCGGGTCGAGCGAGCAGATCCAGCGCTCCTTGTGGCCCTTCTGGTACGACACGTAGATCATGGCCGAGCCGTCGGGCACCCAGAACTCGTGGGTGCAGCTTTCGCCGTCGGCGTGCTCCTTGCCGCAACGCACGTTGCTGCCGTCCTCGTCGCAGAACCACATGCGCGCGTCGATCAGGTCGTGCGGGCCTTCATGGCAGAAGGCGACGGTGTTGTCGTCGAACGGGCGGTACTGCGGGTGGCCCAGCCAGCCGTCGATCTCGTGGATCACCTCACGCGCGCCGGTGGCGAGGTCGATGCGGATCATGCGGCAGCGCGGCTTCGCGAAGAACATCTCGCGGAACTTCTGCCAGTCGGACAGCGGGAACCAGTCGCTCCTGCGGATCTCGATGCCGACCATCTTGGTACAGGCCGAGTTGGCGACCCAGGTGCCGTAGCCGACCCAGTCATCGGGCACCACGTACACCACTTCTTCGGCCAGCGTGGCGAGCGACAGGCGGATGAGCTGCCGCTCGGCGCGCACGAAGTAGAGATGCCGGTCGTCCGGGCTCAGGAAGCCGCCGAAGGTGTTCTCGCCGGGCTGGTCGGTCAGCTGCACGGCCTGCTGCGTCGAAAGGTCCAGCAGGTGGTAGTTCCAGCTCGTGCCCGGGCCGAACTCGGCGCCGAAGAGCAGGTGCCGGCCATCGTTGGTGAAACACTTCTGATAGAAGTAGTTGCGATGGCAGGTCACATCGGTGGGCGTGAGCCGCGTGACGCGTGCGCCGGTGTCGCGGTCTTGGAGGGTGTGGAAGGCGAGTTGGCGAACGGTGGACTTGCTCATCGCGGCGACGTCGAAGGGGTGGACTCAAAAAGCCCGGCCGGGGCACTGGGCCCGCAGCCGGTGAACCGATGCGGACCGCGCCGCACCTAGGAGATCGAGGACATGCAGATGAACCCGATCCATTGCAAACGGCTCAGCTCACTTGATGCGCTGAAGCAGGGCATTGCCCTCTTCGAGCAGGCGGCGCGCGGCCTCCTGCTCGGTGGCCTTGCCGTAGGCCACCGTCTCGAACACCTCGCGCATGAATTTCTGGAAGCGCGCGTTCTCGAACAGCGGTGACGGCAGGTCGATCTTGCCGGCGTCCTTCTGCTTCTTGATCTGCAGATAGGCCTTGAGCTCCAGCGGCGCGATGCGGCTTTCCTTCACCAGCGTGTGGAACTGGCTGTCGGCCGCCGGCACGCCGCGCGAAAGGCCCAGCAGACGCGCCGCCTCCGGGTCGGTGAGCAGGAAGTTCAGGAACTTCGCCGCCACCTCGGGGTGCTTGCTGCGCTTGCTCACGGTGAACATGAGCGCGGGCCGGCCGAACATGCCGCTGTTCTTGGCGCCGGGCAGGGTGAGGAACTCGCCCACCTCGAGCTTCTGCTCCTTGTTGAGCGTGCTCTCGCGCAGGCGCAGCACCGAGTCCCAGGTGTAGTTGCCGGCCCAGTTGCCCACCACCCAGTCGGGCTGCTGCTCGGTCGGCTTCTCGGCGCCGCCGAGGCTTGCACGCAGCGGCAGCGGCACGCCCACGTTGTTGGTGGTGAGCTTCTTGTAGGTCTGCACCCACTCGAGCACGGCCTGCTCGCTCATCGCAACCCTCGGCTGCGTGGGGTCCACATAGGGCGTGCCGTACTTCTGGTAGATGTAGGCCTGCGACGTGAGGATCATGTCGTAGGCCTCGCCGTCGATCACGTAGGCCTTGTCGCCCAGCTTCTGCTTGAACACCGGGCCCGCGGCGAAGAGCTGGTCCCAGGTGGTGGGCAGCGGCAGGCCGGCGCGGTCGAAGCTGGCCTTGTTCCACAGGAAGATGCGCGCGGTGTACGACGATGGCAGCGCGTTGAGCTTGTCGCGCACCGTGCCCATCTTCAGCTCCTCGTCGGAGAACTGGTTCAGCGCGAGCAGGCTCTTGCTCTTGTTGAGGTCGTAGAAGCCGTCGCCGGTCTTCGAGAACATGGCCAGCCAGGCCCAGTTGATCTGCATGATGTCGGGCTCGGAGCCGCCCGCGATCTGCGTGGTCAGGCGCTCCAGGTAGCCCTGGAAGCCCATGTACTCGGCCTTGATCTTCACGCCGGGGTTCTTGGCCTCGAAGGCGGCAATGGCCTTCAGCGTGGCCTCGTGGCGTTCGCCGCCGCCCCACCACGAGAAGCGCAGGGTCTGCTCCTGCGCGAAGGCGCCCGGCGCGGCCAAGCCGCAGGCCAGGGTGATGGCGGCCATCAGGCCGTGACGTCGATTCATGTGTGTGTCTCCTCTGGTTGTCGGTCGGCGGCTCACAGCAGGAGGTTGCTGCCGCTGTCGTTGTCGAAGGCGTGGCACTGCGTCATCTGGAAACCGAAGCGATGCGTTTCGCCGCGCTGCTTGCGGTCCACGCCGGCAAGCTGGTCGGCCGGGACGCGGCTGGTGAAGGGCACGCCGCCCAGGTCGAAGTGCACGAACACCTCGCTGCCCATGTGTTCGACGAAGCGCAGGGCCCCGTCGACCTCCACCACCGGCACGTCCTTGCGGCCGCCGGCGGTGATGTGCTCGGGACGCAGGCCGAGCTTGACCTTGCGGCCGGCGTGCCCGCGCAGCCGCGCCGCCTTCTCGTCGGGCAGCGGCAGCGCCACACCGCCCGCCACCATCGCGAGGCCGGCGCCTTGCGGCTCGACCACGGCTTCACGCAGGTTCATCTCGGGCGAGCCGATGAAGCCCGCCACGAAGGCGTTGGCCGGCCGCTCGTACAGCGCGGTGGGCGTGTCCACCTGCTGGATCGTGCCGTCCTTGAGCACGCAGATGCGTTCGCCCATCGTCATGGCCTCCACCTGGTCGTGCGTCACGTACACCACCGTCGAAGGCTGGCCCTTCTCGCGCAGGGTGCGGTGCAGCTCGGTCAGGCGCACCCGCATCGAGGCGCGCAGCTTGGCGTCGAGGTTGGACAGCGGCTCGTCGAAGAGAAAGACCTCGGGGCGCTTCACGATGGCGCGACCCACCGCCACGCGCTGCGCCTGGCCGCCGGACAGCTGCTTGGGGTAGCGGTCGAGCAGGTGGTCCATCTCGAGCAGCCTGGCGGCCTCGCGCACCCGCGTGTCGATCTCGGCCTTCCGGGTGCCCGCGAGCTTCAGGCCGAAGGCCAGGTTGTCGTAGACCTTCATGTGCGGGTACAGCGCGTAGTTCTGGAACACCATGGCGATGCCGCGCTGCTTGGGGGCGAGGTTGTTGACCACCGTGTTGCCGATGGCCAGCTCGCCGCCGGTGATGCCTTCGAGGCCGGCGATCATGCGCAGCACCGTGCTCTTGGCGCAGCCGGAAGGGCCGACGAACACCATGAATTCGCCGTCGCGCACGTCGAGGTCGATGCCGTGCACCGCCTTGAATCCGTTGGGGTAGACCTTTTCGATCTTCTTGAGGGAAAGCTGGGCCATGACTAACCTTTGATGCCGGAGGACGCAGCGCCTTCGATGAAGTGGCGCTGGGCGGCGAAGAACACCGCGATGGAGGGCAGCAGCGCGACCACCGAGATGGCGATGACGCTGGCCCATTCGACTTCTTCAGTGGCGCCGATGCTCATCTTCAGCGCCAGCGACACGGGGTACTTCTCCACCGTGGACAGGTAGATGAGCGGGCCCATGAAGTCGTTCATGGTCCAGATGAACTGGAACACCACCACGGAGATGATGGCCGGCTTGAGCAGCGGCACGACGATGTGCCACAGCAGCTGCAGCGCATTGCAGCCGTCGATCTGCGCCGCCTCCTCCATGTCGCGCGGGATGCCGCGCAGGAACTGCACCAGCATGAACACGAAGAAGGTGTCGGTGGCGAAGGCCGACGGGACGATCAGCGGCGCGAAGCTGTCGAGCCAGCCGAACTCCTTGAACATGAGGTACTGCGGGATGCGCAGCACGATGTGCGGCAGCATCATCGTCCCCACCATGATGGAGAACAGCAGCTTCTTGCCGGTGAACTCGAAGCGCGCGAAGGCGTAGGCCACCAGCACGCACGAGATCACCGTGACGATGATGCGCGGGATGATGATCGCGAACGAGTTCAGGAAGTAGGTGGCGAAGGTGTATTCGGTGCTGGTCTTCCAGCCCTTCGCATAGGCGGTGAAGTCGAAGCCCGACGGCCAGAAGCCCACCTCGGTGAAGATCTCCGAGTTGCTCTTGAACGAGGCGCCGACGAGCCAGATCATCGGGTAGAGCATCAGCAGCCCCACCGCGATGAGGATGGCGTAGCGCACGACGGCGCTGATGCGCTCGCGGCGCGCGGTGCGTTGCGCCTCGGCGTCGGAGACGACGGCTGTGTCGTGTGTGGTCATCACTGCGCTCATCACTTCTTGTCCTTTTCACCCGAATAGAACACCCAGTACTTCGAGCTCCAGAACGACAAGGCCGAGAGCGTGACGACGAGCGTGAACATCACCCACGACAGCGCGCTGCCGTAGCCGAGGTTGAAGTAGCGGAAGCTCTGGTCGTAGATGTAGAGCGACAGCAGGTAGGTGGCGTGCAGCGGCCCGCCTTCGGTGACCATGTACGGCCCGTTGAACTCCTGGAAGGCATGCACCGTCTGCATCACGAGGTTGAAGAAGATCACCGGCGTGATGAGCGGGATGGTGATGCGGAAGAACTGCTGCCACTTCGACGCGCCGTCGATCTCGGCCGCTTCGTACAGCGACGTGGGCACGTTCTGCAGCGCCGCCAGGAAGATCACCATGGCCGAGCCGAACTGCCACACGTTGAGCAGCACGATGGTCCACAGCGAGTAGTGCTCGTCGGCCAGCCACGGCACCGGGTCGATGCCGAACTTGCCGAGCACGATGTTCACCAGCCCGTGCTGCGAGAAGATGAACCGCCACAGCACCGACACCGCGATCGAGCCGCCCAGGATCGACGGCAGGTAGTAGGCCGAGCGGAAGAAGTTGATGCCGCGCAGCCTGAAGTTCAGCACGTGCGCGATGAACAGCGCGAAGGCCAGCCGCAGCGGCACGGTGAGCGCCACGAAGGCGATCGTCACGCCCAGCGACTTGCGGAACAGCGGGTCGCTGAAGGCGAGTTCCTTGTAGTTCTCGAGCCCCACGTACTGCGGCGGATTGATGATGTCGTACTGGGTGAAGCTCAGCGCGAAGCTCATCACGAAGGGGAAGAGCTTGAACGCGAGCACACCCAGCACGAAGGGCAGCACGAACAAGAAGCCCAGGCGCTTGTTCTCGTACATATGCAGGTTCTCCCGCAGGCCAGGCGTCGGGCCCGGTCTTGCCATCCGCGGCGGCTCGCAGGGCCGTGCGGTCGTCTCCGGCGTCGCTGCTGTGAAAGCGGCGGCGCGCCTTTTTCTTTCTTCTGCCGTGCCCGCGTCAGCGGGCCAGCCATCCGCCGTCGACCGCCACCGTGTAGCCGTTGACGTAGTCGGATGCGGGCGATGCAAGGAACACCACCGGGCCGCCCAGGTCGTCGGGCGTGCCCCAGCGGCCGGCCGGGATGCGCTCGAGGATGGCCTGGTTGCGGCCTTCGTCGGCACGCAGCGCCGCGGTGTTGTTGGTGGCCATGTAGCCCGGCGCGATGGCGTTGACGTTGATGCGGTGCCCCGCCCATTCGTTGGCCATCAGCCGGGTGATGCCCATGACGCCGCTCTTCGACGCGGTGTACGAAGGCACGCGGATGCCGCCCTGGAACGACAGCATCGACGCGACGTTGATGATCTTGCCGCCGGTGCCCTGCGCGATGTACTGGCGCGCCATCGACTGCGAGAAGAAGAACACCGTCTTCAGGTTGATGTTCATCACGTCGTCCCAGTCCTTCTCGGAGAACCGGATCGCGTCTTCGCGGCGGATGATGCCGGCGTTGTTGACCAGCACGTCGACGCGGCCGCAGACCTTGACGGCCTCCTTCACCAGGCCGTCGATGCAGCTGATGTCGGCCAGGTTGGCGCGCAGGTCGAGGAAGCGGCGGCCCAGGGCTTCGACCTGGCGCGCGGTTTCCCTGGGTTCGCTGACGTTGACGCCGACGATGTCGGCGCCGGCCTGGGCCAGCGCGCGGGCCATGCCCTGGCCCAGGCCGGTGTCGCAGCCGGTGACGACGGCGACCTTGCCGTCGAGTTGGAAGTTGTCGAGGATCATGTGGCTCACTGCAAGGGGTTCAGCGGAGTGCGGTCATGGGCACGTGGTCCATGTCCTTGAAGACCTGGTTCTCGCCGACCATGCCCCAGATGAAGGTGTAGGCCTGCGTGCCCACGCCCGAGTGGATGGACCAGCTGGGCGAGATGACGGCCTGCTCGTTGCGCACCACGAGGTGTCGCGTTTCCTGCGGCTGGCCCAGCATGTGGAAGACCACGCCGTTGTCGGCCATGCCGAAATAGAAATAGACCTCCATGCGCCGGTCGTGCGTGTGGCAGGGCATGGTGTTCCAGAGGCTGCCCTCTTCGAGCTGGGTCATGCCCATCAGCAGCTGGCAGGTCGGCAGCACGTCGGGCACGAGGAACTTGTAGATCGTGCGGCGGTTGCTGGTCTTGGGGTCACCCAGCGTCTCGGGCGAGGCCTCGGCCAGCGTGACCTTCTTGTGCGGGTAGCTGGTGTGGGCCGGCGCGCAGTTGAAGTACAGCCTGGCCGGCTGTGCCGAGTCGGCGCTGGCAAACGACACCTCGCGCGCGCCCTGGCCGATGTAGAGCGCCTCGCGCGCGCCCACTTCGAAGACCTTGCCGTCCACCGTGACGATGGCCGCCCCGCCGATGTTGATGAGGCCCAGCTCGCGCCGCTGCAGGAAGAAGTCGGTGCCGGTGTGCTTGCCGAGCTCGGGCGCGAAGGTCACCGCGCGCGTCACCGGCATCACACCGCCCACGATGATGCGGTCGATCTGGCTGTAGGTGAGCGTGGCCTCGTCGGGCCGGAAGATGTCCTCCACCAGGAACTGCTTGCGCAGGCCGGTGGTGTCGAGCGTCTTCGCGTGCTCGCTGTGGATGGGTTGTCGGATCTCCATGGATGCTCCTCGGGAGCGGCCGCCACTCGACAGGGTTGGGCCGGGCGCCTTGCTGTTGCGTCGCCGTAACAGCCAGTAAGGACTTTCCCGGAAATGTGGTTCTTGTCGAATGAACCGCTGTTTCAAAAAAAGAATCTGGGCTCTATAGTACACACAAATCGATGTTTCACAAGTGCTGACCGCTGCGGGTCAACCCGCAGAAGCCGGCAGACAACAAGAGGAGAAGAGCCCGATGAACCCGTACTTCCTGGGCGCCGAGACGCCGTGGACCGAGCTCGGCGACGGCATCCGCCGCAAGATCGTCGGCCACACGCCGCAGCTCATGTCGGTGCTGGTGCAGTTCGACAAAGGCGCCATCGGCACCCCGCACGCGCACGACGTGCACGACCAGATCGCCTACGTGATCTCCGGTGCCTTCGAAGCCGAGGTGGGCGGCGTCAAGCGGGTGCTCCGGCCCGGCGACGCCTTCGTCGCCCCGCACGACACGACGCACGGCGTGGTGGCCCTCGAGGCGAACAGCACCCTGCTCGACCAGTTTTCCCCGCGCCGCGACGACTACCTCTGACGTCGTCGTGACGCAGCCGGCCGGCGGCGCCCTGCGGCGCTGCGGCCCGTTCCCAGGCAAGCGCCCTTCGCCGCGCGCCATGCGCGCCTCGCCCCACGCGAGGCCACCGCTTTCGTTTCCGGCGCCCTTCGCCGCGCCCTTCCCCTTGCGTTCGACACAGAGAGAGACCAGCCGCGCTCCGGGACATCGACGGGGCGCGTTCACACACACACCGATGTCGAAGACCAATCAGGAGACTTGCATGACGTGGATGAAACTGGCTGCCGTGGCAGCCGCTGCCGGAGCCGTTGCAGGCGCTGCCCAGGCGCAGTCCAGCCTCGTGATCTCGGGCCGCGTGGACATGGGCGTGCTGTATTCGCCCACCGACCTCACCAAGGGCACCGACCGCGACTGGCAGGTGGCCGAAAGCTCGAACGCCCGCCTGAACTTCGCCGGCCGCGAAGACCTGGGCGGCGGGCTCACCGCCTACTTCATGCTGGAGCACCGCTTCAACGCCGACACCGGCGCCGTGACCGACCCGAACGCGTTCTGGCGCGACAAGTCGTGGGTGGGCCTGAACAGCAAGACCTGGGGCGACGTGCGGCTGGGCCGCCTGCACTCGCCGCAGTACGGCCTGGGCGTGGCTGGCCGCTATGAAGCGTTCTTCGGCGACAGCTATGCATCGATGGGCACGCGCGGCGCGCGCTCGGCCAACCAGTGGAACGACTCCATCTACTACACCACGCCGGACTTCGGCGGCTTCAACGCCGGCGTGATCGTGCGCGACAGCAACGGCACCACGGCCCGCGGCACGGGCGGCCATGCGATGTATGCCAAGGGCCCGCTGTCGCTGGCGCTGTCGTACCAGAAGGAGCAGGACACGCTGGTCACCACCGCGATGAACCACGTGAAGACCTCGACCTTCGGCGGCTACTACGACTTCGGCTTCATGCGCGTGATGGCCACCTATGCGCGCTCCACCGGCGTGAACGCCGCCGACACCGGCACCGAAGTCGTCTACACCTTCGGCGCACGCGTGCCGATGGGCCCTGGCGAATTCCGCACGTCGTTCCGCAACATCAACGACACCGACCGCAGGGCCACCAACGACAAGTCGAGCGACCAGGACTCGAAGCGCTTCTCGATCGGCTATGCGTATTTCCTGAGCAAGCGCACCGGCATCCACACCTCGCTGGTGCGCGAGAACCAGGAGCGCTTCAACGCCAACGGCACCACCAAGAGCGACTTCACCGGCACCGGTGCCGAAGTCGCGCTGCGCCACCAGTTCTGACGCAGCCGGGCCTTGCGGTCGCGATTCGCAAGGCCCCTCCCACCTTCCGCCGGGGCGGGCCGACCGGCGCACCGTCCCCGGCACTCCACGCAAGAAACAAGAGGACGGAGACAAACTCATGACCACCCCCACCCGGCTCGCGCGGCTGCTGCTCGCGGCGGCCTGCACCATGGCCGCCGTCGCCTGCGGCGGCAGCGACGACACCCCGGCCACCGCTCCCCCGACTTCCATCCCCCTCGAGGGCACCGCCACGGCCAACGGCCGCGCCATGAGCGGCGCGACCATCACCGTGCTCGACCGCACCGGCGCCACGCGCAGCACGCAGGCTGACGCCGAAGGCCGCTACAGCGTCGACGCGGGGGGCCTCGCCGCTCCGCTGCTGCTGGTCGCGAGCCAGCCCAACGAGACCCACACACTGCAGCTGGCCTCGGTGGTGGCCAACACCACCGCGAGCGGCACCACCCGCGCGAACATCAACCCGCTCACCGACCGCATCGCCTCCGAGGTGGCCGGCGCCAACGGCCTGAAAGGCGTGCCCGCGCTCGTGGAGCAGGGCAACACCGCCGCCATCACGCCTGCACAGGTCCAGGCCGCCACCGACTCGACCCGGGCCCTGGTGCTCGACGCCCTGCAGGCCGCCGGTGTCAGCGGCGCCGCGGCGTTCGACCCGGCTGCGGCTCCCATGACCGACGCCTCCAGCCGTGTGCTCGCGCTGCTGCGCAGCAACCGCGGCTACGAGTCGGCCACCGGCCGCTACACCTCGACCGAGCTGTTCGACCAGCGCTACCAGCCGCTGTCGAGCCGGCGCACGCTGCAGTACGAGACGCCCCTGTCGGCCTTTGCCGGCACCACGATCTACGTCGTGGGCGACTCCACCGCCAGCAACTACGACAGCCAGGTCGCGCCGCGCGAGGGCTGGGGCCAGCGCTTCCACGAGCAGCTGGCCGACGGCGCGGCCGCACAGGTGGTCAACGTGGCGCAGTCGGGTCGCAGCTCGCGCAGCTTCATCAACGAAGGCTGGTTCCAGCAGGTCAGGCAGCAGATCAAGGCGGGCGACTACCTGTTCATCCAGTTCGGCCACAACGACGAGAAATGCGGCGGCAGCAACCCGCCGGTGGCTCGCGACGAGATCGACATCGCCAACCTGTGCACCTACCCCGGCACCGCGCCCGGCATCGCCGAGGTGTCGGCCAGCCGGCCGGGCCAGGAGTACTCGTTCCGCCAGTCGCTCAGGAAGTACGTCGACATGGCGCGTGCCAGCGGCGCCACGCCCGTGCTGCTGACCCCGGTGACGCGCAGGCAGAGCAACGGCAGCTTCAAGCCGTCGCACATCACGACCAAGGGCGCCTTCCCCGGCGACTATTCGGCCGCGGTGCTGGCGGTGGCGGCCGAACACGACGTGGCCGTGCTCGACATCGACGCCACCAGCATCGCCTTCTTCAACGCGCTGCCGGACGTGGCCAACGACTCGCTGAAGTACTACCTCGCGGTGAGCGAGCAGGCCTATCCCTACTACACGCCCGCCACCACCGGCAACATCGCCAAGCCCGACAACACCCACTTCCAGACGCTGGGTGCCCAGACCCTGGGCAACTGGGTGGCGAGCGGCGTGAAGGCCAGCAGCCGGGCCGACCTCGCGGCACTGAAGGCGGTGCTGAAGTAGCTGCAGCGCCTCAGGCGGTGGCCGGCATCAGGTCGGCCATCGCCTCGCGGGGGATCAGCGCACCGCGGTGCTGGATCACCCGCGCGGCCAGCCGGTTGCCCAGCCGCGCCGCGTCGTGCGCACTGCCCCCCGGCAGCCGCACGCTCAGGTACCCGGCCGCGAAGGAATCGCCGGCGGCGGTGGTGTCCACCACCCGGGCCACCGGCTCGGTGGGCACTTCCACCAGCGGCTCCCGGCCGCAGCGCACCAGCGTGGCCAGCCGGCCGCGCTTGACCACCACCTCGGGGCAAGGCAGCGCCAGCGCCTGTGCCACCGCCTCGTCGAGGCCCGGCAGCCCGTGCAAGGCCTGGTGGTCGTCGGCCGTGACCAGCGCCAGCGTCGCCAGCTCGAACGCCTGGGCATAGGCGGCCAACGCTTCCTCGCGGCGCGGCCAAAGGCGCGGCCGGTAGTTGTTGTCGAACACCACCGGCTTGCCGCGCCCGCGCAGCCGGCCCATCAGCCCGAAGAGCCGTTCGCGGCCGGCCGCCGGCAGGATCGCCAGGCTGATGCCGCTCAGGTACAGCGCGTCCAGCGTGTCGCAGGCCGCTTCCAGCGGCGTGGGCTCGGCCCCGTCGAAGTAGGCCTTGGCGGCACTGGTGTCGCGCCAGTAGCTGAAGCTGCGCTCGCCGTTGGGGTCGACGTCGATCAGGTAGAGCCCCGGCATGCGGCCGGGCACGCGCCGCACGAGGTCCACCGCCACCCCTTCCGCCGCCCAGCGCTGCACCAGGCCATCGCTCAGCGGGTCGTCGCCCAGGCCGGTGGCGTAGGCGGCGTCGATGCCGCGCGCCCCGCCGCAACGCGCCAGGTAGACGGCCGTGTTGAGCGTGTCGCCGCCGAAGGTCTGCTGCAGCATGCCGAAGGCCTGGCCCTGCAACTCGAGCATGCACTCGCCGAACAGGGCAACGCGCAGCGGGGTGGGCTTCATGGATTCCCCTAAGAATATTTGGAACAATGTTTCGATATTCTATGAAAGCTGTACCGACTTGCCATCAGGGGTGGACCCGGAGTCCTGCTGCCTGTAGCCGTTGTCAGACAACATCGTTTCGTGCTCGGAAGCCCTTGTCCAGGTGGTGCTCTGCGGCTCGATGGGTTTCCCCCTAGAGGTGTTGCCGCCGCGTTTCGATAACCTGAGGCAGTTGTACGACAACGTATCACTTATGGATTCCATGAAGGCTCCGCCCGGCCCCGCCCGCCTGCTGCTCACCGGCGCGGCGGGCACCCTCGGCCGAGCGCTGCGAGAACCGCTGCGCTCGGCCTGCCAGCACCTGCGCCTGTCGGACCTCAAGCCGATGCAGGGGCCCTGGGCGTCCAACGAAAGCTTCGTGACCTGCGACCTGGCCGACCGCGACGGCATGCTGGGGCTGCTGCAGGGCGTCGACGCGGTGGTGCACCTGGGCGGCGTGTCGGTCGAAACGCCGTTCGACCCGATCCTCTCGGCCAACATCCTGGGCGTGTTCCACCTGTACGAGTCGGCGCGGGTGAACGGCGTGCGCCGCATCGTCTTCGCCAGCTCCAACCACTGCACCGGCGCCTACCCCCGCACCGAGCGCCTGCAGGTGACCGACCCGCCGCGGCCCGACGGCTACTACGGCGTGAGCAAGCTGTTCGGCGAGCACATGGCACAGCTGTACTTCGACCGCCACGGCATCGAGACCGTGTGCCTGCGCATCGGCAGCGGCACGCCGCAGCCGGTGGACCGGCGCGGGCTGTCCACCTGGATCAGCCTGCGCGACCTCGCCCAGCTCGTGCTGCGCTCGCTGACGGCGCCCGGCGTTGGCTGCAGCATCGTGTGGGGCGTGTCGGCCAACACCGCCGCCTGGTGGGACAACCAGGCCCCGGCGCAGCGGGTGGGTTATGTGCCGCAGGACTCGTCGGACGCCTTCGCGGCGCAGGTGCTGGCACAGCCGCTGCCCGACTACGAGCGCGACCCGGCCTCCGCCACGGCGCGGCTGCAGGGCGGCAGCTTCCTCGGCGTGGGGCCCTTCCCCACCTTCGGCGAGGAGCGCGAGCCGTGAGCCTGGCCGTCGAGGTGGCGGTGGACGTGCGATGCCGCGTCGGCGAAAGCCCGCTGTGGGACGTGCGCGACGCCTGCCTGCACTGGGTGGACATCAGCGGCCAGGCCGTGTGGCGCCATGACCCCGCCACCGGCCGCACCACCCGCTGGAGCACGCCCGAACCGGTGGGCTGCATCGCGCCGCGCGCCAGCGGCGGCTTCATCGCCGCCATGCAGACCGGCGTGTACGCCTTCGAGCTCGGCGACACGCTGGCGCCCCGGCTTCTGGCCGCCGCGCTGCATCCGGCGCCGCAGCGCTTCAACGACGGCCGCTGCGACCGCCAGGGCCGCTTCTGGGTCGGCAGCATGTTCCCCGACCCGGCGCAGGCCCGGCGCAGCGGCCGGCTCGCCCGGCTCGACGCCGGCGTGTGGTCCGCGCCGCTGCTCGAAGACATGATCGTGCCCAACGGCCTGGCCTTCAGCCCCGACGGCCGCACCCTGTACGCGAGCGACTCGCATGCCGACATCGCCACCGTCTGGGCCTTCGACTACGACCCCGGCACCGGCCGCGCGAGCGGGCAGCGCGTCTTCATCGACAAGCTGCCGGCCGGCCGGCCCGACGGCGCGGCGGTGGACGCCGACGGCTGCTACTGGATCTGCGCCAACGACGGCGCCGCAGTGCTGCGCTACACGCCGGCCGGCAAGCTCGACCGCCGCATCGACCTGCCGGTGGCCAAACCCTCGATGTGCGCCTTCGGCGGCGCACAGCTCGACACCCTGTATGTGACGTCGATACGCCCTGACGGCGACGGCGCCTTGGCACAACCCCTGGCCGGCGCGGTGTTCGCCTGCCGGCCGGGGGCGCGTGGCCTCGTGGAGCCCGCCTACGCGGGCTGAAGCGAGCAGCGCCCTCCCCCACACCAACACCCAAACACCCCAACACCACAGACGGAGACAACGACATGAACTGGAGAACCTCCCTTGCCGCCGCGCTGGCGCTCGCATTGCCGGCCCTTGCTTCGGCCACCGAGTTCCGCTCGGCCGACATCCACCCCGACGGCTACCCCACCGTCGAAGCCGTCAAGTTCATGGGCGAGCAGCTCAAGAAGCTGACCGGCGGCAAGCACTCGATCAACGTGTTCAACAACAGCAAGCTCGGCAACGAGAAGGACACGATCGAGCAGACCAAGCTCGGCGCCATCGCCATCGCGCGGGTCAACATCGCGCCGATGAACAACATCTGCCCGGCCACCATCGTGCCGACCATGCCCTTCCTGTTCCGCAGCACCGAGCACATGCGCAAGGTGCTCGATGGCCCGATCGGCGAGGAGATCCTGAAGAGCTGCGAGGCGCAGGGCTTCGTCGGACTGGCCTACTACGACAGCGGCGCCCGTTCCATCTACACGGTGAAGAAGCCGGTCAAGACGGTGGAAGACACCAAGGGCATGAAGATCCGCGTGCAGCAGTCGGACCTGTGGGTCGCGCTGATGGAGGCCATGGGCGCCAACGCCACGCCCATGCCCTTCGGCGAGGTCTACACCGCGCTGAAGACCGGCCTGGTGGACGCGGCCGAGAACAACTACCCGTCGTTCGAGAGCTCGCGCCACTTCGAGGTGGCCAAGTACTACTCGAAGACCGAGCACTCGATGGCGCCGGAGGTGCTGCTGTTCTCCAAGCGGGTGTGGGACGGCCTCTCGCCCGACGACCAGAAGGCGCTGCGCCAGGCCGCCAAGGACTCGGTGCCCTACATGCGCAAGCTGTGGGACGAACGCGAGGCCAAGTCGCTGGCCACGGTGAAGGCCGCCGGCGCCGAGATCATCGAGGTGGACAAGGCCTCGTTCCGCAACGCGGTGAAGCCGGTGTACGTGAAGTTCCTGCGCGAGCCCAAGCTGCTCGACCTGGTCAAGCGCATCCAGGAAACGCAATAACCACCTGAGGGCGGCGCGCCCGGACAGCGGGCGCGCCGGAGTCTTCTTATGTACACAAGAATCTGCGCCACGCTGGCGCGCTGGTGCATGTGGGTCGGCGTGGTCGGCCTGGTGCTGCTGATCGTCGCCGTGGCGGTGCAGGTGTTCGGCCGCTACGTGCTCAACAGCACGCCCACCTGGGCCGAAAGCCTTGCGCTGCTGCTGGTGCTGTACGTCACGATGCTCGGCGTGGCCGCGGGCGTGCGCGACGCCGGCCACATCGGGCTCGAGTCCTTCCTCGTGCTGCTGCCGGAGAAACAGCGCCTGCGCTTCGAGATGCTGATCCATGTGCTGGTGGCCTGCTTCGGCGCGCTGATGGCCTGGTACTGCCTCATGCTCGGCATCTCGGTCATGGACTACAAGCTGCCCACCCTGGGCGTTTCCGAATCCCTGCGCTACTGGCCCGCGGCGATCGCGGGCGTCCTGATCGTGCTGTTTTCCATCGAACATCTCATCGCGCTCGTGCAGGGCCGCACCGTGGAGCCCGCATGGCACTGACCCTGCTCAGCCTTTCCTTCCTCGCCTTCCTCGTGCTCGGGGTGCCGGTCGCGTTCTCGATCGGGCTGGCGGCCATCGTGGCCATCCTCTACGAGGGCCTGCCGCTGGAAGTGGTGTTCCAGCAGATGACCTCGGGCATGAACGCGTTCTCGTTCCTGGCCATCCCGTTCTTCATCTTCGCCGGCGAGCTGATGATGTACGGCGGCATCGCCGACCGCATCGTCGCCTTCGCCAAGAGCGTGGTGGGCCACATCCGCGGTGGGCTCGGCATGTCCAACGTGGTGGCCTGCACGCTGTTCGGCGGCGTGGCCGGCTCGCCGGTGGCCGACGTGTCGGCCATGGGCTCGGTGATGATCCCGATGATGAAGCGCGAGGGCTATCACGCCGACTATGCGGTCAACGTGACGACCCATGCCGCGCTGGTGGGCGCCCTCATGCCGACCAGCCACAACATGATCATCTACACGCTCGCCGCGGGCGGGAAGGTGTCGATCGCGGCACTCATCCTCGCGGGCCTGCTGCCTGCGGTGCTGCTCACGCTGTGCAACCTGGGCGCGGCCTACTACGTGGCCATCCAGCGCGGCTATCCGGCCGGCACCTTCCCGGGGTGGAGCATCGTGGCGCGCTCGCTGGCCGCCTCGCTGCCGGGCCTGTTCGTCGTGGTGGTGATCCTGGGCGGCATCCTCTCGGGCGTGTTCACCGCCACCGAGTCAGCCGCCATCGCGGTGATCTATGCGCTCGCGCTCACCGTGCTGGTGTACCGCTCGCTGAAGTGGGAGGACTTCCTCAAGGCCGCGGCCAAGGCGGTCAAGACCACCGGCGTGGTGCTGCTGCTCATCGGCGTGTCGGCCAGCTTCGGCTACCTCATCAGCCTGTACGGCGTGGCCGAGCTCACCGGCCGCATGCTGGGCGCGATGACCGACAACCCGTGGATGATCTTCCTGCTGGTCAACATCATCCTGTTCCTGCTCGGCACCTTCCTGGACATGGCGGCGACCATCCTGATCTGCACGCCCATCTTCCTGCCGATCTGCATGCACTACGGCATGAGCGAGGTCCAGTTCGGGATCATGCTGCTGATCAACTGCGCACTCGGCCTCAACACCCCGCCGGTGGGCACGGTGCAGTTCATCGGCTGCGCGATCGGCGGCGTGTCGGTGGGCACGGTGATGCGCACCATCGCTCCGTTCTACGGGGCGCTGCTGCTGGCGCTGCTGCTGGTCACCTACGTGCCGGCATTCTCGATGTGGCTGCCCACCGTGGTATTGGCCAAGTGACCTGAGTTCGCGCCGGCAAGATGCCGGCGCTGCCGCGCGACCTGCCTGCGCGCGGACGACCGCCCCGGCCCTGACGGCCGTCGCTTCCGACAACGAGGAGGAGACTGCCGTGAAAAACCGTTCGCTGAGGGCGGCCTTGCTGGCCGCCACGTGGCTTGCCGCCGCCGCGCTCGCGCAGGCGCGCGAGCTCAAGGGCTGGAGCGTCCACCCGGACGACTACCCCGTCAACCTGGGCATGCAGCGTTTCGCCGACGCCGTGGGCCCGGCCACCAAGGGCCGGCATGCGGCCCGGGTCTACCCGAACTCGCAGCTGGCACCGCAGGGCGCGGTGCTGGAGAAGATCGCCTCCGGCGAGATCGACTTCGCCGAGATCGGCATCGTCGGCTACGGCGAAAAAGTGCCCGCGCTGCGCGTGCTCGGCACGCCCTACATGTTTCACGACAGCGCGCAGATGTTCGCGCTGCTCGACGGCAAGCTCGGCGACCTGCTGGCGGCCGAGCTCGAAAAGGCCGGCGTGGTGCTGCTGGGCTGGTACGACGGGGGCACGCGCAACTTCTACCACCGCAGCAAGCCGCTGCGCAGCCTGTCGAACTTCACCGGCGTGAAGCTGCGGGTCGGCAACACGAAAACGCACATCGAGATGGTCGACGCCTTGGGCGCCACCGCGGTGCCGCTGCCCTTCAAGGAGGTGTACGCGGCGCTCGAGCAGGGCCGGGTGGACGGCGCCGAGAACAACCTGCCGTCATATGAATCGACCGGCCACTACAAGCTGGCGCCCCACTACACCTTCACGCAGCACCTCGTCTCGCCGGAGATGCTCGTCATGAGCAGGAAGACCTGGAACGAGCTGTCCGCTGCCGAGCAGGCACTGCTGCTGGCGGCCGGGCGCGACTCGGCGCGTTTCATGCGGGAAGAATGGAACCGGCGCCTGAAGGAGATCCAGGCCCGGCTCGAGAAGCAGGGCGTGAAGTTCCACACCGGCACCGACTACGGGCCTTTCGTGCGGCGCATGAGGTCCATCTACGAGCCGCTGTGGGCGGCCAAGGACCCGGTGAGCGTGCAGGCGCTGGCGATGATCCTCAATGCGATGGCCGGGCGCTGACCCGCGCCCGGCCTCCTTGCTGTAAACGCTACAGGCCGGCCCGCTACAACCTGCCCATGAGGAACAGCACGAGCAGCACGACCAGCACCAGGGCCAGGCCGCCGCTTGGGTAGTAACCCCAGGAGCTGCTGTAAGGCCAGGTGGGCAGTGCGCCGACGACCAGCAGCACCAGCACGATCAAGAGCAAGGTGGTGAGCGACATGGGGAGTCCTTTCTTCGCGGGTTGACGCCTGCGCTCCTTCCGCTGCGTCGCAGGCAACGTGCCTGCCCGGCAGGAACGGCAATTGCGCTGTGCAGTGGAGACATCCGCTACAGGAGGCAACACATGCCGCGTGCGCTGTGGAAAGGCGCCATCACCTTCGGGCTGGTGCACATCCCGGTCGGGCTGTACCCCGCCGCCCGCGAGCACAGCATCGACTTCGACTGGCTCGACCGCCGCTCGATGAAGCCGGTGGGCTACAAGCGCGTCAACAAGGCCACCGGCCGCGAGGTCTCGAAGGACGACATCGTGCGCGGCCTCGAGGTCGACGAAGGCCGCTACGTGGTGCTGTCGGACGACGAGATCCGCGCCGCCAACTCGGCCGCCACCCAGGCGGTGGAGATCCAGGCCTTCATCGACGCGGGCGAGGTATCGCCGGTGTATTTCGAGCGGCCCTACGTGCTGGCGCCCGCCGCACGGGGCGAGAAGGTCTACCGGCTGCTGCGCGACGCGCTGAAGAAGAAGCGGCGGGTGGGCATCGCGCAGGTGGTCATCCAGTCGAAGCAGCACCTCGCGGCGCTGATCCCGATGGGCGATGCGCTGGTGCTCAACACGCTGCGCTGGGCCGACGAGCTGCGCTCGCTCGACGACATCCCGCTGCCCCGCGGCAGCGGCGGCAGGAAGGACATGCCGAGCGAGCGCGAGCTGCAGATGGCCGAGCAGCTCGTCGACGACATGAGCGCGAAATGGCGGCCTGAGCAGTACGAGGACCACTTCAAGGACGACATCATGGCGCTGGTGCAGCGCAAGCTGAAGGAAGGCAAGGCGAAGCGCGTCGAGCCCTTGCCCGCAGCCGCGGCAGAAGAAGCGGCCGGCGCCGAGATCATCGACCTCACCGAGCTGCTCAAGCGCAGCCTGGGCGGCAAGGGTGAACCGAAGGCCGCGGGCGCCTCGGAGGAAGAAGCGCCGCGCAAGAAGGCGCGCCGCAGCGCCGCCCCGCGCAAGAAGGCAGCACCAGCAGCCGCGACACCCAAGCCGGCCGCCCGCCGCGCCCGCGCCTGACGAAAGAACACCATGGCAAGCCGGCAGCACGCCACCACGCCCGCCGTGCGAGGCGTGCGCATCACCCACCCGGACCGGGTGATCGATGCCGCCTCGGGCGCCACCAAGCTGGAACTCGCGCGCTACTACGAGGGCGTGGCGGCTCACGCGCTGCCGCACTTGAAGGGCCGGCCGGTCGCGCTGGTGCGGGCGCCCGACGGGGTGGAGGGCGAGCTCTTCTTCCAGAAGCACCTGCAGCAGCTTTCGATACCCAGGCTGCGCGAGCTGGATGTGGCGCTCGACCCGGGCCATGCGCCGCTCATGGTGATCGACAACGCGACGGCGCTCGCGGGCGCCGCGCAGATGGGCACGGTGGAGCTGCACACCTGGAATGCGGTGCACACCTCGATCGAGAAGCCCGACCGCGTGGTGTTCGACCTCGACCCGGGTGCCGGGCTTCCGTGGGCCCGCATGGTCGAGGCTGCCGAGCTCACCAGGACGCTGCTCGACGAGCTGGGCCTGGTGAGCTTCCTGAAGACCAGCGGCGGCAAGGGACTGCACGTGGTGGTGCCGCTGGTGCGACGCCACACCTGGGAGCAGGCCAAGGCCTTCGTCAAGGCGGTGGCCCAGCACATGGCGTCCACGCTGCCCCAGCGGTTTTCGGCCAAGGCCGGCCCGCGCAATCGTGTCGGCAAGGTGTTCGTCGACTACCTGCGCAACAGCCGCGGCGCCACGTCGGTGGCGGCCTTTTCAGTACGCGCCCGGCCGATGCTGCCGGTGTCGGTGCCGATCGCCTGGGAGGAGCTGGTCGAGCTGCGTGCCGCGAACCAGTGGAACATCCGCAACCTCGCGCGGCGGCTGCGCGACCTCGAGGGCAGCGACCCGTGGGCCGGCTACGCGAGAACCCGGCAGACCCTGCACGAGGCGCTGCGCCACCTGGGCGTCGACGAAGGCGCAGCAGCCGGTGCGGCTCCTAAGCGTGCCGCCGGCGCTTCTCCACCGCCGGCAGCCGCATCATCTGGCGGTACTTGGTGACGGTGCGGCGCGCCACGTTGAGGCCCTGGCGCGCGAGCTGGCGTGCGATCTGGGCATCGGACACCGGGTCGGCCGCGTCCTCGGCCTCGATCATTTCGCGGATCACGCTGCGGATCGCTGTGGCCGAACAGGCCCCGCCGCTGGCCGTGGGCAGCGCACGCGAGAAGAAGTACTTCAGCTCGAACACACCCAGCGGCGTGGACATGTACTTGTTGTTCGTGACGCGCGACACCGTGGACTCGTGCAGCCCCAGCTCCTGCGCGATCTCGCGCAGGCCCAAGGGCTTCATCGCCAGCGCGCCGTATTCGAAGAAATTGAGCTGGTGCCGGATGATGGCGTTGGCCACGTCGAGGATGGTGGTGAAGCGCTGCTCCACGTTGCGCAGCGTCCAGCGCGCTTCCTGGAGGTGCGCGGCCAGCGCCGAATGGCTGGAGTCCCGGTACTTCTGGAACAGCTCCGCGTAGGCCTGGTTGAGCTTGACCTTGGGCACCACGTCGGGGTTGAGCGCAGCGATCCAATGCCCGCCCTTGCCGCGCCGCACGATCACGTCCGGCGTGACATAGCGGGTGTCGGCAGAACCGAAGCGCCAGCCGGGCCGCGGGTCGAGATGGCGGATGCGCTCGCACAGCCCCTCGACCTGCGCGACGCTGCAGCCCAGCGCCTGCGCCATGTGAGGCACGTCGCGCATGGCCAACCGCTCGAGCTGCTCGTTGACGATGCGGCAGGCAAGCTGGCGCTCCGCGGGGTCTTCGAACTGGCGCAGCTGCAGCAACAGGCATTCGCGCACATCGCGCGCGGCCACGCCGCTGGGGTCGAGCGACTGCACCAGCTTCAACGCGACGTTGAGTTCGTCGAGTTCGAGGGGCGGCGACAGCTCGGCCACCTCGGCGAGGTCCTGCAGGCTCACCCGCAGGTAGCCGTCGTCGTCGAGCGCTTCGATCACCAGCCCCACCAGCGCCCGGTCGCGCTGCGACAGGGGCATCACGCTGGTCTGGCCGTGCAGGTGCTGCCGCAGGGACACGTCGGCCGCCATCATGTCCATGAGGTCGGTGTCGCCTGAAGACGCTGCCGGCGCGAGGCGGGCTTCGCCGCGCCCGGCCCACAGGCCGCGCTCCTCCAGCGGCTCGAAGCTCTCGGGGCTGGCCGTCGAAGGCACCTCAGGCTCGGCCGCCGGCTGCTGCGCCGCCTCCAGGGCCGGCGAACGCGTTTCGCTGTCCTCTTCGAGGAAGGGGTTGTTGCCGACCGCCTGGCGCACTTCCTGCGCGAAGTCGAGCGAAGAAAGCTGCAGAAGGCGAACCGCCTGCTGCAACCTCGGTGTGAGCGTCTGATGCTGCTTCTGTTCAGCACGCAGCGTCTGTGCTTGCATTCCTTCTCCTGCGAGATTCCACGATTCCCGCGCCCCGGACCGCCCGTTGGGCCGCCTCCCCGCACAGTGGGTTGCTTAACGCAACACCCGTGCCGGGCTCGCGGCAGGAGCCACTTGTATCGCCGTGCTTCAGTACCGCATGCGGATCACCGCATACGGCTGCGCATTACGTGGGTTTTGGGTAGGCAATCAAGCGACAAGCAGGCTCGATCCCATGCAAAGAAGCGATCGCTTGCGGCAAGAAGTTCAGCGCCGTCCGCGCAACGTGCGCTGGTAGGTCTCGTCGAGCACCGGCCCGCGGTCGGTGTCGCTGCGGCCTTCCGCGAGGTCGTCGTGCGCGCGCTTGATCACCTCGCGAGGGGCAGTCTCCTGGCTGTCGGACGATTCGTCGTGCTCATGCGGCAGGCGCGTGTCGACGCCGCCGTCGTCGCCGGCGAGGTGCTGGGTGGTGGCACCGCCCGGCGAACGCCGCCGCGCAGGCGGCGTGGCGTGCGGCGAAGGGGGCATGGGCGAGGTGCGTTGCGGCGTTCGAGAGGTCTTGGACATGGCATGGACTCCGGGCCGCAGGCTGCGGCGCATCAACCGGTGGGCGGCAAGCCCCGTTCCTCTGCGGTCTCGTCCACATCGGGGGGCTCGGCGCGCACGCCTTCGAGCGTCCACGCCACCGCGGCGCCCAGCAGCAGGATCTGCGTGGAGTAGTAGACCCACAGCATCACCACCGCAAACGAGCCTGCCGCCCCGAAGCTCGAGGTCACGCTGACCCGGCCCAGGTAGAGCCCGATGAGGTGCTTGCCCACCGCGAACAGCAGCGCGCTGGTCACCGCTCCCACCGCCACCGAATGCCAGCGCGGCGGCCGGTCGGGCAGCCAGCGCAGGAAGG
Organism: uncultured Rivibacter sp.; assembly: GCA_946481025.1. The sequence goes on from CAMLNA010000022.1 coordinate 27,250, forward strand.
CCGCGAAGGCGGTGCTCAGCAGCAGCGCCGACAGCAGCACGTCGACAATGCCGATCAGCTGGGCCAGTAGCGGATAGAGCTTTTGAAGGTAGCCGCTCACCGCGGCCAGCACCGCGCTGGCCACCAGCGACACGATGAGCAGGAAGCCGAAGCCCAGCACCAGCGCAAAGGCCATCAGCCGAGCCCGCAGGAACGCGCCGATCACCGACGACGGCGTTTCCACGCGCCCCATGCGGTTGAGCGCGGTTCGCAGGTGCGCGAACACGCCGCTGGCCCCCACCAGCAGCGTGACCACGGCGATGAGGCCGGCCAAGCCGCTGCTGTCCTCGCGCCAGGCCGAGGCGATCATCGTTTCGATGCCTTGCGCGGCATCGCGCCCCACCAGCCCTTCGATCTCGCCGACGATCTGCCCGCGCGCCGCCTCGACACCGAAGACCACGCCCGCCAGCGCGATGGCGATCACCAGCAGCGGCGCCATGGCGAACATCGAATAGAACGCGATCGCCGCCCCCAGCTGGGCGCCTTCTTCGGCGATCCACAACTTCACGGCGTGCACGCCCACCTGCAGGGCACGCCGAGACCGCGATCCCAGGTTCAGGCGGGCTGCTTCTCGCACTGCCATCGCCGCATCACGTCGGCCATGGTGCGGCCCTGCCGGTACTGCAGGTGCCATGCCAGCCGGCGCTGCCAGTCGCGCCGCACCATGGCGTCGTCAGCATCGCCCGGCTGCAGCTCGAAGCGCAGCAACGGGCCGCTTTCGACCTCGGTGCGATCGATCATCGCGTTGCGCCCCAGGCTGGCCAGGCGGTCGAACATGCCCTCGGCCGAATAGGACAGGCGCCGGCTCCGCACGGGGCTGCCCTGCGGCAACGCATAGATGTGTTGCGGCTCGATCGCATAGCGCAGCGGCGTCGAGCACAGGGCGCGCCGGAAGGCCGGGCTCATGGCCCGCCGCTCGGCCACCAGCCCGAGCAGCGGCCAGCGTCGCGAGGCAAACCAGCGCAGCGCCGCCCTGACCCGGGCGATCGCTGCTTCGTCGTCGGCTGCTGCGCGCTCGTTGCCCTGCGCCGCCGCGAGTTCATCGCCGCACTCGAGCCGCTCCTGCATCTCGTCGATGAAGGCCGTGTTGCCTTCGTCCTTCATGGCACCGGGCGCGAGTGCCAGCGTGAGCGGCAGCGCCGCCACGTCGCCGATCGCATCGATCACCCGCTGGCATGCCCGCCACGTGGCGGGCTGTACGCCGTGCAACACCACTGCAAGTTCAGCACCCATGTATTTGCTCCGGTCCAGACATGCGAGTAACGCCGCGTGAATATTGGTCACGTGCGCAAGGAGAGGTGTGGACAAAGGGCAAGCAGCGTGCCGCGGCCGGTCCCGCGCGGAGCGCGAAGCGGGCACGCGGGCTGCCGCGACAGGAATGCCCGCCGCAGGCTACGGCCTGTGTTCGACGAATGTTTTCTATGGAGGCAACGCCCATGCGCAACGACCATGTCGTGGAAGTGCTCAACGAACTGATCGAAACCTGCAAGGACGGTGAGCAAGGTTTTCAAAGCTGCGCCAGACATGCGGAATCCGATGAGCTGAAGAGTCTTTTCGCCACCCGCGCCGCCGACTGCGGGCAGGCCGCGTCCGAACTGCAGACCCAGGTGATCCAGTGCGGCGGTCGCCCGGCAAGCCACGGCACTGCAGGCGGCGCCCTCCATCGCGGCTGGGTGGCACTGCGCAGTTCGGTATCGCGCTACGACGACGTGGCGATGCTGGAAGAGTGCGAACGCGGTGAAGACGTCGCGCTCGACCGCTACCGCGAGGCGCTGGAAGAGCCGCTGCCGCCCGACGTGCGCAGCATGGTGGAGCGCCAGTTCCATGGTGTGCAGCGCAATCACGACCAGATCAAGGCGCTGCGCAACCGGGTGGGGGCATGATGCGCCGCATCGTTGCTTCGCTGGCGGGGCTGTGCCTCGTCTGTGCGGCGGCGCTGGGCCTTTCGGGTTGCGAGAAGCGAGGCGTCACCCCGCCCACGCCATCCACCAGCACGGGAGGCACTGAAAGCCCGCCAGCCACCGCGCCTTCGCCCCCCAGCGCGCCGTCGTCGACCCCCTGAAAGCCGCCGCCGCCCAGACCGCTCCAGCAGGGCTGGTGTACGTGACCGACACCATGCCCGGCTGGCGCAGGCAGGGCCGCGGCAGCGGGTTCGTGTACTTCGACGAGACCGGCAGGCGCATTCGCGACGAGGCGCAGCTGGCCCGCATCCGCGCGCTCGCGATTCCGCCGGCCTACCGGGACGTGTGGATCTGCCCATGGCCGCACGGGCACCTGCAGGCGACCGGGCGCGACGCCCGCGGTCGCAAGCAGTATCGCTACCACCCCGACTGGCTGGCCAGCCGCAACGGCGACAAGTTCGGGCGCATGGCGCAGTTCGGCCGGGCGCTGGCCCGGCTGCGCAGGCAGGTGCGCCGCGACCTCGCCCTGCCCGGCCTGCCGCGCGAGAAGGTGGTCGCCACGCTCGTGCACCTGCTGGACACCACCTATGCGCGCGTGGGGAGTGCCGAGTACGCGCGGCACAACGGCTCTTTCGGCCTCACCACGCTGAAGGACCGCCATGCCCGCTGGCACGGCGGCACGGTGCGCCTGTGTTTTCGCGGCAAGAGCGGCGTGCCGCACGAACTCGAGATCACCGACGCCAGGATCGCGCGCATCCTGCGGCGCTGCCACGACCTGCCCGGCCAGCAGCTGTTCCAGTACGTGGATGCGGCCAGCGGCGAGCAGCGCGCCGTGGGCTCAGCCGATGTGAACGACTACTTGCGTGCGCACATGCCGGGCGGCAATGACTTTTCTGCCAAGGACTTTCGCACCTGGCATGCCAGCGTGCTGGCCTTTGCCCGGCTCGAGCGCTGCGAGCCGCCGGCCTCGGCGGCTGCCGCCAGGCGCGCGCTCAACGAGGTGCTGGCCGAGGTGGCCGGCGAACTGAAGCACACCGTGGCGGTCTGCCGCCGTTCCTACGTGCACCCGCAAGTGCTCGCATGGTTCGAAAGCGGTCGGCTCGCATCGCGCGCGGCCCTGCCGGCGGAAACCGCCGCGCGGGCGCTCCCGCGCGGGCTCAGCGCCTGCGAACGGCGCTTCCTTGCATTGCTCGCGCAGCAGCAGCAGCAACGCGGGCCGCGAGTGCGGCGTGGCACGCCGCGCCCGCTGCCTTCAGGGCAGCGTGTCGTCCGGCCGGCCGCGGGCTGACGCATCGGGCTCGGGGTCGCCCGACACGTGGGGCTCGACCTGCTGGGCCGTCTTGTTGGCGGCCACCGGCACCGCGCCGCCTTCGCCTTCCCAGCGCTGCAACGGCTCGGGCTTTGCCTTCGGCGTGTCGTTGCGCGCCGCCTCGGCACGCCGCCACGCATTCATGCCCACGGTGGTGAGCAATGCCGCGCCTGCGGCGAAGTAGAGGAGTTTGATGGAGGAGATCATGCGGGTCCCTGCGGAAGTTCAGTCCCAGTACAGAGGGGCGCGGTAGTAGGCGTGCACGCTGCGGTGCCACTGCTCGTCCGCCTGGCTGGGCCAGTGGTCCTTGTCGAAGCCGGGCGCGTTGTCGAACAGCTCGCGCGGCGCATCGAGCACGAAGCACTTGCGGTCGGTATCGAGCACCAGCGCATGCCACGGGATGGCAAACAGGCGCTCACCCACTCCCAGCACACCGCCCGACGACATCACTGCATAGGCGATCTTGCCGCGCGGCACGTCGAGCATGATCTCGTCGACCGTCCCCAGCGTTTCGTCTTCGCGGTTGATGACCTTGTCACCGGTGAGCGTCGACGCGGTCATCAACCGCGGACCCGGCCCGCTGGCGTTGGTGTCGATGCGTGCGCCGCCTGAGATTGCTGCGTTCATGGCGGGGGAATCCTTTCCGAATGCGATGGACCACCAGGCTGCCGCGCAACGGCGCTGCGCCGCTTCTGTGTGGAGGAGGCGGCAATGCCCATGCCCACCACCGCGCAGGCTCTCCTCACGAGGCTTGTAGGAAATACAGGCGCACCGGCAGGGCTTACCACCCACCACTCGCGGCCGGCTTGCTGGCCCGACCGCAGGAGAGCGCTTGATGCGGCGGCGCCGCACAGCAACGCCAGTGCCCGCGCGCCTCGTGACGCAGCGACGCTCACCTCGGTGCGGCATGGGCACGCAACTTGCGCTTTCCATGCCGGGGCGGCTGGCTTGCGGAGTGCGGACAGCGACATCAACCCCTGAGGAATCCGAAGCCTTACTCATTCTTTTCATTGGCGAGTTTTCGTGACTGCGATCCAAGGTCCTGTGCTGAGCCCTCCGCACACCAAGATCCTCGCGCTCGATACCGCGCCGGATGACCTCTTCGGCGGCTTTGCGTTCGGCGAGCTCGCCAACACCGTGCCGACGTTGCTGTTCGTCGCCTCTGCCGACGGGCGCGCGGCCTATGTCAACCGCCAATGGCTGGCGTATACCGGCGCCGCCGATGCACAAAGCCTCGAGGCCGAGTGGGGCGTGCTGGTCCACCCGGATGACCATGCGGCCCTGGCCGGGCGCTGGGAGGCCGCTCGCGGCGACGGCGACGCGTTCGAGGCGCAGTTCAGGCTGCGCAACGCGCGCGGCGAGTTTCTGTGGCACCTCATCCGCATGAAGGCCGTGCTCGGCGCCGGCGGCGAGGTCAGCCTGTGGGCCGGCGTGGTGACGGAGATCGAGCAGCAGAAGCGCGCCACCCTCGCCCTCGACCGGCGTGAACGCGAGTTCCGCACCCTGGTCGAGAACTCGCCCGACGGCGTGACGCGGCTCGATCGGCAGCTGCGCTTCGTGTATGCCAACGAGGCGGTCGCCCGTTGCTTCGACCGCCCCTGCACGCAGCTCGTGGGCCACACCTTCGAAGAAGCGGGACTGCCTGGCGTGGCGGCGGCCGCGCTGCGGCCGGCGGCACTGCTGGCCCTGGCGCAGAACGAAGCGCAGCGCTGCGAATTCACGATCACCGATGGCGCCCGCAACCGCCACTATGTGTGCCGCCTGATCCCCGAGGCCGACCGCGTCGACCACGTCGACAGCGTGCTGTGCATCTTCTACGACATCACGCGGCAGCAGGCTGCGCTCGAAGCGCTGCGCGAGAGCGAGCATCGCTTCGCGCAGTTCGCCAACAGCAGTGACGACGTGTTCTGGATCGCCGATGCGGATCGCGGCGAGCTGCTGTACGTGAGCCCGGCCTTCGAGTCGCTGTGGGGCGTGAGCGTGGAGGCCCTGAAGGCCGATCCGGCGAAGTGGAACCAGGGCGTGATCACACCGGCACCGGTGCTGCTGCCGCTGCCGTTCTACCGCCCCACCGCTGCGGCCGGCGACAAGGAGCCGGTGCGCGAATACCGCGTGCGCCGCCCTGACGGCACGCCGGTGTGGGTGCGCGACCGCCGGTTCCATCTGCACACCAGGCCGGGAGGCGAAGTCACCTGCATCGGCGGGATCGTCGAGGACATCACCGAACGCAAGGTGTGGGACACCGGCTGCGAGGTGGTGCTCGCGCTGGAACGAGAAGCACGCCGCGAAGCCGAGGCGCAGGCTTCGGCGAAGGATGAGTTCCTCGCCGTGGTGTCGCATGAGCTGCGCTCGCCGCTCAACGCCATTCGCGGCTGGGCCCATGTGCTGCGACAGACCGGCGAGCTCACGCATTCCCAGTTGCGCATGCTCGATGCGATCGACCGCAACACGCAGGCGCAGGCGCAGCTGGTGGACGACATGCTCGACACGCAGCGGCTGCTGCGGGGCAAGATCAAGCTCGAGCTGAAACCCTCGCCGCTGGCACCGCTGGTCGAGCAGGCGGTCGACGTGGTTCGACCCGCAGCGGCGGCCAAGCAGATCGCGCTGCGGGTGCACCACGGCGCGCTGGTCGATGCGGTGCATGCCGACCCCGACCGGTTGCGCCAGGCGGTGGTGAACCTGCTGTCGAACGCAGTGAAGTTCACGCCCGACCTGGGCCGCGTGGAGGTGGCCACCGGCCGGCGAGACAGCGCGGTGCTCATCAGCGTGACCGACACCGGCATCGGCATCGAGCCCGCGTTGCTGCCTCGCATCTTCGACCCCTTCCGGCAGGCAGCGGACGCCTCCACGCGCCGCCAGAGCGGGCTGGGGCTCGGGCTCGCGCTGGCGCGGCAGCTGGTCGAGCTGCATGGCGGCAGCCTCAAGGCGCGCAGCGCCGGCCCCGGCGAGGGGGCCACCTTCACCATCGAACTGCCCGTGGGCCGCCACAACGGCACCTCTGCCGGCGAGGCGGCGGGCCGTCCGGACGACGAGCGGCTGGCCAGCCAGCTGCTGGCCGGCTGTCGCATCGCGATCGTCGACGACGACGTGGAGGCGCGGCAGATCCTCGAGCTGCTGCTGGGGCGTCACCAGGCGCGCACGGTGGCGTTTTCGTCGGTGGCCGCGGTGTACGCCTATCTGGAAACCGTGTCGGCCGAACACCAGCCGCAGGTGCTGATCTCCGACATCGCGATGCCCGACGAGGACGGCTACAGCCTGCTGCGGCGCGTGCGGGCACTGGAGCAACGCCATGCCAGGCGCTCGCCGATGATCTGTGTCGCCCTCACCGCCTTCGTGACGGACAAGGACCGCGACCGCGCGCTTGCCGCCGGCTTCGACGAACACATCGGCAAGCCGGTCGATCCCAAGCAGCTGGTGGTGGTGGTCAACAAGCTGTTGCAGTCCAAGGCGTCCGATGTGCCACCCTGAGCCCTCGCGGCTGCATCGCGCCTGCCTGCCGGCCGCCGCGCCCATAATGAATTGCAGGCGCCTCCCCGCCCTGCAGATCGAAAACACCTACATGCATTCGTAGAAGGGAGTCACCATGGGACATGCTCTTGTCGTTGAAGACCACGCAGACTCCGCCGAAATGATGGCCGCCCTGATCGCGGCCGAGGGTTTCACTGTCGCCACCGCGAAGAACCTGCGCGAGGCGCGTCGGCAGCTGGCGCTGCAGACCCCCGACATCGTGCTGCTCGACCTCATGCTGCCCGACGGTAGCGGCATGGAGCTGTTCGACCAGCCCAATGCGCTCGCCAATACCGAAGTGGTGCTGATCACCGGCCATGCGAGCCTCGAAACTTCGATCCAGGCGCTGCGCCTGGGTGCGGCCGACTACCTCGTCAAGCCGTTCAACATCAAGCAGCTGCAGGGCATCCTGTCGCGGGTGATGCGCCCGTCTGCGCTGCAGGCAGAGATCGCCGACCTGCGCGCGGAGTACGAGCGCACCGGCCGCTTCGGGCTGCTGTGGGGCCGCTCGCCTGCGATGCAGCGCGTGTACGAGCAGATCGCGCGGGTGGCCGGCACGGCGGTGACGGTGCTCGTCACCGGCGAGTCGGGCACCGGCAAGGAAGTGGTGGCGCGCATGGTCCACGACCTCTCGCGTCGCCGCAAGCAGCCGTTCCTGGCCGTGAACTGCGGCGCGATCTCGCCGCACCTGATGGAAAGCGAGATCTTCGGCCACGAGAAGGGCAGCTTCACCGGGGCCGACCGGCAGCACCTGGGCTTCTTCGAACGGGCGCACGGCGGCACGCTGTTCCTCGACGAGATCACCGAGATGCCGGCCGAGCTGCAGGTGAAGCTGCTGCGGGTGCTGGAAACCGGCACCTTCATGCGCGTGGGGTCCACCCAGTCGCAGGAAACCGACGTGCGTGTGATCGCCGCGACCAACCGGGTGCCCGAGCAGGCGGTTTCGCAGGGCAAGCTGCGCGAGGACCTGCTGTACCGGCTGAACGTGTTTCCGATCCACCTGCCGCCGCTGTCCGACCGGCGCGAAGACATCCCGCTGCTGGCCGAGCACTTCCTGCAGGACATCTGCAAGCGCGAGGGCCAGCACAAGCGGTTCAACCAGGCGGCGATCGAGCGCATGCAGGGCTACCGCTGGCCGGGCAACGTGCGCGAACTGCGCAACGTCGTGCAGCGCATCTACCTCATGGAGGAAGGCAACGAGATCGGTGACACCTGGCTGCAGTTCGATGCGCCCAAGGTGGTCACGGCGCAGGGCGAGTTCATCACCGTGAAGGTGGGCACGCCGCTCGCGCAAGCCGAACGGACGCTCATCCTGGCGACGCTGCAGCGCTTCGGCAACCACAAGGAAAAGACCGCAGCCGCACTCGGCATCAGCCTGAAGACGCTTTACAACCGTCTCAAGGAATACGCGCACGAGTCGGGCGCCGCACACGATCCGCATGCGGCCGACACGACGCCGGACTCATCGCCGAGTTGACAAGAAGCGGCGCCCGGCCGCGTGTCTTCTTGTTCAGTGCAGCACGCGTCTCGCCCCTGCCGGCAGGCGGTGGCCGATGACGCGGTGCGAAGGCGCGTCCTGCGTGGGCTCAGGCAGCACCGGCTCCGGCGGCAGGTCCACAGGGACCGGCTGGTCATGCCGCTCGTTGTTGTCGGGCGGCTTGGGGATCCGATGTTCCGGCGGCGGGGGCGTCGAATGCAGGCAGCGGGGCAGCGGCATGGCGGTCTCCTCACGGACGATGCCTCGACCGGCAGCCTCCATGCCTGGTGAAAGCCCAACCGGCAAGCCTTGCACGCCGGCAGCACTTCTTGCAGGCAGTTGCGACCACGTCGTCGGCATCCCTTCGGGAACGTGGGCGCCGAATCGCGGGTACGCCGTTTGCCTTCTCAGCTTCGCGCAAAAAGGAGGCTGCAGATGATCCGACCGCAGATCGACGCGTTTGGGTGGGACCACCGCAACATCAACCTCACGGGCGTGCTGGACGTGTCCTACTGGACCAAAGTCCTCGACGTCAGCGCCGACGAGCTACACCGTGCCGTGCAGGAAGCCGGAACGCATGTGGACGCGGTGCGGCAGTTTCTGGCTGACCGCCAGCTGCCACTGCCGCTGGACCTGCAGTCGTAAGGGGCGAAAGAGGGCCAAAAGCAAAAACGCCCACAGCAATGTGGGCGTTTTGAATTTGGTTGCGGGAGAAGGATTTGAACCTTCGACCTTTGGGTTATGAGCCCAACGAGCTACCAGACTGCTCCATCCCGCGTCAGAAGAGCGCTATTCTAGCATGGTTTGTCGCGTGTCCGCCAGTGGCGCAGAACAAATCACAAACGTCGCGCCGCCGCCGTCGAACAAAACAAAAAGGCCAGCACGGGGCTGGCCTTTTTTTGGGCGCCGCCTCTCTTGAGGCGCGAAGTCGCAGTGCTTATTCGGCGGTGGCTTCGGCGGCTTCCGCCTCGACGGGTTCGGGACGGTCCACCAGTTCGACAAACGCCATGGGCGCGTTGTCGCCGACGCGGAAGCCCATCTTGAGGATGCGGGTGTAGCCGCCCGGACGAGCCTTGTAGCGCGGGCCCAGCTCGTCGAACAGCTTGGTCACCACGTCGCGATCGCGCGTGCGGTTGAACGCCAGGCGGCGGTTGGCCAGCGTGGGCTCCTTGGCCAGCGTGATCAGCGGCTCGACGACGCGGCGCAGTTCCTTGGCCTTGGGCAGGGTGGTCTTGATGGCCTCGTGCGTGAGCAGCGAGTTGGTCATGTTGCGCAGCATCGCGAGGCGGTGCTCGGACGTACGGTTCAGCTTGCGCAGACCTTGACGATGACGCATGGTGCTTTCCTTTCCTTATCAAAACCGGCAGCCGTGTCAGGTACTGCCGGGTGCACCGGGCAGCGCTCATCGCGCCGCCCACTCTTCTTCAAATCAGATCAACGCTTGTCGAGACCTTGCGGGGGCCAGTTCTCGAGGCGGGCGCCGAGCGTGAGGCCACGCGAAGCCAGGACTTCCTTGATCTCGTTGAGCGACTTGCGACCCAGGTTCGGAGTCTTGAGCAGCTCGGTCTCGGTACGCTGGATCAGGTCGCCGATGTAGTAGATGTTTTCGGCCTTCAGGCAGTTGGCCGAACGCACCGTGAGCTCGAGCTCGTCGACCGGGCGCAGCAGGATCGGGTCGAACTGCTGGCTGCGCTGCGCGGCCGGCTGGTCGAACGCGGCGAGATCGCTGCCTTCGAGCTGCGCGAACACCGCGAGCTGCTCCACCAGGATCTTGGCCGATGCACGGATCGCCTCTTCCGGCGTGATGGCGCCGTTGGTCTCGATCTCCATCACCAGCTTGTCGAGGTCGGTGCGCTGCTCCACGCGGGCGCTTTCGACGGTGTAGCTCACGCGCTTGACGGGCGAGAACGAGGCGTCGAGCACGATGCGACCGATGGCCTTGGTGGGCTCGTCGCCATAGCGGCGGAGGTTGCCCGGCACGTAGCCGCGGCCCTTTTCTACCTTGATCTGCACGTCGAGCTTGCCGCCTTGCGACAGGTGCGCGATCACGTGGTCGGGGTTGATGATCTCGACGTCGTGCGGCGTCTGGATGTCGCCGGCAGTAACCGGGCCTTCGCCTTCCTTGCGCAGCACCAGCGTGACTTCGTCGCGGTTGTGCAGCTTGAACACCACGCCCTTCAGGTTGAGCATGATGTGGACCACGTCTTCCTGCACGCCATCGATGGTCGAGTACTCGTGCAGCACGCCGGCGATCGTCACTTCCGTCGGCGCGTAACCCACCATCGACGAGAGCAGTACACGGCGCAGCGCGTTGCCGAGCGTGTGGCCGTAGCCGCGCTCGAAAGGCTCCAGCGTCACCTTGGCGCGATGCTCGCCCTTGGTGGCCGACAGCGGCTCCACATTGATGGCTTTGGGTTTCAGCAAATTGGTTTGCATTGAGCTTTGTTCCTGTCAATACCCTCGGCTCGTTACGCCGATAAGGCTGATGGACCAACCGGGCTGTTTGGCGTCGCCCCGGCCCGGCCAACGAGGCGACTGCGTGCACACGCCGGCCGCAGCGGGCCGGCATGGCGGAATCAGGATCAGCGCGAGTACAACTCGACGATCAGCGATTCGTTGATGTCCGCACCGAACTCGTCGCGGTCCGGCGCCTTCTTGAACACGCCTTCGAACTTGGTGCTGTCCACCTGCACCCAGCCCGGCAGGCCGACGGACTCGGCCAGCTTCAGGGAATCGGCAATGCGCAGCTGCTTCTTGGACTTGTCGCGCACGGCGATCACGTCACCAGCCTTCACCAGGTAGGACGCGATGTTCACCACTTCGCCGTTCACCGTGATGGCCTTGTGCGACACCAGCTGGCGCGCCTCGGCACGGGTGGAGCCGAAGCCCATGCGGTAGACCACGTTGTCCAGACGCGACTCGAGGATCAGCAGCAGGTTGGCACCGGTGTTGCCTTTGCGGCGCTCGGCTTCCGCGAAGTAACGGCGGAACTGGCGCTCCAGCACACCGTACATGCGCTTGACCTTCTGCTTCTCGCGCAGTTGCAGGCCGAAGTCGGACGTGCGCGAGCCCGAGGTGCGGCCATGCTGGCCGGGCTTGGATTCGAACTTGGCCTTGTCGCTGATCGCGCGGCGGGCGCTCTTCAGGTAGAGGTCGGTGCCTTCACGGCGGGCCAGCTTGGCCTTGGGTCCCAGGTAACGTGCCACTTTGTGTGTCCTTGGTCAATCTGACGCACGAGCGCCGGAGCACTGTGCGCGAGTCTGGCGAGTGTTGTTGGAGGCGCTCAGACGGTGGGCTTATGAAGCCTCGCCGCAGGCGAGGACTTCAGCAAAACCGCCGGCGCGGCGCAAAGCGCCCGCCGGCGACGGGGAACCGGGAATTCTATCGCAAACGGCAAACAGCCTGTCTGGACGACTTCTCGGCGCGAGTATCAGATGCGGCGACGCTTCTGCGGGCGGCAACCGTTGTGCGGCACCGGCGTCACGTCGGAGATCATCGTGATGCGGATGCCCAGCGCAGCCAGCGCCCGCACCGACGATTCACGACCCGGGCCGGGGCCCTTGATCTGCACTTCCAGGTTCTTGATGCCCTGCTCCTGCGCGGCACGGCCGGCCACTTCGGCAGCCACCTGGGCAGCGAAGGGAGTGGACTTGCGCGAGCCCTTGAAGCCCTGGCCACCGCTCGAGGCCCAGGACAGCGCGTTGCCCTGGCGGTCGGTGATCGTGATGATGGTGTTGTTGAACGACGCGTGCACGTGCGCAATGCCGTCCGCAATGTTCTTGCGGACCTTCTTGCTGACGCGCCGGGCGGCGGTGTTCGCAGGTGCTTTAGCCATGCTGGTTCTCTTTCAATCTTCGAGCGTTGCGACGGTGAGCACCGCTGATTACTTCTTGAGCGCCGCGGCCGACTTGCGCGGACCCTTGCGGGTGCGGGCATTCGTGCGGGTGCGCTGGCCGCGCATCGGCAGGCCACGGCGATGGCGGAAGCCGCGATAGCAGCCCAGGTCCATCAGACGCTTGATGTTGATCGACACCTCACGGCGCAGGTCGCCCTCGATGGTGAGCTTGCCCACCTCTTCGCGGATCTTTTCGAGATCGCTGTCGGTGAGGTCCTTCACCTTCTTGTCGAAGGGGATCCCGCAAGCCGTGCAGATCTTCTGCGCGGTCGGCCGCCCGATACCGTAGATGTAGGTCAAGCCGATCTCGGCGTGCTTCTGGGGCGGAACGTTGATACCAGCAATACGTGCCATGTTTGTCCTCTAACTCTGTCGTCGCGCGTGGCGCAGGCTCAGCCCTGACGCTGCTTGTGGCGCGGATCAGTGCAGATCACTCGCACCACACCCTTGCGGCGGATGATCTTGCAATTGCGGCACATCTGCTTGACGGATGCGGCTACTTTCATGATCTTCTCCTATACCTCTTACGCTCTTCCGGGTCTTGGCGACTCACCGCTCACTTCGCCCGGAAGACGATGCGAGCACGACTCAAATCGTAGGGCGTGAGCTCCACGGTCACCTTGTCGCCCGGCAGGATGCGGATGTAGTGCATGCGCATCTTGCCGGAGATGTGACCGAGCACCACATGCCCGTTCTCCAGCTTCACACGGAAGGTGGCATTGGGGAGGTTCTCGAGGATCTCCCCTTGCATCTGGATGACGTCATCTTTCGCCATAGCTCTGCGTCGCCACCGTCCCGTGTTCAGCTGGCCTTGAAATTGGCTTTCTTCAGCAGCGACTCATACTGCTGAGACATCACGTACGACTGCACCTGGGCCCAGAAGTCCATCGTCACCACAACGATGATCAACAGCGACGTGCCACCGAAATAGAACGGCACGTTGTACTTCAGGACCAGAAACTCCGGCAGCAGGCACACCAGCGTGATGTACACCGCACCGCCAAGCGTCAGTCGCGACAGGATCTTGTCGATATGGCGAGCGGTCTGATCACCCGGGCGGATCCCCGGAATGAAGGCTCCGCTCTTCTTCAGGTTCTCTGCCGTCTCACGGCTATTGAACACGAGCGCCGTGTAGAAGAAGCAGAAGAACACGATGGCTGCCGCGTACAGCATCACGTAGATCGGCTGACCGGGCGACAGCAGTCCGGCCAGGTCTTTCAGCCAACGCAGGCTGTCGCCGGTGGCGAACCAGCCCACCACGGTCGCCGGCAGCAGGATGATCGACGACGCGAAGATCGGCGGGATCACACCCGACATGTTGATCTTCAGCGGCAGGTGCGACGACTGCCCGCCATAGACGCGGTTGCCCACCTGGCGCTTGGCGTAGTTCACCAGGATCTTGCGCTGACCGCGCTCGACGTACACCACCACGTAGGTGACGACCGCGACGAGCGCGACGATGAACATCGACACGATGATGCTCATGGCACCGGTGCGAACCAGCTCGAACAGACCGCCGATGGCGCTCGGCAAACCCGCGGCGATGCCGGCGAAGATCAGGATCGAGATCCCGTTGCCCAGGCCGCGCTCGGTGATCTGCTCACCCAGCCACATCAGAAACATCGTGCCGGCCACCAGGCTCACCACCGCGGTCATGCGGAAGCCGAAACCCGGGCTGATGACCAGGCCCGGCGAACCCTCGAGCGCGAGCGCAATGCC
>CAMLNA010000023.1 GCA_946481025.1 uncultured Rivibacter sp.
CGGCAAGATCATCCCGGCCCGCCTGACCGGCACCCGCGCGATCTACCAGCGCCAGCTGTCCACGTGCATCAAGCGCGCCCGCTACCTGGCGCTGCTGCCGTACAGCGACCAGCACAAGGTCTAAGAGGAGCAAGACGACATGCAAGTGATCCTGCTCGAGAAAGTCGCCAACCTGGGCAACCTGGGCGATGTGGTGAAGGTGAAGGACGGCTTTGCCCGCAACTTCCTCATCCCCACCGGCTCGGCCCGCCGCGCCACTGAAGCCGCCATCAAGGAGTTCGAAGCCAAGCGCGCCGAACTCGAGAAGGCCCAGGCCGACAAGCTGTCTACCGCACAGACCCAGGGCGAGAAGCTCGCCGGCAAGACCGTCTCCATCACCCAGAAGGCTGGTGTCGATGGCCGCCTGTTCGGCTCCGTCACCAACTTCGACATCGCCGAAGGCCTGAAGAAGCTCGGCTTCGAGGTGGTGAAGTCGCAAGTGCGCCTGCCCAATGGGCCCCTGAAGGTCGTGGGCGACCACGCCGTGTCCGTGGCTCTGCACACGGACGTGGTGGTGGACGTCACCGTCACCGTGGTGGGCGAGACCGACTGAGCGCAGCGCGTTCCCACAGACGAAGGCCGGTCTAGACCGGCCTTTTTCATTCTGCCTACAGCTTGTCCCGGGGTAGTGCACAGCCTTGTCCACATACACACAGGCTTGTCCACTTGTCGACGCGTGAGCCGCCCTCTATCTTCAGCCTCTTATGTCCGCCATCCTCTCCGGTGCTGATTTCCAGGGTTCACCACGTCGCGGCAGTGACGACGAAGTTGCGCGCCTGCGCATCCCGCCGCACTCGATCGAGGCCGAGCAGAGCGTGCTGGGCGGCCTGCTGCTCGACAACAGCGCCTGGGACCGCGCGGGCGACCTGGTCACCGAGAGCGATTTCTATCGCCACGACCACCGCCTGATCTTTGCGGCCATCGGTGGCCTGATCAACGCCAGCAAGCCGGCCGACGTCATCACCGTGTTCGAGCAGTTGCAGTCGCTCGGCAAGACGGAGGAGGTCGGCGGGCTTGCCTACCTGAACTCGCTGGCGCAGAGCGTTCCGAGCGCCGCGAACCTCCGGCGTTATGCAGAGATCGTTCGCGAGCGGGCCATTCTGCGCAAGCTGGTCACCGTGAGCGACGAGATCGCGACTGCCGCGTTCAATCCGCAGGGGCGCCCGGTGCCGCAGATCTTGGACGAGGCCGAAGGCAAGATCTTCAAGATCGGTGAGGAAGGCTCGCGCAACAAGCAGGGCTTCCAGTCGATGGACAACCTCGTGGTGGACCTGCTCGACCGCGTCACCGAGCTGTACGAGAACGGCGCGGAAGAGGTGACCGGCGTGCGTTCGGGCTTCTTCGACCTCGACCGGATGACCGCGGGCCTGCAACCCGGCGACCTGATCGTGCTGGCCGCACGTCCCTCGATGGGCAAGACGGCCTTCGCACTGAACATCGCCGAGAACGTGGCTGCGAACGAAGGCCTGCCCGCCGTCGTGTTTTCGATGGAAATGGGGGCCGCCCAGCTCGCGCTGCGTATGGTGGGCTCGATGGGGCGCATCGACCAGCAGCATCTGCGCACGGGCAAGCTCAACGACGACGAGTGGGGGCGCCTGAGCGACGCGGTCGAGAAGATGCGCAACGTCAGCCTCTTCATCGACGAGACGCCCGGTCTCAGCCCCAGCGAACTGCGCGCCCGCGCGCGGCGACAGGCCCGCCAGTGCGGCAAGCTGGGGCTCATCGTCGTGGACTACCTCCAGCTGATGACGGGTTCCGGCGGCGGCAGCGAAGAAAACCGTGCCACGGTGCTGGGCGAGATCTCCCGAGGCTTGAAGGCGTTGGCCAAGGAACTTCAGTGCCCGGTGATCGCGCTGTCGCAGCTCAACCGCAGCGTCGAGACGCGAACCGACAAGCGGCCGATGATGAGCGACTTGCGGGAGTCCGGGGCCATCGAACAGGACGCCGACGTGATCATGTTCATCTACCGGGACGAGTACTACAACCGCCCGGACGGTCCCAACCCGACCAAGGAACCCGGCGTGGCCGAGATCATCATTGCCAAGCAGCGTAACGGTCCGGTCGGCACGGTGAAGCTGGCGTTCCTGAAGCCGCTGACCAAGTTCGACAACCTCGCGCCTGGGTACGACAGCGGCGGCAGCGAGTACTGACGAAGAACGAAACGAACAAATGAGAACGGGGCCCGTGGGCCCCGTTCTCATGTCTGATGCAGACGTGCCTGCTTATTCGCGTTCGCCGCCGAAGATCCCCAGCAATGCAAGCAGCGACTGGAACACGTTGTAGATGTCCAGGTAGATCGCGAGCGTGGCCGAGATGTAGTTGGTTTCGCCGCCGTCGATCACCCGCTTCAGGTCATACAGCATGAAGGCGGAGAACAGACCGATCGCCACCACGCTCAGCGTCAGCATCAGCGCCGACGACTGCAGGAACACGTTCACGATGCCGGCCACCAGCAGCATGATGGCGCCGACGAACAGGAACTTGCCCATGCCGCTCAGATCGCGCTTGATGACCGTGGCGAGCGAAGCCATGGCGAAGAACACCACTGCGGTGCCGCCAAACGCCGTCATGATCAGCGACGAGCCGTTCTTGAAGCCCAGGATCACGGCCAGCAGCCGCGAGAGCATCAGCCCCATGAAGAACGTGAAGCCCAGTAGCATGACCACGCCGGTGGACGAGTGCTTTGTCTTCTCGATGGCGAACATGAAACCGAAGGCGCCCACGAGGAACACGATCAGGCTCATGCCGTTGCCCATGGCGGCCATGATGCCGGTGCTGACGCCGACCCATGCGCCCAGCACCGTGGGCACCAGGGACAACGCCAGCAGCCAATAGGTGTTGCGCAACACCCGGTTGCGCTGTTCGGCCAGGGCGCCCGAGCCAGCGTAAACGGTTTGCAGAGTCTCGTTCATTGCATCTCCATAGAAGAACGGTCCGGATAGACCGATGCGGAGGATTCTAGTTCCTGCGTTGCCGAGGAAAATACCCTCCCGCCTTGCAGCGCAATGGCCCCCGGTCCTGCGCTGTGGCTTTCTCGATGTCTGAACTCAATTGACGCCAACATGAACACCAAACCCTCCCTGAGCCTGTCGGACGTGAAGGCGATTGCCGCAGCGGCCGAAGCGGAAGCTGTCAAGAACGCCTGGAACGTGAGCATTGCCGTCGTGGACGACGGCGGGCACCTGCTGTGGTTCCAGCGCCTGGATGGCGCCGCTCCCATTTCTTCTCTCATTGCGCCGGCCAAGGCGCGCACGGCCGCGCTTGGACGCCGCGAAAGCAAGGTCTACGAGGAAATCATCAACCAGGGGAGGACGTCGTTCCTGAGCGCCCCGACGCTCGAGGGAATGCTCGAGGGCGGTGTGCCGATCATGGTTTCGGGACAGTGTGTCGGTGCCGTGGGTGTCAGCGGCGTCAAGTCACCCGAGGATGCGCAGATCGCGCGGGCCGGCATCGCCGCGGTCGTAGGGGCCTGACGGGCAAAAAGTGCGTGGCTGAACGCTCCGGTGTTGCCGGAATGTGTGGCTGCGCAAATGGACCGTTCACTGCGGTGCAGTACGGTCCCCCCACGATGATCGGTGCTATTTGGTCAGGATCAGTTTGCCGAGCTTGGTGGCGCGCAACTGGTACAGCGCGCCGTTGTGCTGGATCTGGATCACCTTGCGGCCGCGCATCAGCAGGTCGCTTGCGAGGGTGAGTTCTGCAGCAGGCATCTGTGGCTCCATGACGACTGGGCCGTGGGCGCGCAGCGGCTGCGAGTGGGGGGGCAAGGTGAAGGTTTTCATTTGCACAGGGTGTGGCCGGTGCCACGAAGAGTCATCGGTGTTTTGACAACGCCCACCACGTTCCCAGAAGAACGATCAGCAGGCTTGCAAACCATTCCATGGTGAGTCAGGCCAGTGCCAGCGCCGCCGTCCCTGCAGGGGCGGTGTGTCGGTGGGCGGGTGCCAACGCCGAGTCGAATACAGCGCGCGCGCAATCGGTGCAGCGGCCGCAGCAGGTGGACACACCCAGTTCCATCTGCAGCTCGTCAAAAGTCGCGCAACCTTGCTGGGCGGTGCGCTCGATATCGCGATTGGAGATGCGGCGGCAAACACAGACGATCATGGCGGCAGAGGAAATGCGCTGAACTGATCGTCAGTATAAATAAGAATGATTCGCAATACAACGGGTGCACCCCTCGAAGTGCAGGGACTTCGCCACGGCGGGCAGGTAGATGGATTCGCCAGCGTTGCAACCGCACACCAATAGGCGCCCGGCACACCCTCTTGAGAGGGGCGCGCGTGCCAAAGATGCTCCCTAAAGTCACGCCGTTTTCGTCGTGGGCGGTGTTCGAAGGGAGGACAGATGCGAGCGAAGAACGACCTGCCGTGTCGCAGCAGGGAGCGTGGCGATGACTAGGGTTGTCGAAGTGTCGGCAGCCAGCGGGCGCCAGAACGCCACGGCGGGGGTCTACGGGGCGCGCGCCACCGTGTGGTTTCCGCTGGCCTTGTTCAGCCTGGTGCTGGGCGCTTACTGGTGGCGTCAGGAAGGGGGCTGGCAGTGGCCGGCTCTCGCCTGGTTTGCCGCTGCCGTGCTCCAGATGGTGATTCGCTGGCCGCATGTGCAGCGCAATCGGGGCAACCAGGCCGTGGGGCGGCGTGTAGGACGTCTTGAGCAGTGGCTGATGCTTGTGGTCTTTCTCACGCTGTGCTGCGTGCCGATGTTGTACCTCGCCACCCCATGGTTCGACCGCTTCGACTACACGGTGCCGGCGCCTTTCGCGCTTGTGGCGGTGGCGATGATGGCCGTGTCCCTATGGCTCTTTCATCTGAGTCATGCGCAACTCGGGCGCAATTGGTCGCCTTCGCTCGAGATCCGGCAGGAGCACAGCCTGGTGACGACGGGTGTGTATGCCAGGGTTCGGCATCCGATGTACAGCTCCATATGGCTGTTTGCGCTTGCGCAGCCGCTGCTGGTGCAGAACTGGCTGGCGGGTGCCCTGGCGGTGCCCGGCTTTGCGCTGCTGTATTTCCTGCGGGTCAACGAAGAAGAGCGCCTGATGCTCGACTCGTTCGGGGAAGAATATCGCGCCTACATGGCGCGCACGGGTCGCCTGTGGCCGCGGTGGAGGGGGGCGGCTTGAAGCCCCACCCGCCGCCGGCGAGATCAGGCGGCGTCGCCCATCTGTGATTGCAGGTAGTTCTGCAGACCTACCTTGTCCAGCACGTCGATCTGCGTTTCAAGGAAGTCGATGTGCTCCTCGGTGTCGTCGAGGATGTCCTGCAGAAGATCGCGTGACACGTAGTCCCGCACCGACTCGCAATAGGCGATGGCGTCCTTCAGTGTCAGCTGGGCGGCGCTTTCGAGCTGCAGGTCACAGTTCAGCAGTTCCGGTACGTCTTCGCCGATCAGCAGCTTGCCGAGGTCCTGGAGGTTTGGCAGGCCGTCGAGCATGAAGATGCGTTCCATCAGACGGTCGGCATGCTTCATCTCGCCGATGGACTCCTCGTACTCTTTCTTTGCCAGCTTGTCGAAGCCCCAGTGCTTCAGCATCCGGTAATGCAGGAAGTACTGGTTGGTTGCAGTGAGTTCGTTCTTCAGCTGCGCGTTGAGGAAGTCGATGACCTTGGGGTCGCCTTTCATGGGGCCTCCTAAGTTGTTGTCGCGCGATTATCGAAGTGGCTTCGAACGGTTTCCAGTTGCGGCGCATATCCACCATCTGCTGCTCTGGATGCGGATGAGAGTCAGGCGCAACTGCATGCACGCGAGCTGGTAGACGGCGAGAGGATGCCGGCGGGCTATAATCCCGCGGTTTACCTGCAATCACCCCGCCCACTCGAGACTCCAGCCGATTCCTGCGGACTCACGCTTGAAGAGCAGAGCTGGGCGCGACTCTCGACGGAGATCCCCGTGCTGCCCGTACTGCCCAAAGCTCTTCTCGCACTCGCAGACGGCACGGTCTTTCAAGGCACCTCGATCGGCGCTGCCGGTCAGACAGTCGGTGAAGTGGTGTTCAACACCTCGCTCACCGGCTACCAGGAAATCCTCACCGACCCCAGCTATTGCCGGCAGATCGTCACGCTGACGTATCCGCACATCGGCAATACCGGCGTGAACGAAGAGGATGTGGAGGCTAAGAAAGTCCATGCCGCAGGACTGATCATCAAGGACCTTCCGGTTCTCGAGTCCAACTTCCGCAAGACCCGCACGCTGTCGCAGTACCTGCGGGACGAAGGCACCGTTGCCATTGCCGACATCGACACGCGCAGGCTGACGCGCGTGCTGCGAACCAACGGCGCGCAGAACGGCTGCATCCTCGCGCTGCAAGCCGGCGAGGACATCACGCCAGAGCTTTTGGCCGATGCTGTGGCCAAGGCAAAAGCTGCGCCCAGCATGGCCGGGCTCGACTTGGCCAAGGTCGTGAGCGTGACCGAGCCTTACCTGTGGGACCAGACCGAATGGAAGCTGGTCAACGTCGACGGCCAACCCGGCTATGGCCGGCAGACGTCCCCCAGGTTCCATGTGGTCGCCTACGACTTCGGCGTGAAGCAAAACATCTTGCGCATGCTGGCGCAGCGTGGCTGCCGCGTGACGGTGGTGCCCGCCCAGACGGGTTCAGCCGAAGTGCTGAAGTACAAGCCCGATGGCATTTTCCTCAGCAACGGCCCCGGCGATCCGGAGCCCTGCGACTACGCCATCACCGCGACACGTGAACTCATCGACACGGGCATCCCGACCTTCGGCATCTGCCTGGGCCATCAGATCCTCGCGCTGGCCTCCGGCGCGAAAACCTTCAAGATGAAGTTCGGTCACCATGGCGCCAACCATCCGGTGAAGGACCTCGACGACGGGCGGGTCAGCATCACCAGCCAGAACCATGGTTTCGCGGTGGACGAAAAGACGCTGCCGGCGAACCTGCGCCCCACGCACGTGTCGCTGTTCGACGGCACGCTGCAGGGCCTCGCGCGCACCGACAAGCCCGCGTTCTGCTTCCAGGGGCATCCCGAAGCATCGCCCGGACCTCATGACATCGGATACCTCTTCGACCGCTTCGTGGCGTTGATGACGGAGACGAGCAATGCCTAAGCGGACAGACATCAAGAGCATCCTCATCATCGGCGCAGGCCCGATCATCATTGGCCAGGCCTGCGAGTTCGACTATTCCGGCGCGCAGGCGTGCAAGGCGCTGAGGCAGGAAGGCTTCAAGGTCATCCTTGTCAACAGCAACCCGGCGACGATCATGACCGACCCGGAGATGGCCGATGTGACCTACATCGAGCCCATCACCTGGCAGGTGGTCGAGCGCATCATCGCCAAGGAGCGGCCGGACGCGATCCTTCCGACCATGGGCGGCCAGACCGCGCTGAACTGCGCGCTCGACCTGCACAAGCACGGGGTGCTCGCGAAGTACGGTGTCGAGATGATCGGCGCCAACGAGAAGGCGATCGAGAAGGCCGAGGACCGCCTCAAGTTCAAGGAGGCGATGACCAAGATCGGCCTCGACTCCGCCAAGAGCGGCATCGCCCATTCGATGGAAGAGGCCTGGGGCGTGCAGAAGCGCATCGCCGCGGAGATCGGCACCAATGGCTTCCCGGTGGTCATTCGCCCCAGCTTCACGCTCGGCGGTACCGGCGGCGGCATTGCCTACAACCCCGAAGAATTCGAAGAGATCTGCAAGCGCGGCCTCGACCTTTCGCCGACGAAGGAGTTGTTGATCGAGGAGTCGCTGATCGGCTGGAAGGAGTACGAGATGGAAGTCGTGCGCGACCGCGCCGACAACTGCATCATCGTCTGCTCCATCGAGAACCTCGACCCGATGGGCATCCACACCGGCGACTCGATCACCGTGGCGCCTTCGCAGACACTCACCGACAAGGAATACCAGCTGCTGCGCAATGCCTCCATCGCGATCCTGCGCGAGATCGGCGTGGATACCGGCGGCTCCAACGTGCAGTTCTCCATCAACCCGCAGAACGGTCGCATGACCGTGATCGAGATGAATCCGCGCGTGTCGCGTTCGTCTGCGCTGGCATCCAAGGCCACCGGGTTCCCGATCGCCAAGGTGGCGGCGAAGCTTGCCGTCGGCTACACGCTCGACGAACTGCGAAACGAGATCACCGGCGGCGCCACGCCGGCGTCGTTCGAGCCCAGCATCGACTACGTCGTCACCAAGATCCCGCGTTTCGCGTTCGAGAAGTTCCGCGAAGCGGATCCGCACCTCACGACGCAGATGAAGTCCGTGGGCGAGGTGATGGCGATGGGCCGCACCTTCCAGGAAAGCTTCCAGAAGGCGCTGCGCGGCCTGGAGACGGGCATCGACGGCTTGTCCGAGCGCAGCACCGACCGCGAAGAGATCGTCCAGGAGATCGGCGAAGCCGGCCCCGAGCGCATCCTGTTCGTGGCAGATGCATTCCGCATCGGCATGACGCTGCAGGAGGTCTTCGAAGAAACGGCCATCGACCCGTGGTTCCTGGCGCAGATCGAACAGCTCGTGCAAGTCGAGCAGTCGCTGGGCGGGCGTTCGCTTGCGAGCTTGAGCGTTGACGAACTGCGTTTCCTCAAGCGCAAGGGCTTCTCCGACAAGCGTCTCGCCAAGCTGCTCGGCACCAATCAGCACGAAGTCCGCAAGGCCCGCCACGCGATGGGCGTGCGTCCGGTCTACAAGCGGGTGGACACGTGCGCGGCGGAGTTCGCCACACAGACCGCCTACATGTACTCGACCTATGACGAGGAGTGCGAGGCCGAGCCGAGCGACAAGAAGAAGATCATGGTGCTGGGCGGCGGGCCCAACCGCATCGGCCAGGGCATCGAGTTCGACTACTGCTGCGTCCATGCCGCGCTCGCCATGCGCGAAGACGGCTACGAGACCATCATGGTCAACTGCAACCCCGAGACGGTGTCTACCGACTACGACACTTCCGACCGCCTCTACTTCGAGCCGGTGACGCTCGAGGACGTGCTGGAGATCGTGGCCAAGGAAAAGCCGGCTGGCGTGATCGTCCAGTACGGCGGCCAGACGCCGCTGAAGCTCGCGCTCGACCTCGAGGCCAACGGCGTGCCGATCATCGGCACGACGCCCGACAGCATCGACATCGCCGAGGACCGCGAGCGGTTCCAGAAGCTGCTGCACGAGCTGGGACTCAGGCAGCCGCCCAACCGCACCGCGCGCACCGAAGACCAGGCGCTCGCACTGGCGCAGGAGATCGGCTACCCGCTGGTGGTGCGCCCGAGCTATGTGCTGGGTGGCCGCGCCATGGAGATCGTGCATGGCGACAAGGACCTCGAGCGCTACATGCGCGAGGCGGTCAAGGTGAGCGAGAAGTCCCCGGTGTTGCTGGATCGCTTTCTCGACGATGCCATCGAGGTCGATGTGGACTGCATCAGCGATGGCACCGACGTGATGATCGGCGGCATCATGGAACACATCGAGCAGGCCGGCGTCCACTCCGGCGACTCCGCGTGTTCGCTCCCTCCGTATTCGCTGTCTGCATCGCTGCAGGACGAACTGCGCCGCCAGACCGCGCTCATGGCCAAGGCGCTCAAGGTCGTGGGCCTCATGAACGTCCAGTTCGCCATCCAGGGTGAGGGCGACGAGGCCGTGGTCTATGTGCTCGAGGTGAATCCCCGCGCCTCGCGCACCGTCCCGTATGTGTCCAAGGCGACCGGCCAGCCGCTGGCAAAGATCGCCGCGCGCTGCATGGCCGGCCAGAGGCTGAAAGACCAGAAGAGCCGCAACGGCAAGCCGCCGGCCGAGGTGATCCCGCCGTACTTCAGCATCAAGGAAGCGGTGTTCCCGTTCAACAAGTTCCCCGGTGTCGACCCCATCCTCGGCCCGGAGATGCGCTCCACCGGCGAGGTCATGGGCGCCGGCAAGTCCTTCGGCGAGGCCATGCTCAAGAGCCAGCTCGGCGCCGGTTCGCGTCTGCCGAGCAAGGGGACGGTGGTCATCACGGTCAAGAACAGTGACAAGGCCCGCGCCGTCAAGGTGGCGTCGGACCTGCACGACCTGGGCTTCAACGTGGTGGCCACCAAGGGCACTGCGGCCGCCATTGCCGAAGCCGGTGTGCCGGTCAAGGTGGTGAACAAGGTGAAGGACGGCCGTCCCCACATCGCCGACATGGTGAAGGCGGGCGAGATCCAGCTCGTGTTCACCACCGTGGACGAGACCCGCACGGCCATTGCGGATTCGCGTTACATCCGCACCGCAGCGCTTGCGAACCGCGTGACCTACTACACGACCATGGCCGGCTGCGAAGCCGCTACCGAGGCGCTCAAGCACCAGGCAGATCTCGTGGTGTATTCCCTGCAGGAACTGCACGCCGAACTGCACTAAACTTTTGCCGTCAAACAACACGGCCGCCGCCGGGGCACTGGGGGCGGCTGGATTTTTTTTGTCTCGAGGATTTTGCTCATGGCCACCATTCCGCTGACCAAACGTGGCGCAGAAAAGCTGAAGGAAGAACTGCACCGGCTGAAGACCGTGGAACGACACGCCGTCATTGCCGCCATTGCGGAGGCGCGTGCCCAAGGGGACTTGTCGGAGAACGCGGAATACGAGGCGGCCAAGGACAAGCAGGGCTTCATCGAAGGCCGCATCCTGGAAATCGAAGGGAAGCTCGCGGCCGCCCAGGTCATCGACCCGGCCCAACTCGACGCTGGCGGGAGGGTCGTGTTCGGCGCCACCGTCGACCTGGAAGAAGAGGAGTCCGGGGACGCCGTGACCTACCAGATCGTTGGCGACGACGAGGCCGACCTGAAGCAGGGGCTCATCTCCGTCAGCTCGCCCATCGCCCGCGCAATGATCGGCAAGGAAGCCGGCGACGTCGCCGAATTCAAGGCGCCCGGCGGCACCCGCCGCTACGAGATCGTCGAGGTGCGCTATCTCTGAGGCATTGCTGCGGCGCGGCCGCGCGCTGCTGCCAGGGCTGTGGGCCGGCATGCTGCTATGCCTGGGCACCCTGGCCACGCCGGCCCCCTTTGCACTGCTGCCCCGCGAAGTTGCCGGGCGGGTCGCCGGGCGGATGCTGGCCGGCGAAGCCTATGCGAGCCTCGTGCTGACCGTGATGTTCGTCCTGATCGAGCGGCGGCTTCGAGGCGCCGTCAGGCCGAGCGCCGAGATGCTGCTGGCCTTCGGGGCCTTGTTCTGCACCGTCGCCGGCTACTTTGCGGTGCTGCCCATGATGGAGGCCGCGCGAGCAGGGCAGGGGCCATGGCCGTTTGCCGTGCTGCACGCCGTTTCGAGTGGCTTCTTCGTGCTCAAGGGCGTGCTGGTGCTCGTGCTGGCATGGCGCGTTGTGTCGCCTGCCGCTTGAGGCGGCGGGCCGGCGTCAGCCTGCGAGGCCGCGCTTCTTGACGCTGGTGATGCGCTTCTTGGCACGCTTGACCGTGCCGCCGGCGGTGAGTCGCTGGTTGCCCAGCACCGTGAGCTTCTTGACCTGCGCACGGTGGGAGCCGCTCTTGGAGAACTTCAGGATCTTCACCACCTTCGGCCCGGGGCGTCGGTCTTCCGGCTCGGCCTTGGGTTTTTCAGGCTGCGGGCGCCACAGCACCAGCAGCTTGCCGATGTGCTGCACCGGCGCTGCGTCGAGCTGGTCGCACAGGGCGGCCATGATCTCCTCGCGCGTCGCGCGCTCATCGGCGAAGACGCGCACTTTGATGAGGCCGTGCGCTTTCAGCGCGGCATCGGTTTCCTTCACGACGGCCGGAGTGAGGCCGTCGCCGCCCACCATCACGACGGGGTCGATATGGTGAGCGTCAGACCGATGCGCCTTGCGCTCGGCCGGGGTCAGTTGAATGGCTGGCATCTGCGTATTATCTCTGCGGCTGTCACGCGAACCTCCGAGGCTGCGCGGCCGACCGTCCGTCCAACATGAAAATCAAGACAAAAAGCAAGAAGGTCAACAAGGCGTGGTTGCATGACCACATGACCGATCCCTATGTGAAGCTGGCCCAGAAGGAAGGCTATCGCGCTCGCGCTGCCTACAAGCTCAAGGAGATCGACGAAGAGCTCAAGCTGCTGCGCCCAGGCCAGCTGGTCGTGGACCTGGGAGCCACTCCCGGGGCCTGGAGCCAATACGTGCGGCGCAAGTTCGCGCCCAAGCAGGCGGGCGTGGGCGGGGCGGCGGTCGGGGCACTGGACGGCACGATCATCGCGCTCGACATCCTGGATTTCGAGCCCATCGAAGGCGTCACGTTCATCCAGGGCGACTTTCGCGAAGACGCGGTTCTCGCCCGGCTGGACGAAGCCGTGGCCGGTCGGCCGGTGGATGTGGTCATCTCTGACATGGCGCCCAATTTGTCAGGCATCGAATCTGCAGATTCCGCACGGATCGCCCACTTGGTCGAGCTGGCCGTTGAGTTTTCACAGAGCCATCTGCGGCCCGAGGGGGCCCTGGTCTGCAAGGTATTTCACGGCAGCGGCTACAGCCAGCTGGTCGAGCTGTTCAAAAGGAGCTTCCGGGTGGTCAAGCCGATCAAGCCAAAGGCGTCCCGAGACAAATCTTCGGAAACCTTTTTGGTCGGTATCGGACTCAAGAAGGCATGAATCAGGTCGATACGTTCCGAGCGCCGGTCTTCGGAAATGGCGGCGATAGTGCGTGGAAACCGATGAAAGCGCCTGGGGTTGACTGCACTAGAATCAGCCCCACCTACCGCGATGGTTCGGGCACCCTCGCCGCCAGGGGCAAGCCCGCTGTTTGGATTGAAAGAAGGAGCCGCGGTGAACAATCAATGGTTCTCGAAGGTCGCTGTTTGGCTGGTGATCGCCCTCGTGCTGTTCACCGTGTTCAAGCAGTTCGATCGCACATCGACCGCGGGCAGCCAGATCGGCTATTCCGACTTCCTGGAGGAAGTTCGGGCCAAGCGCATCAAGCAGGTCACGCTGCAGGAAGGCGGCGGCGGTACCGACATCAAGGCCATCACGACGGATGACAAGGTCATCCGCACCACCGCGACGTACCTCGACCGCGGCCTGGTGGGTGACCTCATCAACAACGGCATCAAGTTCGACGTGAAGCCGCGCGAGGAGCCGTCCATCCTGATGAGCATCCTCATCAGCTGGGGCCCGATGCTGCTGCTGATCGGCGTGTGGATCTACTTCATGCGGCAGATGCAAGGCGGCGGCAAGGGCGGCGCCTTCAGCTTCGGCAAGAGCCGCGCGCGCATGCTCGACGAGAGCAACAACTCCATCACCTTTGCCGACGTCGCCGGCTGCGACGAGGCCAAGGAAGAGGTGAAGGAACTGGTCGAGTTCCTGAAGGATCCGCAGAAGTTCCAGAAGCTGGGCGGCCGCATCCCCCGTGGCGTGCTGATGGTCGGCCCTCCGGGCACCGGCAAGACGCTGCTGGCCAAGGCCATTGCCGGCGAGGCCAAGGTGCCGTTCTTCTCGATCTCAGGCTCCGACTTCGTTGAAATGTTCGTCGGCGTGGGCGCGGCCCGCGTGCGCGACATGTTCGAGCAGGCCAAGAAGAACGCGCCCTGCATCATCTTCGTCGACGAAATCGACGCTGTGGGCCGCCATCGCGGCGCCGGCCTGGGTGGGGGCAACGACGAACGCGAGCAGACCCTCAACCAGATGCTGGTCGAGATGGACGGCTTCGAGACCAACCTCGGCGTCATCGTGATGGCCGCGACCAACCGGCCCGACATCCTGGATCCGGCGCTGTTGCGTCCCGGCCGTTTCGACCGCCAGGTCTACGTGACGCTGCCCGACGTGCGCGGCCGAGAGCAGATCCTCAACGTGCACATGCGCAAGGTGCCGATCGGCCAGGACATCCGGGCCGACATCCTGGCGCGCGGCACGCCGGGCTTCTCGGGTGCGGACCTCGCCAACCTGGTCAACGAGGCGGCGCTGTTCGCTGCCCGCCGCAATGCCCGCGTCGTGGAAATGACCGACTTCGAGAAGGCCAAGGACAAGATCCTGATGGGCCCCGAGCGCAAGTCCATGGTCATGCCGGAAGAAGAGCGCCGCAACACCGCCTACCATGAAGCCGGTCATGCGCTGGTGGCGCGCCTGCTGCCCAAGACCGACCCGGTGCACAAGGTCACCATCATCCCGCGCGGCCGTGCGCTGGGCGTGACGATGCAGCTGCCCGAGGGCGACCGCTACAGCATGGACAAGGATCGCATGCTCAACACCATTGCGGTGCTGTTCGGCGGGCGCATCGCCGAAGAAGTGTTCATGAACCAGATGACCACCGGTGCCAGCAACGACTTCGAGCGCGCGACCAACATCGCCCGCGACATGGTCACCCGCTACGGCA
Organism: uncultured Rivibacter sp.; assembly: GCA_946481025.1. Next base: position 14,280 of record CAMLNA010000023.1, read on the forward strand.
TGACCGACGAGCTGGGCCCCATGGTGTATGCCGAGAACGAAGGCGAAGTGTTCCTGGGCCGTTCGATCACCAAGCAGGTCAACGTCTCGGAAGAGACGATGCAGAAGGTCGACAAGCAGATCCGCAAGATCATCGACGAGCAGTACGCCAACGCACGCAAGCTGATCGAGGACAACAAGGACAAGATGCATGCGATGGCGCAGGCGCTGCTCGAATGGGAAACCATCGACGCCGAGCAGATCGACGACATCATGAACGGCCGGCCGCCACGTCCGCCAAAGGACTGGACGCCTTCGAACACGAAGAGCAGCGGCGGCGGTGCAACGCCCCCGGTCAACTCAGACAACGCGCCGGCCGCCGCCTGAGCGGTGCCGGCAGCCCCCCGCAGGACGCGCCATCGGCGCGTTTTGCTTTTCTGGCGCAAAGAAGATGTTCTGGCAGACCACACGCTTTCGCATCGACCTGAGCAAGCCTCGCATCATGGGCATCGTCAACGTGACGCCGGACTCCTTTTCGGACGGTGGGCGGCACGGGCAGGCGCAGGCCGCCGCACGGCATTGCGAGGAGCTGCTGCGCGAAGGGGCCGACATCCTCGACATCGGCGGCGAATCGAGTCGCCCCGGGGCAGACCCCGTGCCGCTCGATGAAGAGCTGCGCAGGGTGCTCCCCGTGCTCGAGGCTGCCGCCAAGCTGGGTGTGCCGGTTTCGGTGGACACGTACAAGACCGAGGTGATGCGCGCCGCGCTCGACCTGGGGGTGGACATCGTCAACGACATCAACGCGCTGCGTGCCCCCGGCGCCGCTGAAGCCGTGTCGGCGCATCCGGGCTGTGGCGTGTGCCTGATGCACATGCAAGGCGAGCCCAAGTCCATGCAGGCGGGGGGGCCGGTCTATGCGGACGTGGTCGACGAGGTGAAGCGCTTCCTGGGCGCGCGCGCGCAGGTGCTGCGTGAAGCCGGCGTGGCCGCCGAGCGCATCGTGCTCGACCCGGGCATCGGTTTCGGCAAGACGGTGGCGCACAACTTCGCACTGCTGGCGCGTCAGCCGGAGCTGCTGGGCCTGGGCTATCCGGTGCTCGCGGGCTGGTCGCGCAAGTCGTCTCTGGGGGCGGTGACGGGCAAGCCTGTCGGCGACCGCCTGGTCGCCAGCGTCGCTGCGGCGCTGGCCGCGGCGCACCAGGGCGCGCGGGTGCTGCGCGTGCATGACGTGGCAGCGACCCGCGAGGCCCTCCAGGTGTGGGAGGCCGCGAGCCTGCCCACCTGAACGAGGGAATTCGGCACCGCTGGGCGGAGGCAAAATCGCGCCCCATGAGCAGACAGTATTTCGGCACCGACGGCATCCGCGGCACCGTCGGGCAAAGCCCCATCACGCCGGACTTCGTGCTGCGCCTCGGCCATGCGGTGGGGCGCGTCCTCAAGCGCACCGAGGCCCGGCCCACCGTGCTGATCGGCAAGGATCCCCGCATCTCGGGCTACATGCTGGAGTCCGCCCTCGAGGCCGGCTTCGCATCGGCCGGCGTGGCGGTCACGCTGACCGGCCCCCTGCCGACGCCCGGCGTGGCCTACCTCACGCGGGCATTGCGCATGAACCTCGGCGTGGTGATCAGCGCCTCGCACAACCCCTTCCATGACAACGGCATCAAGTTCTTTTCGGCCAAGGGCGAAAAGTTGCCGGACGAATGGGAGCTCGACGTCGAAGCGGCGCTGGCCGAGCCCCCGCAGTGGGTCGACTCCATGGGCCTGGGCAAGGCGCGCCGGCTCGACGATGCGCAAGGCCGCTATGTCGAGTTCTGCAAGAGCACGTTTGCCGGCGACCTGTCGCTCAAGGGACTGAAGATCGTGGTCGACGGCGCCAACGGTGCCGCCTACCAGGTGGCGCCCAGCGTCTTCCACGAGCTGGGTGCGGAGGTGGTGGCCATCGGCTGCAGCCCCAACGGCCTGAACATCAATGACGGCGTGGGCGCCACCCACCCCGAGACGCTGCAGCGCGAGGTGCTGGCCCAGGGCGCCGACTACGGCATCGCGCTCGACGGTGATGCCGACCGCCTGCAGCTGATCGACCGCGAAGGGCGGCTCTACAACGGTGACGAGCTCCTGTACCTCATGGTGGTCGATCGCCTGTCGCAAGGCCAACGCGTGCCTGGTGCCGTCGGCACGCTCATGACCAACATGGCGGTGGAGCTGGCGCTGAAGGCGCGCGACGTGGACTTCGTGCGCGCCAAGGTGGGTGACCGCTACGTGCTGGAGGAATTGGTGGCGCGCGGCTGGGAGCTCGGCGGCGAAGGCTCCGGCCACCTGCTCGTGCTCGACAAGCACACCACCGGCGACGGCATCGTGAGCGCGCTGCAGGTGCTGCAGGCGGCCCAGCGCACAGGCCGCTCGCTGTCGCAGCTGCTCGATGGCGTGAGCCTGTTCCCGCAGAAGCTCATCAACGTGCGGCTGCAGTCCGGCCAGGACTGGAAAAACAACCAGAAGCTGGCAGCCGAGCAGCAGGCCGTGGCTACGGAGCTGATCGGCCGCGGCCGCGTGCTGATCCGCCCCTCAGGCACCGAGCCGCTGCTGCGGGTGATGGTTGAAGCGTCCGACGTCGCATTGGCCGAGCGCTGCGCGCAGCGCCTGGCCGCTGCCGTCACTTCAGGCTGAACGGGCAGTCCCGCAGTCGCGGGCTGGGCTCAGCTTCGAGCCGCCTGCGGCAGCAGCAGCTGCTGCTGCCGGTAGCTCTCGATCCAGGCAGGCACCGCCTCGGCGGGCATGGGCGCGGCGATGCCGTAGCCCTGGCCGACCTCGCAGCCGATTTCGACCAGCCGTTGAGCCTGCTCGGCCGACTCGACGCCTTCGGCGACGATGCTGCAGCCGAAGGTGCGCGACAGCCCGATCACGCCCTGCACGATCGCCAGGTCTTCCGCATCGCCCAGCATGTTGTGGATGAACGAGCGGTCGATCTTCAGCACGTCGACCGGCAGCCGCTTCAGGTAGGTGAGCGGCGAGTAGCCGGTGCCGAAGTCGTCGAGCGCGAAGCGCACGCCCAGCGAGCGGCATTGCTCCATCACGCCGCAGGTGAACGCCACGTCGGCAAGTGCCGTGGTTTCCAGCACCTCGAGCGTCAGCCGGCGCGCCAGTGCCGGCGGGCGGCGGCCGAGCAATTCACCCAGCCGCTGGGCGAAGTGCGGGTCCTGCAGATGCCGGCCGGTGATGTTGACGCTGACCGAAAGGTCCAGGCCCTGACGCTGCCACGCCGCCAGTTGGTCGATGGCCTGGCGCAGCACCCAGTCGCCCAGCTTCACCGCGAACTCCGCCGGCTCGATCAATGGCAGGAAGTCTCCAGGTGGCAGCAGCCCCTGTTGCGGGTGACGCCAGCGCAGCAGGGCTTCCACGCCCAGCACCTGCCCGCGCTTCATGTCCACCTTCGGCTGGTAGTGCAGGACCAGTTCGTCGGCGGCGAGCGCGGCCTCGATGCGTTCGACCGCTTCGCGCTGGGCCGTGGCTTCACGCGCGCTTTCGGGGTCGAAGAACTGCACCCGGCCACGGCCGGCCTGCTTGGCGATGTACATCGCATGGTCGGCGTGGCGCAGCAGCGTGTCGGCGTCGGCACGGTCCGTCGGGTACACGGTCGCACCGATGCTGGCCGTGAGATGGCGCGGAGCCGCACGCCCCAGCAGGTAGGGGCGCGAGACGATTTCCAGCACCCGGTCGAGCGCCATCCGCGCCTCCTCGGCCGAGCGTGCGCGCAGCAGCAGCACGAACTCGTCGCCGCCCAGCCGCGCGACGGTATCGCCACCCCGCACCGCGGCTTGGAGGCGTGAGGCCAGTTCGCGCAGCAGGCGGTCGCCGGCCTGGTGGCCGAGCTGGTCGTTGATGGGCTTGAAGTGGTCCAGGTCGAAGTAGCACACCGCCAGCAGATGCCCCTCCCGGTCGGCCTGGGCCAGGGCTTCGCGCAGCAGTTGCGCAAGGTAGCCCCGGTTGGGCAGCTGCGTCAGCACATCGAAACGGGCCTGCTGCTCCAGCTGCGCGCGGTGGCGGCGCGCCTGGGTGATGTCGGACACCACCAGCACGTGGTGGTTGATCTGTCCGTCGCCGGCACGCACGGCGGAGATCGTGACCTGTTGCGGATAGGTTTCGCCGCTCTTGCGCCGGTCGATGGTTTCGCCGCGCCAGGCGCCCTGGGTCTTGAGGCTGGCCCACATCGGCGCACGCACGGCGGCCTGTTCCGCCGACGGCGGCTGCAGCAGCGCCGGCACCGTGCCGATGAGTTCGCCGCGGCCGTATCCGCTCATGCGCAGGTAGGCGGGGTTCACATGCAGGATGCGGTGCTCGGCATCGGTGATCAGCAATCCTTCGTGCAGATGCTCGAAGAGGCTGGCTGCCAGCCGCCAGCGCTCTTCGGCGGCATGGCGCTCGCTCACGTCGCTGGCGGCCCCCACGAAGCGCAGCGGCGCGCCGTGTTCGTCGCGCTCGACCACATGTCCCTGCACTTCGAACCACTTCCACGAGCCGTCCTTGCAGCGCATGCGGTATTCGGTGCGCACGGCCGGCGCCAGGCCGTTGGCGTGGCGCTGCAATGCGTCGTTCAGGCGGGGGCGGTCCTCGGGATGGAGGCGAGACGTCCATTCGCCGTAGGTGTCGGTGATCTCTTCGGGCTGGTAGCCCAGCAACGCCTTCAGCCGGCGTGAAAAGAACATCCGGCCGCTGCGCATGTCCCAGTCGCCCACGCCGGTGTTGGAGCCGTCCAGCGCGAGCTGCCAGCGCTCTTCGCTGGCGGCCAGTTCGGAGACGAGCGCGGTGACGAGCACCGTGATGACGCTCAGCGTGGTGACGTAGCCCCACACGAGCGCCAGGCTCTGGTGGATGTCGCCGGTATAGAACGGCCCCAGCCCGCGTGACGTGCCCCATGCCGCGCAGGCCGTCACCGCGAGTGCGGTGAACGAGGCCGCGCACACGCCGGCACGCAGGGCCAGCCAGCACAGCAGGAGGTGCGGCATGAAGACCAGCGGCGACAGGCCCATGCCCGCCTGTCCTGCGGGGGCCAGCAGCGCGGCCGCGCCGCAGGCCACGGTGGCCGCGCTCAGGCACAACGTTGCGAGCGTCCTGCCGGGCCGCATGCTGCGGCGCAGGGCCGGGCCATCGAAGGTGAGCAACGGCACCCCGGCGGTCAGGGCCCCCACGATGTCGCCCAGCCACCAGAACAGCCAGGCACGCGGCGCGCCTTCCCAGGGCAGCACGTCGCTCGCCGCGAGCGCCATCACGCCGCAGGTGGCGGTCAGCGCGAGCCCGGCACCCGCCGCCAGCACGTAGAGCAGCACGTCACGGCGTCGATCGAGCGCGCAATGGAAGCCCAGCCTCTGCAAGGCAAAGGCGGCGGCCAGCGGCCCCAGCGTGTTGCCTGCGGCGATGGCCAGGCTCAGTCCGGGCGGTGAACCCACCTGCAGCGCGACGCATGCCGCCCCGAGGGCGACGCCGGGTGCCATGCTGGGGCCCCAGCGCAGCAATGCGGCGAGCGCGATGCCGGCCGGCGGCCAGATCAGCGAGATGTGCGAGCCGATGTAGGGCAGGGCCAGGCCCAGGCGACCGGTGAGGTAGTAGGCCAGCACCACGACGCAGACACGCAGTGCCCAGCGCAGGATGTTCGGTGCGCGGCCGGTGTCGCTTCGAGCAAGGGTGAGGCTGTCCATGGGCGCCTGCGACTTTAAACGGTGTCGGCGACCCCACCGCCTTGCAGCGCCCTAGGGCATGCCCCGCGTTCGAGTGGTTCCGACGCGCGGCACAATCCAGCGCCACCGCGTTGCCTCACGAGGGCGGCGCCCCCAAGTTGGAGAGTTCATGCGATTTCCCCGTGCCTCGTCGGCTGCCTGCCTCGTGGCGGCCACATTGTTTCCGCTGGCCTTCATGGCGTTGCCGGCCGGCGCCGTGGACCTGCCCGGCCCGCGCTTCCCCCAGTACAGCGATGAAGCCCAGGTCAACGCCGCCTGCGATGCCGGGCTGAAGGGCGCGCGCAGCCGCGTGGCGCAGATCGAGAGGCGCTCGCCCAAGGCGCGCTGGCTGGCCGGCTACGACGACCTCAACGCCTACAACGAAGACGCCGCCGGGCCGTTCTACCTGCTCGTGCACGTGCATCCGGAAAAGGCCGTGCGCGACGCCGCCCAGGCCTGCACCCTGCGCTGGCAGGACTTCTTCTCCACCCTGGCGCAGAACGAGAAGCTCTATCGCGCGAGCCAGAAGGTGCGCGCCGGCGATGCGGTGGACCGGCTGTTCCTGCGCGACATCCGCGAGGGCTTCGAAGACGCCGGCATCGGCCTGCCCAAGGCGCAGCGAGACCGTGCCAAGCAGATCGTCGATCGGATCACCGATCTAGGGCAGCAGTTCGACCGCAACATCCGTGAAGACGGCACCCGCGTCGCTTTTTCCGCCGACGACCTGAAAGGCGTGCCCGAGAGCGTCTGGAAGGACGCCCGGCGCGATGACGCCGGCAACTACCTGCTCGGGCTGGACTACCCGACGTACCTGCCGGTGCTGCAGCGCGCCGAGAGCGCCGCGGCCCGCGAACGCATCTGGCGGGCCAAGACCAACGAAGGCGGCGATGCCAACCTGAAGCTGCTCGACGAGATCGCCAAGCTGCGGCTCGAATACGCGAAGCTGTTCGGCTTCAAGAGCTACGCCGACTTCCTGCTGCGCCGTCGCATGGCCGGCAGCGCGAAGAAGGTCGATGCCTTCCTGGCCGACGTGAAGCAGGCGGTCACCGCCGGCGAAACACGCGACCTGGCCGAACTGCGCGAAGCCAAGGCCAGGCACCTGGGCCAGCCGGCCGACGCCACGAAGCTCGATCGCTGGGACGTGCCGTTCTACACCGAGCGGGTTCGCAAGGAACGCTACACCGTGGACCAGGAGGCTTTCCGCCCCTACTTCCCGCCGCAGGAGAGCCTGCAGTTCGTGCTGAAGCTGGCCGAGAAGCTGCTGGGCGTCACCTACACCCGCGTGCAGCCGCCGCAGCCGCTGTGGCATCCGGAAGTGCAGGCCTACGCCGCCACCGACACGAAGACCGGCAAGCCGATCGCCACGCTGTACGTCGACCTCTACCCGCGGGACAACAAGTACAACCATGCGGCGGTGTGGAGCTTCCGCAATGGCGCGACCCGCGTGCATCGGGTGCCGCAGGCCGCGCTGGTGGTCAACTTCGACCGCAAGGGCCTCACGCTCGAGGAGCTGGAGACGCTGCTGCACGAGCTGGGCCACGCCCTGCACAACAACCTGTCGTTCACCCGCTACTCGGCTCAGGGGGGTACCAGCGTGTTGCGCGACTTCGTGGAGGCGCCCTCGCAGATGCTGGAGGACTGGGTCTACGACAAGCAGGTGCTGAAGCTGTTCGCCGAGGTGTGCCCCAGCTGCAAGCCGGTGCCCGACGACATGATCGACAAGGCAGTGGCGGCACGCGACTACGGCAAGGGCAACTTCTACGCGCGCCAGCACCTCTACGGCAGCTTCGACATCGCGCTGCACGGGCCGGACGCGCCCGAGCCGATGGGGCTGTGGGCACGCATGGAAGGCGCCACGCCGCTGGGGCATGTGCCCGGCACCAGGTTCCCGGCGGGTTTCAGTCACGTGGCCGGCGGTTATGCGGCGGGCTACTACGGCTACCTGTGGAGCCTGGTCATCGCCATGGACCTGCGGACCGCCTTTTCAGCCGACAAACTCGACGCCGAGATCGGCAAGCGTTATCGCGACACCGTGCTGGCCAACGGCGGCCAGCGAACGCCCGACGATTTGCTGCGCGATTTCCTCGGGCGCGAAACCAATTCCCGGGCGTTCTACGAGTTCCTGCGGCGCTGAGCCGGCCTTCCTCGCGTCAACGAAAAGCCGCCCCTCGGGGCGGCTTTTGTTCGTGCGGGAGTATTCAGATCGCGAGGTCTTCGAGACTCCGGCCGGAGGCCAATGCCTCCTTGATCCACTTGGGCTGCAGGCCGCGGCCTGTCCAGGTTTCGCCGGTGGCCGAGTTGCGGTATTTCGGCGCCACCTTGCGGCCCTCGCCGACGCCCGCCCTGGCGGGTTTGCCGACGCCTTTCGTGCCCAGATCGGCCACCGAGAGCCCGTGCTGCGACATGAGGTTTCTGATCTGCGCGATCACATCTGCACGTTCGGCCTTGCGGGCTTCCTCGAGTTGTTTTTCAAGTGCAGCCTGCTGCTTTTCGAGGGCGGCTTTCTGGGCGAGCAAATCCTGATAAGTGGCCATGCGGAAAATCCTCTTGTGTGGGAAAGGAGCGCCCGCGCATTCTAAGAGGCCGAAGCGGCGAAAAAAAGCCCGGCCGGGGCCGGGCTTTCACCACCTGGATATACCTGGAGGGCTTACTTGTAGCCCACACGGTCCAGCATTTGCTGCACCTTCACCGTGTTGAGGCCGACCACGGAAATCGGAATCAGCTCGGCCTTGAACTTGCCGAGCGCGTCCAGCGCCGGGTTGGGCAGTTTCACGCTGGGCACCGCCGGATATTCGTTGTTGCCATTGGCGAAATAAGCCTGGGCCTCGTCGCTGGCCAGATATTCGAGGAACTTGACGGCGGCCTCGCGGTTCTTGGCGTTCTTGGCCACGGCGCCGCCGGCGATGTTGACGTGCGTGCCCCAGCTCGACTGGTTGGGGAACACGACCGCCACCTTGTCCATCACCGCCCGGTCTTCGGGCTTGTCGGAGCGCATCAGCCGGGCGACGTAGTAGGTGTTGGTGAGGCCGATGCCGCATTCGCCGCTGGCCACGGCCTTGATCTGGTCGGTGTCGCCGCCCTTGGGCGCGCGGGCCATGTTGTCCACCACGCCCTTCAGCCACTGCTCGGCCTTGTCGGCGCCCAGGTGCTCGACGACGGAGCCGAACAGCGAGAGGTTGTAGGGGTGCGAACCCGAGCGCGTGCAGACCTTGCCCTTGTTCTTGGGGTCGGCCAGTTCCTCGTAGGTGTCGACGTCTTCCTTCTTGACCGTCGCCTTGTTGTAGACGACGACGCGGGCACGGGTCGAGAAGCCGAACCACTGGGCGCCCTGGCCGTCGTCCTTGCCGCGCAGGTTGGCCGGGATGCGCTTCTCGAGCACGGGCGACTTCACCGGCTGGAACAGGCCGTCCACCTCGGCGCGCCACAGGCGTGCAGCGTCCACCAGCAGGATCACGTCGGCCGGGCTGGCGGTGCCTTCGCTCTTCAGCCGGGCCAGGATGCCGGCGTCGTCGGCGTCCACGCGGTTGATCTTGATGCCGGTGGCCTTGGTGAAGTTGTTGTACAGCGCCTCGTCGGTCTGGTAGTGGCGGGCGGAGTACAGGTTCAGCACCTGCTCCTGTGCGTTGGCGGCGAACGCGGTGCAAACGGCCGCGGCGGCAAGCGCGGCGCGGGCAAAGCTCGAACGGGACATGACACTCCTCAGCAGGTGAATGAAGCTGCAGGAGTTTAGTCGCTAACGAGAATGATTCGCGTCAATCTCTGGCGGCGACGGGGCGTCAGGCCGTCGGCGGCACGTAGCCGGCCGGCTGGTCGGCGCCCTCGCCGAAGAAGAAGCGTTCCATCTGCCGGGCGAGGTACTGGCGGGCACGGGCATCGGCGAGGTTCAGCCGGTTCTCGTTGACCAGCATGGTCTGGTGCTTCATCCACTGCGCCCAGGCTTCCTTGCTGACCTCGTTGTAGATGCGCTTGCCCAGCTCGCCAGGGTAGGGCGCGAAGTCGAGTCCTTCGGCTGCTTTCTTGAGCAGAACGCAGTTCACGGTGCGGGCCATGGTGGGTACTCCTTTTTCGAATGATGAACCGGTGCCGGTCGCTACTTGAGCAGCTTGACCAGCACTTGCGAGCGCCGGTCCCAGTTGTATTTGCGCTTGCGCGCCTCGGGCAGCCAGTCGGGGTCCACCTGCTGGAAGCCGCGCTTGATGAACCAGTGCATCGTGCGGGTCGTGAGCACGAAGATGCTGGTGAGGCCCATGGCCCGGGCGCGCTGCTCGATGCGCTTCAGGATGCGCTCGCCGTCGCCCTGGCCCTGCACGCTGTTGCTCACCGTCAGCGCGGCCATCTCGCCGGTCTTCGCTTCCGGGTAGGGGTAGAGCGCCGCGCAGCCGAAGATCACGCCGTCGTGCTCGATCACGGTGTAGTGATCGATGTCGCGCTCGATCTCGGTGCGATCGCGCTTGACCAGCGTGCCGTCCTTTTCGAACGGCTCGATGAGCTGCAGGATGCCGCCGATGTCGTCGGAGGTCGCTTCGCGCAGGCTTTCAAGCTTTTCGTCCACCACCATGGTGCCGATGCCGTCGTGGGTGTAGACCTCCATCAGCAGCGCGCCGTCAACAGCGAAAGGCAGGATGTGGGATCGCTCCACGCCTTCGCTGCAGGCCTTGACGCAGTGCTTCAGGTAGAAGGCCACGTCGGTGGGCTGGGTGGGGCTGGGCAGGCTGGCGAGCAGGCGCTCCGCGTCGGCCAGCGCGAGCTCGGTGTCGATGGGGCTGTCGGGGTCGTTGCGGTCTTCGCGCACGCCCGGCACCTCCGTCAGGAAGATCAGCTTGTCGGCCTGCAGCTCGATGGCCGTGCTGGTGGCCACTTCTTCCATCGTGAGGTTGAAGGCCTCGCCGGTGGGCGAGAAGCCGAACGGCGACAGCAGCACGATGGCGCCGGTGTCGATGGCGCGGCCGATGGCGGCGGCATCCACGCGGCGCACCAGCCCGCTTTGCTGGAAGTCGATGCCGTCGATGATGCCCACCGGGCGCGCGGTGAGGAAGTTGCCCGACACCACGCGCACGGTCGCGTTCGCCATCGGCGTGTTGGGCAGTCCCTGGGAGAACGCGGCTTCGATCTCGAACCGCAGCTGGCCGGCGGCTTCCTGGGCGCAGTCGAGCGCCACCGCATCGGTGATGCGCATGCCGTGGCTGAACCGGGAGCTCTGGCCCTTGGCCGCCAGCTGTTCGTTCACCTGGGGGCGAAAGCCGTGCACCAGCACCAGCTTGATGCCCATGGCATGCAGGATGGCCACGTCCTGCACGAAGGAGTTGAGCTTGCCGGCCGCGATGGCTTCGCCCACGAGCGCCACGACGAAGGTCTTGCCTCGGTAGGCATGGATGTACGGCGCCACCGAGCGGAACCAGGGAACGAAGGTGTGGGGAAAGATCAGGTCCATGCGCGCGCCGCGGGTGGCTCGAGGCTGAAATAATCCGCGATTTTGCACGACGACCCCAGATGACCGAGCAAGAGCGCAGCCGCGGCCCCGCGGCCGCGAAGGCCAATCCGCTGCCGCCCATCACCTTTCCAGAATCGCTGCCGGTGTCGGCACGGCGCGAGGAGATCGAGCGCACGCTGGCCGAGCACCAGGTGGTCATCGTGTGCGGCGAAACCGGCTCGGGCAAGACCACCCAGCTGCCCAAGATCGCGCTCGCCATGGGGCGCGGCCGGGCCAACACCGGCCGGCTGATCGGCCACACCCAGCCGCGCCGCATCGCAGCCAGCTCGGTGGCCAAGCGCATCGCCGAGGAGCTGAAGACGCCGCTCGGCGAGGTGGTGGGCTACAAGGTGCGCTTCCAGGACCGCCTGCAGCCCGGCGCCTCGGTGAAGCTCATGACCGACGGCATCCTGCTGGCCGAGACGCAGACCGATCCGCTGCTCAGGGCCTACGACACGCTCATCATCGACGAGGCGCACGAGCGCAGCCTCAACATCGACTTCCTGCTCGGCTACCTGAAGCAACTGCTGCCGCGCAGGCCCGACCTCAAGATCATCGTCACCTCGGCCACCATCGATGCCGAGCGTTTCGCCCGCCACTTCGAGAGCACTCGCGGCCCAGCGCCGGTGCTCATGGTGAGCGGCCGGCTCTACCCGGTCGAGCAGCGCTGGCGGCCGTTCGAAGAAGACCGGGACTACGACCTCGACAACGCCATCGCGGACGCGGTGGACGAGCTCTGGCGAGAAGGCGCCGGCGACGTGCTGGTGTTCCTGCCGGGCGAGCGCGAGATCCGCGACGCTGCGGAGCACCTGCGCAAGCACCACCCGCCCGGCGTGGAGATCCTGCCGCTGTTCGCCCGCCTGTCCCAGCAGGAGCAGGACCGCGTGTTCGAGCCGCACAGCACGCGGCGCATCGTGCTGGCCACCAACGTGGCCGAGACCTCGCTCACCGTGCCCGGCATCCGCTACGTCATCGACACGGGCCTGGCGCGGGTCAAGCGCTACAGCTACCGCAACAAGGTCGAGCAGCTGCAGGTCGAGCCGGTGAGCCAGGCGGCGGCCAACCAGCGCGCCGGGCGTTGCGGGCGGGTGTCCAACGGCATCTGCATCCGCCTGTACGACGAGAAGGACTACCAGGGCCGGGCGAAATTCACCGACCCGGAGATCCTTCGCTCGTCGCTGGCCGGCGTGATCCTGCGCATGAAGGCGCTGGGCCTGGGGCAGGTCGAGGACTTCCCTTTCCTGGAGCCGCCGCCGCGCAAGGCAGTGGCCGACGGCTACGCGCTGCTGGGCGAGCTCAACGCGGTGGACGACCAGAACGAGCTCACCGCCATCGGCCGCGAGCTCTCCAAGCTGCCGCTCGACCCCCGCGTGGGTCGCATGATCCTCGAGGCGCGCGAGCGCCAGTCGCTGAGCGAGGTGCTCGTCATCGCCTCCGCGCTCAGCGTGCAGGACGTGCGCGACCGCCCGCTCGAGCACCAGCAGGCCGCCGACGAGAAGCACAAGAAGTTCGACGACGAGAAGTCGGAGTTCATGGGCTACCTGAAGCTCTGGAAATGGCTCGACGAAAGCCGCGGGGGCCACGGCGAGCACCGCATCTCCAGCCGCAAGCACGAGCAACTGCTGCGCGACAACTTCGTCTCGCCGCGGCGCGTGCGCGAGTGGCGCGACATCCATTCGCAGCTGCACACGGTGGTGGCCGAGCACGGCTGGCGGCTCAACACCTCGGCGGCGACCTACGAGCAGGTGCACCTGGCCATGCTGGCCGGCCTGCTGGGCAACATCGGCCTGAAGAGCGACGAAGACGACTGGTACCTCGGCGCGCGCGGCATCAAGTTCTGGCGCCACCCGGGCGCGCACCTTTCCAAGAAGCCGGGCCGTTGGCTGGTGGCCGCCGAGCTGGTGGAGACCACGCGGCTGTACGGCCGCGGCCTCGCGGCCATCGAGCCGCAGTGGATCCCCTGGATCGCCGGCCACCTGCTGAAGACGCAGCTGCTGGAGCCGCATTGGGAGAAGAAGGCCGCCGAGGTGGTCGCGCTGGAGCGGGCCACGCTCTACGGCATCGTGGTCTACAGCAACCGCCGGGTGAACTTCGGCAAGGTGGATCCGGCCGCGGCACGCGAGATCTTCATCCGCGAGGCACTGGTGGGCGAGGAATGGGAGACGAAGCTGCCCTTCCTTGCGCACAACCGCAAGCTGGTCCGCCAGGTGGAAGAGCTCGAACACAAGTCGCGCCGGCAGGACGTGCTGGTGGACGACGAGCTCATCTACGCCTTCTACGACCAGCAGCTGCCGGCTGACGTGCATTCCGGCCACACCTTCGAGCGCTGGTATCGCGAAGAGAGCAAGCGGCAGCCCAAGCTGCTGTGGCTCACCAAGGAGGAGCTGATGCGCCACGAGGCCGCGGGCATCACCACCTCGGCCTTCCCGAAGACCCTGCGCCTGGGCGGCGTGGACTGCAGCACGAGCTACCTGCACGAGCCGGGCGATGCGCGCGACGGCGTCACGGTCACCGTGCCCATCTATGCGCTCAACCAGGTGAACGAGGAGCGCTGCGAATGGCTGGTACCCGGCATGCTGAAGGACAAGGTGCTGGCGCTGGTGAAGAGCCTGCACCAGAAGCCGCGTGCGCGGCTGGTGCCGCTGCCGGACTACGTGGCCGAGTTCGTGGAGCTCGCCCCGTTCGCCCAGGGCAGCCTCATGGATGCGCTGCTGAAGGCGGTGCGCGAGCGCACGCAGCTGGCGGTGCAGCGCAACGACTTCAAGCTCGAGACGCTGTCGCCGCATCTGTTCATGAACTTCCGCGTGGTCGACGAGCACGGGCGGCAACTGGGCATGGGGCGCAACCTCGCGGCACTGAAGGCCGAACTCGGGGGCCAGGCACGCAGCGCGTTCCAGGCCCTGGCCACCTTGCAGGTGGCCCGGCGGGAACCGACGGACGACGCGGGCAAGCCTGTGCAGGCCAGCACCCGCCAGCCGGCGCCGCAGGCCAAGGCGGCGGCCGTGCCGGCCGCTGCAGCCACCTACACCACCTGGGCCTTCGGCGAGCTCCCCGAGCTCATGGAGGTGCAGCGCGGTGCGCAGACCCTGGTCGGGTTCCCGGCACTCATCGACCGCGGCTCGCACGTCGAGATCGAAGTCTTCGACGAGCCTGACGTGGCGGCGCACAAGCACCGTGCCGGCCTGCGCCGCCTGGTGGCGCTGCAGCTCAAGGAGCCGCTCAAGTACCTGGAAAAGAACATCCCCGACCTGCAGAAGATGGCCGTGGCCTACATGAGCCTCGGCACGCAGGAGGAGCTTCGCGACCAGATCATCGACGTAGCCCTGGAACGCGCGTTCCTGGCCGAACCGCTGCCCGCCGACGAGGCAGGCTTCAAGGCCCGCGTCGACGAAGGCCGCAGCCGGCTCAACCTCATCGCACAGGAGGTGGCGCGCCTGGCCGGCGTGGTGCTCACCGAGTACGCCGCGGCGGCCCGCAAGCTCAAGGACAGCAAGCCGCCCAAGGAGGTGGCCGACGACGTGGCCGCCCAGCTGCAGCGGCTCATGCCCAAGCGCTTCGTGGCGCTGGTGCCCTATGCCCAGCTGCAGCACTACCCTCGGTATCTCAAGGCCATCACCACGCGCCTGGACAAGCTGCGTGCCGACCCCGCACGCGATGCGCAGCGGCTGGCCGAACTGCGCCCGCTGGAGCAGCGCTACCTGCGCCGGCTGGCCGACCGCAAGGGCGTGGCCGACGCACGGCTCGACGAGTTCCGCTGGCTGCTCGAGGAGCTGCGGGTGAGCCTGTTCGCACAGGAGCTGCGCACGCCGCAGCCGGTGTCGGTCAAGCGGCTGGAGAAGGCGTGGTCGCAGCTGTCGAACTGACAGGGACCGCCCGCAGCGCCGCCAGGCACTGCCGCACGCCCTCGGCATAGGGCGTCTTCCTGATGGGGCCGAGCAGCTGGTGCAGCGCGGTGTCGTCCATCAGCACCGGGTCGGTCAGCAGATAGTGCATCTCGACCATCTCGCGCACGAAGGGCTTGAACAGGCCGATGAGCCGCAGCAGGGTCTTGCCGGCCACGCGCGGCCGCAGCGGCCGCCCGGTCTGCCGCGCGATCTCGTCGACGATGTCCTGCTGGGTGGTCACGCCCGCGCCGGCGAGGTGCCATACGCGGCCCCAGGCCCGTTCGCTTTGCGCAAGCCGAACGACCACCGGCCCGACGTCGGGCGCGAAGACGAACTCGTGCGGCCGGTCGATCGGACCCACCATGTCGGCCGTGCCGCCGTTCACCGCGGCCACGAACGCCGAGTGCAGGAAGCTCTTGTCGACGCCGGGCCCGTAGAAGTCGGGCAGGCGCAGCACGGTGGCCTCGATGTCGCCGCGGGCATGGGCCGCCAGCAGCAGCTCTTCCTGTGCGAGCCGCATGCGGCCCTTGAAGGTGTGCGGGTGGCGCGGGTGGTCTTCGCGCACCGGGTTGGCCAACGGGCGGCCGTAGGGGTACACGGTGCCGATCAGCACGATGCGGCGCACACCCGCGGCGACGGCGCCGCGCAGCGTCTGCTCCATCAGCTTGGGGTGCAGTTCGAACTGCCAGTAGTTCACGCCGACGAGGTACACGATGGTGTCGATGCCGGTCGCGGCCGCCCGCACCGAGGCCGGGTCATCCGGGTTCCAGGTGCACAGCTCGGCCAGCGGGTCGCGGCCGAATGCGGCGTCCAGCGCGTCGCGCGAGCGGCCCACGACCCGGTAGCGCCGGCCCTCGCTCGACAGCGCGGCAGCGATGCTCTGGCCGATGGCGCCCGCGGCGCCGAACAATGCGATGGTGCTCATGGTCTCTTCCGTGTTCGTGGTTGCGATGAACGCGATCCTCGTCGCGGGATGCTCATCCGTCCAACCGATTGTTGATATATGCCATCATCCACGGCATGAATCTCAGGGCGCTGGATCTCAACCTCCTCGTGGTGCTGCAGGCGGTGCTCGAAGAAGGGCACGTCACCCGCGCGGCCCGGCGGCTGGCGTTGTCGCAGCCGGCCACGAGCAGCGCACTCGAGCGTTGCCGGCACGTGTTCCGCGACCCCCTCATCGAACGCGTGGGCGCGACGATGCGGCTCACCCCGAAGGGGCAGTCGCTGCGCGCTCCGCTGGCACAGGCCCTGCAGGCCGTGCGCGAGGTCGTCGACGCGCGGCCGGCGGACCTTTCCCGGCTGAAGCAGACGGTGCGCATCGCGACGGCCGACCAGCCGGGCGTGCTGCTGCTGGCGCAACTGCTGCCGCAGCTGGCTCGGACGGCTCCGCTCGTCGACCTGGTGGTGCTGCCGTGGCGTGGCGCGGCCGAAGCGCTGCAGCGGCTCGAAAGCGGCGAAGCCGACCTGGCGGTGTCGGTGTTCCCGGTGCTCGGACCGCAGTTCCGCCGCACGGAGCTGCTCCAGGAACGCTACGTCGTGGCCATGCGGGCAGGCCACCCGGCCGCACGGCGCTTCAGCCTGCAGAAGTGGCTGGCATTCCCCCATGTGCTGGTGTCTGGCCAGGGCGACACGCGCGGTCCGCTCGACGAGGCGCTTGCCGAGCAGGGGCTCTTGCGGCGCGTCGGCGCGGTGGTGCCGACCTTCCTGATGGTCGAGCCCTTGCTGCAGGCCTGCGACCTGATCGCCATGCTGCCCGAGCGCTGCCTTTCGCCCGCAGGCAGGTCGGGCCTGGCTGTCTTCGAGCCGCCGCTCGCCGTGCCGGGTTTTGCGTTGCACCTCGCCACGCACGCCCGCAAGGACGGCGACGCGGCGGTGCAGCACGTGGCCGCGCTGGTGCAGGCCTGCCTGCGCGACGCGGCACGGCCGTCACGGCGCAAGCCGCGTCGCCCCGCGGGTTGACCGCCCATGGCATGCATGCCAGCATCGCCGCATGGCAAACAAAGCGAAGGCGCTCGCCCACCACTGGATCGTCGTACCCGACACGCCGGCCGAGATCGAACGCGTGGCGCGCCAGTGCCGCAAGCTGGTCACCAGGCGCGCCCTCATGGCCGCCGGCGTGGCCGCCGTGCCGGTGCCCGGCATCGACTGGCTCACCGACATCGGCGTGCTGGCCAAGTTGCTGCCCGAGATCAACGAAGCCTTCGGGCTCACGCCCGAGCAGGTGGAACGGCTGGCACCGCACAAGCGGGTCCATGCCTACAAGGCCATCAGCGCCGTCGGCGGCCTGGTGGTGGGGCGCATGGTCACCCGCGAGCTCGTCATGAAGCTGCTCAAGCTGGTGGGCGTGCGCCTCACCACCCAGCAGGCTGCCAAGTACGTGCCCATCGCCGGCCAGGCTGTGTCGGCCGCCCTCACGTTCTCGGCGCTCAAGCTGGTGTGCGAGCAGCACATCAAGCAATGCATGGAAGTCGCCACCGTGCTGATGGCGCTGCCACCGCCCAGCATGCCCGCCGACGTGGTGGGCGAAGCGACCCACTGACGCTTTACTGGCTTTCTTCAACTGCCGCGAAAGGACGCGCGTCATGACCTATGTGTGGATGGCCCTCATCGGATTCGTCGTGGGCCTCATCGCCCGCGCCGTCATGCCCGGCACGCAGAGCATGGGCCTCATCCTGACCAGCCTGCTGGGCATTGCAGGTTCCTTCATCGCCGGCTTCCTCGGGCAGGCCGTCGGCTTCTATGCGCCGGGCCAGCCGGTCGGGTTCATCGCGTCGGTCGTGGGTGCGTTGATCCTGCTGTTCGTGGTGGGGCTGGTGAAAAAGGGCTCCTCGAACTAGGGACGGCCAGCGGGCGCGACCCGCATACCCCTCTGCCACAATCCCGCCGACCTAACCGTGGGGGGCATGCATGGCAGAGGGCAGCAACGTCGTTCGCAAGCGTTGGATCGGGGTCGCCGCCGGTGCGCTGATCGCAGCGGCCGCAGGCGCCGGCCTGTGGTGGTGGCAGCAGGAGCGTCCGTCCTCGGACGCTGGCGGCACCATCGCGACGGACCCGAACACGCCGTTCTCCGCGCTCGAGTGCAAGCCCCGCCTGCTCGACGACCGCCCCGCGCTGGCGGTCGTGTTCTCGCAGCCGGTCGACCGCAAGCAGAACCTGTCCGAGGTGATGCGCGTGGCCGATCTCGGCCCGGTGTCCGGCGCCGCCGAAGCCTCCGCCGAAAGCGCCGCAGGCACGACGAGCGCGCCCAAGGTCGCTGCGGGCGGTTCAGCGCCCGAAGGCAAGCTGCTGCAAGGCGCCTGGGTCGTGGGTGACAACCCCCGCGTCGTCTACTTCCCGTATATCCAGCCCCAGCGCAAGTTCCGCATCGACGTGAGCGCCGAGCTGCGCGCGTCCGATGGCCGCAAGCTCACGGCTGCGCGCACGTGCGAGCTGGCCAGTGAAGCCATGCCGCCGTCGTTCTACTTCGCCAGCCGGGGCACGGTGCTGCCCGCCGGGCAGAACGGCGGGCTGCCCATCGTCACGGTCAACGTGCCGGAGGTGGACCTGCAGTTCCTCAAGATCGAGCCCGCCGAGATGGCGCGCTTCCTCGAGCGCGTGGCCGGCTCCCGCAAGCCGGCCGCCGAGCCGGAAGAAGAAGGCGAGGAGGGCTACGAAGGCGAGTACGGCTATTCGCAGAACCGCCAGCTCAAGGGTGTGGTCAACGGCTGGGAGCTCGACCAGCTGCGCCAGTCCTCGCGCAGCGTCTACCTCGGCCGCTACACCACCGAGGAGACGCCCAACAAGCGGCGCGTCACCTTCATCCCGGTCGAGACCATCAAGGAACTGCAGGAGCCCGGCGTCTACATCGCGGTGATGGGCCAGCCCGGCCGCTTCACCAACGACTACCAGGTCACCTACTTCTACGTCAGCGACATCGGCGTGCAGGCGCGCCGCTACAGCAAGTCGCTCGATGCCTTTGCCACCTCGCTCAAGACGGGCGATGCGCTGGGCAGCGTGAGCTTCGAGCTGCTCGACGAAGACGCCCGCTCGCTCGCCAAGGCGCAGGGCGACGGCGAAGGCCACGCCAGCTTCGCCAGCGTGCCCGATGCCGCTTCGCTGCTGGTGGCACGGCGCGGCGAGGGCGCCAAGGCCGAGATGAGCGTGATCGTGCTGCGCGAGCCGGGGCTGGACCTGTCGGAGTTCGACATCGGCGGCCACCTGTCGCGCAACACCAAGCTGTTCGCCTACGCCGGGCGCGACCTCTACCGCCCGGGCGAACAATACGAGCTGTCGGTGCTGGTGCGCGACCCGGACGGCAAGCCGGTGGCGCCGTTGCCGGTGACCGCCACGCTCAAGCGCCCCGACGGCCGCACGGTGAGCACCCAGACCTGGCGGCCGGACGACAAGCTGCCCGGCTACCTGCAGAAGACCGTGTCGCTGCCGGCCGATGCGCAAACCGGCAGCTGGCAGATGGAGCTGCGCGCCGACCCCGGCGCGAAGAAGCCCGATGCGGTGTGGAAGTTCCAGGTCGAGGAGTTCCTGCCCGAGCGCATGAAGCTCGAGCTCAAGACCGCCAAGCCGGCGCTGATGGCCGGCGACGACTTCCAGGTGCAGGTGAAGGGCGACTACCTCTTCGGCGCGCCGGCGGCCGGCAACCGCCTGCTCGTGTCTGCCGCCACCGAACGCCAGCGCTTCGCGCTGCCCCAGCAGTGGCCGGGTTTCGTGTTCGGCGACTTCGCCGACGACGACAGGAAGAAGCGCGAGGAGGTGAGCGACGAGAACCTCGACGAAGAAGGCGAAGCCACCGTGCACCTGCCGGTGGCCACGCAGGGCGCGCGCTCGCCGATGCTCGTGCGCGGCAGCTTCAGCCTGCTCGAGTCGGGCGGGCGGCCGGTGGTGCGCTCCATCGAGCGCGTGGTGTGGCCGGCCGGCAAGCTGCTCGCCGTGCGGCCGCTGTTCGACCGTGACGTCGCGCGCGAGGACGGCAAGGCCGAGTTCGAGCTCATCCGCGTGGGCATCGACGGCAAGCCTGTGCAGCTGCCGAGCGTGCCGCTGCGCCTGGTGCGCGAGGACCGCCAGTACTACTGGCGCTTCGACGACCAGAAGGGCTGGCATTCGGGCTACACCGAAACCGACGAGATGATCGAGTCGGGCGCCGTGGCCATGACCGGTGCGCGCACCAAGCTCAGCCTGCCGGTGCGCTGGGGCCGCTACCGCCTCGAGGTCGACGACCCCGAGACCGGGCAGCAGCTGCGCTACCGCTTCCATGCCGGCTGGGGCGCACAGCAAGCCGAAGACGTGGGCAACCGGCCCGACCGGGTGCAGCTCAAGCTGGCCAAGGCCCCCCTGGTGGCCGGCGAAAAGGCCGAGCTCACCATCACGCCGCCGCACGACGGCACCGCGCTCGTCACGGTCGAAGGCGACAGGCTGCTGTGGAGCAGCCGCATCAGCGTGAAGGCCACCGGCACCACGGTGAGCATTCCCGTGGAGGCCGCCTGGGCGCGCCACGACCTGTACGTGGGCGTGACGGCCTTCCGCCCCGGCAGCCAGGGCGACCGTGTGACGCCGGCGCGTGCCGTGGGCCTCGCGCACCTGCCGCTGGCCCGCGGCGACCGGCAGCTCAAGCTCGCCATCACCGCGCCGGCCAAGGTGCTGCCGGAGAAGCGTTCGGTGGTCAAGGTGAAGGCCGAAGGGGCAGGGGCCGCAGGCGCGCTCGTCACTCTGTCGGCGGTGGACGTGGGCATCCTCAACATCACCCGCTACAAGAGCCCCGATGCCTTCGACTTCTTCTTCGGCAAGCACCGCTATGCGCCCGAGCTGCTCGACCTGTACGGCAAGCTCATGGAGAAGATGGACGGCGCGCAGGGCAAGCTCAAGTTCGGCGGCGACGCCAAGACGCGCGACAGCAAGAGCCTGCCCAAGAAGGTGAAGCTGGTCGATCTCTTCAGCGGCCCGGTGCGGCTCGACGCGAAGGGCGAGGCCGAGATCCCGCTCGACATTCCCGACTTCAACGGCACGCTGCGCCTGATGGCGGTGGTGGCCTCGCCCGACAAATACGGCAAGGCCGATGCCGAGATGGTGGCGGCTGCGCCGCTGGTGGCCGAGCTGGCGACGCCGCGTTTCATCTCGCCGGGAGACGCTGCCACCATCGCGCTCGACGTCACCAACCTGAGCGGCTCGCCGCAGGAAGTGAAGGTGCTGCTCGAAGGGGCAGAGCCGGTGAAGGTGGGCGGTGGCGAGAAGACCTTGGCGCTCAAGCACCAGCAGCGCAGCACGCTGCGCTTTCCGGTCGAGGCGACCGACGCCTACGGCCTGGGCCGCCTGCGCCTGCAGGTCACCAGCGCCAGCGGCCTGAAGATCGTGCGCGAGTCCGTGCTGCAGGTGCAGCCCCCGGTGCCCGCGGAGCGCGACGTGCGCCGGGTGAAGCTCGAGCCCGGCGGCAGCTTCAAGCTGGAGCCGGGCTGGGTCGAGAAGTACTTCAAGGCCTCTGCCACGGTGAGCCTCACCGTCTCGAACAAGCCGCCGCTCAACGTGAACCGGCTGGTGCAGGGCCTGCTCGACTACCCGTACGGCTGCCTGGAGCAGACCACCAGCGCGGCCTATCCGCACGTGTTCATCGATGAAGCAGCGGCCAAGGCGGCCGGCCTCAAGCCGCGCAGCCGCGAGGAGCGCGCGCAGTTCGTCGAAGGCGCCATCGGGCGGCTGGCCGGCATGCAGAAGGCCAACGGCGGCTTCACGCTCTGGGGCGACGGGCCCTACGAGGTGTGGCTGTCGGCCTATGTGGTGGGCTTCCTGCAGGACGCGCGCACGCAGGGCTTCACCGTGCCCGAGGGCCTGTACAAGAACGCGCAGGAGTGGCTGCTGCAACAGCTGCAGCAGGCCCCCAACCGCTTCCCCAGCCTGCCCAGGCCGGTGAAGGCCGACGCGGCCAGCGCCCCGGTGCCCGCCTTCAGCGAGCGCGACTACAACCTCGTGCGCGACAGCCACCAGCGCTTCGCCGAGCTGGCGCACGTGGGCTACATGCTCGCGCGCGACCAGAAGGCGCCGCTGGCGATGCTGCGCTACCTGCACGATCAGGTGCGCGACCGCGCACGCTCGCCGCTGCCGCTGGTGCACCTGTCCATCGCCCTCAAGCTCATGGGCGACGAGGCGCGCGCCAAGGTGGCGCTCGACGATGCGATGCAGCGGCCCTACGGCATCCACAGCAAGCGCTACGGCTGGAGCGGCGAGTGGCTGGGCGACTACGGCTCGGCCGCGCGCGACCTGGCGATGAGCTATGCGCTGCTGTCGCGTCACGAGGTGAAGCATCCGCGCCGCGAGAACCTGCTGTTCGACCTGGCCGACCGGCTGGGCGGGCGGCAGTACTACTCCACCCAGGAGCGGCTGTCGCTCTTCCTCGCCGCGCGTGCGGCCGGCGGCGATGCGAGCGGCGAATGGACGGCGCTGCTCAAGACCGGAGACGCCGGCCAGGCCCTCAGCTCCAGGAGCACCGAGCAGCGCAGCTTCGACGCGGCCGGCCTGGCCAAGGGCGTTTCGATCGCCAGCCAGCACAAGGACTCGCTGTTCCTCGAAGTGGAGGTCCAGGGTTATCCGGTCAAGCCGCCCGCGCCCCGGGCCGACGTGATCGAACTCAAGCGCGACTGGTTCGAGCCTGACGGGCGTGCCTGGAGCGGTCGCCCGCTCAAGGTGGGCGACATGCTCATCGTGCGGGTGCAGGCGCGCGCCAAGGCCCGCATCGAGGACGCCCTCGTCATCGACCGCGTGCCCGCCGGCTTCGAGATCGACAACCTCAACCTGTCGCAGGGGCCCAAGGCCGAGGAGTTCAACATCGGCAACGTCAACGTGGCCGAGGCGATGAACGACCCACGCATCAAGCACCGCGAATACCGCGACGACCGCTACGTGGCCGCCGCCCGGCTGGAGCCGAACTGGCTCACCGTGTTCTACATGGTGCGGGTGGTGAGCCCGGGCCGCTTCGTGGTGCCGGCGCCGTTTGCCGAAGACATGTACCGGCCCGAGCTGCGCGGCGTGGGCGTGCAGGAGGCGGCCATCACGATCAGCGATCCGCGCGGCGCGGCCGTGGCCGCCGACGCGGCTTCGGGAGTCGCGAGGTAGCCCATGAGCCGGAAGATCGAGCTCGGGCTCGCGGTGCTGCTTCTCGCGGTGCTGCTGCTCGACCTCGCCTTCCCGCCGCCCATTCCGCCCAGCGACCGGGGCGCCGTGGTGGTGGCGCGCGACGGCACGCCGCTGCGCACCTACACCAGCGCTGACGGCGTGTGGCGCCAGCCGGTCACGCCGGAGCAGGTGTCGCCGCTGTACCTGCAGGCCCTGCTGGGCTACGAAGACCGCTGGTTCCACTGGCACCCCGGGGTCAACCCGGTGGCGCTGGCGCGCGCCGGGTGGCAGTGGCATCGCAGCGGGCGCATCGTCTCGGGTGGCTCCACGCTCACCATGCAGGTGGCGCGCATCATCGATCCGCCCGCCGCACGCGAGGCGCGCACGCTGAGGGTCAAGTTCAGGCAGGTGCTGCGTGCCTTGCAGCTGGAGCTGCGCCTGTCCAAGCGCGAAATTCTCACGCTGTACCTCAACCATGCGCCGATGGGCGGCATCGTCGAAGGCGTGGAAATGGCCAGCCGCAGCTACCTGGGCAAGTCGTCAGGCACGCTGAGCGAGGCCGAAGCGGCGTTGCTGGCGGCGCTGCCTCAGGCGCCGTCGCGGCTGCGGCCCGATCGCGCGCCGCTGGCGGCACAGGCCGCGCGCGACAAGGTGCTGGCGCGACTGGCGGCGTTCGGCGTATGGTCGCCGGCCACGGCAGCCGATGCCCGCATCGAGCGGGTGGCGGTGCAGGCCATCCGCGCGCAGTGGCTCGCGCCGCTGGCCGCCGAGCGGGCCAGGGCGGCGCAGCGCGGCCGGCGTGGGGCCGTGGTGCACACCACCATCGACGTCGAGCTGCAGGCCACGGTCGAGCGGCAACTGCTCGACCGCGTGAACGCCATGCCCCCCAAGGTGTCGATGGCCGTGCTGGTGATGGACAACGACACGCTCGACGTGCTGGCCTATGCCGGCTCGGCCGACTTTTCCGACCGCGAGCGCGCCGCTCACGTCGACATGGTGCGCGGCGTGCGCTCGCCCGGCTCCACGCTCAAGCCGTTTCTCTATGCGATGGCGCTCGACGAAGGGCTGGTGCATTCGGAAAGCCTGCTCATCGACGCGCCGCAGTCCTTCTCCGGCTACCAGCCCGGCAACTTCCAGGCCAGCTTCTCGGGCCCGGTGAGCGTGGCCGAGGCGCTGCAGAAGTCGCTCAACGTGCCGGCGGTGGACCTGCTCGACCGCCTGGGCCCCGCGCGCTTTGCCGCCACGCTGCGCGCCGGCGGGCTGAAGCTGCGCATGGCGCGCGGTGCCGAGCCGAACCTGAGCCTCATCCTCGGCGGCGCCGGCACCACGCTCGAGGAGCTGGTGGGCGCATACCGCGCGCTGGCGCGCGGCGGCCTCGCAGGGCAGCCCCGGCTCATGCCCGATGCGCCGCGCGTCGAAACCAGGCTCATGAGCGAGGGGGCCGCGTTCATCGTGCGGGACATCCTCGAAGGTGGCGGCCACCCCGACCGCCCCTTTGCCGAGGGCACGCGCCGGCTGGCTTGGAAGACCGGCACCAGCTTCGGTTTCCGCGACGCATGGGCGGTGGGCGTGACCCATCGTCACACGGTGGGCGTGTGGGTGGGCCGCCCGGACGGCACGCCCAACCCGGGCCACTTCGGCGCCAACACCGCGGCACCGCTGCTGCAGGACATCGTGGCAGGCCTGCCGGGCGACCGCGAAGCGGCGGTGGCGCGCGTGCCGCCCCCCGGCGTGGGCCCGCTCACCAGCTGCTGGCCGCTCGGGCTGCGCGCCGAATCGACCGCGCCCGAGCATTGCCTGCAACGTCGCACCGGCTGGGCCCTGCAAGGCGCTGCGCCCCCCACGCTGCCCGACCGCGCACGCAGCGAAGGACTGCTCGTCACCGGGCTCGCGCACTGCGCCGAAGGCGCCCCGCTGCGCAGCCATGCACGCTGGCCGGTGGCGCTGGAGCCATGGACCAGCGGGCCGTGGGCACCGGCCCGCTGCGGCGCGGCGGCCGGCGGGACCGCGCTGCGCATCGCGGGGCTCGAGAGCGGCGCAGTGCTCAAGCCCGTGCCCGGCCGGCGAGTCGTGGAGATCGTGGTCAACGCACAGGGGCACGAAGCCGGCGGCGAGCGCCTGTACTGGCTGCTCGACGGCACCCAGCAACAGCGCAGCCGCCCGGGCGAAGCGGTGGCCCTGCAACTGGCGCACAGCGGCGCACACAGCCTCACCGTGCTCGACGAAGGTGGCCGCTACCACCGCATCGAGTTCAGGGTGTCGGGCATCTGAAGCCGGCACCGCCGCCCGCACGGCTACAATCCGGGCGTCCTCGTCGGGGTGTAGCGCAGCCTGGTAGCGCAACTGCTTTGGGAGCAGTGGGTCGGACGTTCGAATCGTCTCACCCCGACCACCCGTCTTTCAGAAGGCCGCTCGGCCGATCTGCCTGCCCGTAGCTCAACTGGATAGAGCAGCTGCCTTCTAAGCAGCAGGTCGGGGGTTCGAGTCCCTCCGGGCAGGCCACCAGGCGATTCCACCCGGACCCGTGGGCGGTGCTGGCCAGCTCCTCCGAAGTCAGCGTCGCGATGCACTCATGCCCGCGCGGCTGAACCACTTCTGCGACAACCGGCGAAGTTCGCCGCTGGCGCGAGCTTCCTCGATGGCGGCGTTCACCTTCTCGCGCAGTTTCTCCTCACCCTTGGGAATGCCCACGTAGTTGAGCGATTCCTTCAGCACGAACTTGGACTCCGCGTCGAGCTTCGAGTCCTTGCTGATCGCTGCGGCCACGACGCTCACGCCGGCCGCCACGAACTGCACCTTTCCCGCAGAGTAGGCGGTCAACGTCGATGCGTTGTCGTCGAAGCGCTTGACGTCGGCGGAGCCGGCGGCTTTCGTCAGCTCCTGATCCTCGATCGAGCCTTTGGCGACGGCCACCGTCTTGCCGGCAAGATCACCCGCCGTGGCGATGCTGGTGCCTTTGGGGCCGAACACGGCCAGGTAGAACGACGAATAGGACTCGCTGAAGTCGATCTGCTTCTCGCGCTCGGCGTTCTTGCCCAGCGTGGAAACGACCAGGTCCACCTTCTTGTCCAGCAATGCGGGGATCCGCTGTGCGGAAGCCACGGGGACCAGTTGCACCTTGGCGCCAAGCTTGGCACCGATCAGTTGGGCGACGTCCACGTCCAGGCCGGCCGGCTGCTGGTCTGCGGCGATGAACCCGAACGGCGGGGCATCGACCGGGACACCGATCTTCACGGTCTTGGTGGATTGGATCGTCTCGAGCGCTTGTTGCGCGTGGGCCTGCGGCGCAATGCCGATCAGCGCGACCAACCCCATTCCCAAGGTCTTGCTCAATGCGTATTTCATGAAACCTCCTGCGACAAGATCCTTGTTGTCGGCTGCAGGCAGCGCTTCCTTATCCTCGGTTTCCCTGCCGTCGAGGACTTCTGCGCGGCTTGGCGCTTGTTCCTGTTCGAGCAGGGGCAGACGACCTTCCTGGATGCGTCCTTCAGCACGGGCGGGCCCTCGTCAGCCGTGCCCGTCCTCTGCCCCCGCCGAGGACTCGCCGATCCAGCGCGCCCG